>JAIXPK010000323.1 GCA_027486335.1 Verrucomicrobiaceae bacterium | reverse complement strand
GCGATGTACCGAGTGGACACTAACGGAAACGGGTACCTCGATGCCGATGAACTGGCGAGCGGGATGAATCCGTTCGCGAGGCCGGGCGAGTCCGGTTACGTGGACGCTTCCAATGCCGGCGGCAGCAACGGGGGGAACGGCGGCGGGATCGCACCGATCTGGGATTCCGATGACGACTTCTCTCCAGATTTTGAAGAGATTGCGGCTGGAACTTCGCCGATGTTCAAGTACTCGGCGCCCGTGGTGCTGACGAGTCAGACGCTATATCGCAGCGCCGTTTTCGATTCGTGGGGCTCATGGACTGAAACGCAGGTATGGCATTCAGGGTGGAGGCCTGATGTGGGTTACTGGCTTGATGCCATCTTTTCCCATCCGGATCCTCCCCCGCTCTTGGGGACGACACCGCGGGCTGGCTCCGCGTTCATGAGCGACTTCGCGTCCGGTTGGAACGCTTTCGGGCTGCCCGATCCGAAGGCAGGCAAGGGGTTGCCACCACAGAAGATGTTCGAGGAAAGCTTAATTGGGTCGTGGGCGAGCTTCGCGCGCAACGTGTATCTGCTAAACGGCGGTCCCCTGTCGGGCACCGAAGGCTATATCCGAGCGTTCGGCTACCGGTACCGCCTCCGTGGGCCGTCCTCTTCGGTGCCGCAGATGCGGCAGTTTCTTGAACTGACTTGGACAAAGACAAGCGGTTTCGTCCCGAACGTTGGAGAGGAAGCCGCTGCCGCTGCGCTGATGGAAGAAGCACCTGTGTCCGTGGAACCCGTGACGCTGACCATCCCGCCGGGCGAGCTGTATTCTGAGCCGCATGACATGGTGTCACAGGGACCGGCTGACCCGGAAATGCCGCATTCTCAGGTTGGGCAGTATCTCAAGGTGGTGCGCCTCCTGCCGGTGGAGGTAGTCTCAAGGGACAAGTTCCTGGCGGGCAGTATTGAAATCCCTTCCGGGTGGGAAAGCCTTGCCATGGAGTTTGTCGGGCCGGGCGATGAGAACCTTGGGAAGTATGGCAGCCTGCTTGGAGGAGGAGTGACGAAGATTTACGATCAGGTCACCGACATCATGAGCGAAGCGGACTTCGCGGCCGGGGGGCAGTCCGCCAGTCAGAAAGTGTGGTTCGTGAAAGACCCGGGCAACAGTCGAAAAATCAACTATTACACTTGTTTCAATGCCGTCGGGGCAGTGGAGATCAAGCTGTATCTCAACGGGAGCAGCACTGCGTTTGGCTCCATCAACCACACCCTGACTGAGGCAGAGGACTTTGCGTCCACGATTTCCTATGTGGATGCCTGGGTCAAAGGCGGTCCGTTCAATTTGGCTGGCGGTGGGGGGCCTGTGCTGGCGCTTCGGGCAAACAGGTCTGGCGTTCCGGCGGCACCGAGTTCCGCTGGAGAGGGGATCGATTCTCTGACCCGAGCGTGCCTTATTCCGTTTTTCAATGTCATCAATCAGGTGGAGGGGATGGCAGTGGTGGCTCGCGGCCTCTTTGATGGGGTGATTTCCGGCTTGGAGGATGACTGGATGATGGTGCTTCTGATCAAGCAGGGTGCCGTCTTTGCCGGGAATTGGGCGTGGCAGCAGATCGATGTCGAGCTGCAGAATTGGCGGGACAATCCGTTGAAGCGAGCATTTGAACTCAAGCAGATGGCCGACCGGATCTGTGAGGACCTGGTTTTCAGATCCCTCGAGCAAACGCGTCCGGATCTGAGTACGTGGGAAGGGTTCAGAGCGAGAGCATGGCAGGCGTGGAAATGGACACCGCTTGGGACTCTTGTGAATCATGCACAACAGGGATGGGCATTGACCAGGAATAACTGGCCTGCGATCGTCGATGGCCTGACGAGTTGGGCGGACGACTTCAGCAGCCGCATGATGCAGGGAGCGGAGAAGGCTCACTGGGACGGAGCACCGTGGGCCAAGGGAAAGCTATTGGCCGACCTGGACAGCGCCACTCGGGAGTTTTCGTACACGTTTGCCTACACTTATGGTTATTTGTGCGAGCAAGTTGGTATTGGATTGGTGACTGGAGGGGTTGCGACGATGGCGCAGGTCGCCGTCAAGGGAGGGGTTAGCCTGGCTGCCAGTTTGGCTAAGCGGACAACTGCTGCCGTGGTGGCGCGGGGCCAGTGGCTGAAACACCTGCTCGCCGAGGCGGGTGCAGGAGACGCTCTGCTCAGGGCTGCTTATGAAAGGGGTTTCGCGAAATGCGCCGTCGAACCCGTGGGGCCGACGATCAAAGAGGTGATCTTTGAAGTCATTGAGAAAGCGTTCTCCAAGGAGGGCTTCAACCGCAGCATCTACAGCTGGAAGCATCTTCAAGATGACATCCTGCAACGCCCCAATCTCAGTAAACTTGTTAAGCAACAGGGGGGCGAGGTTGTGTTTCAGCGCAGGCTTTCACAGTTGGCGACGATCCTCGGGGATGAGTTTGATGCGATGGCCGCCAAGAACTTTGCGAAGGTCTCCGATGAGATCATCCTGATCCAAAAGCCGGACGGAACGGTTGACGAGTTTTTCGAGGCGTTCTTCCGGGCGTTCGACGGCAATCCTGGCCTGATGGTCAATGCCGACATCGGAGCCACGTTCTCGAAGAGTGGTCTTTCCGCGGAGGGAAAAGCCACACTGAAGAAATTCCTGAGCGATCCGAATGCGGGCAAACTGTGGGAAATCGACGTGCCCGCTTTCGTCGGTGATGAACCTGCGATTCCGCACAATTATTGGGTGCGCGGAATCTTGGCGGAGTTGAGCATCTACAAGCGTGTTTACAAGAAGGCTGGTTTCTCACACGCGCCGACCGCTGCAGGATATGACTTCACGGGGTCTGTGTGGGTGCAAATCAAGTCACTCAAGAACCCAGATGGAGCAGTGGAAGCGATGAAAAAAGCAATACTCAAACTACGAGACAGTTCGCCAACAGCAGCGCCAATCAAACTACACATCTTGAAGAAGCCGGGATCCGGGAGCGATCAGTTGGAGAATTCGTTGCTGAACTATGTTTCCGGTCTTGGAGAACAAGTCTCGTCGAGATTCACTCTTGAGATACAGCCTTTCGACTTGGTGCCATGAGCAATAATCGCATTTGTTTCACTGTGTCCTTTCCCGATGTTCCAAAATCGATCGTGAACGTCTGGGATGCTCTGATGGGATATCTTCGAGATCAAGAATGTCTGCCCCAGCGATTTGACGTGCAGCAGATTTGCGGGCATCCAGAGCATCTACATTCTGAGGAATATATAAAGCTCAAAACGGAGGATGTGAGGAATCTGATAATTGAACGCAGCCTTGATGGATTCTGCGTCACTGCAGGCCGTCATGATACAGGAGTCAACTATCGGCTGGCTAATGCGAAGGAATCGGGGAATCAAGCACACCTATGGAGCATGATTGATCAGAATGCCAAAGCGCCTGATCACTGGGGCCGATTGATCGAAGAGCTAATCAATGCCAATCCAGCGATTGGTGGTTGGCAGTGGGGAAGTCTTTATCGCAGATGGCAGAATGCGCCGTTTCTGGATAGATTTTACGAAAGGACTTACGGCCAGGCACCTCCCGCAATTCCCTGTTGCATAGAAAAGAGCATTGATGGAATCAGCCCGGATCGCGTGCGGATAAAAACATCGCTGAACCCTGGACGCTCCAGAGAACTGATTCCAACGATTTATTTCCTTCCCACCGCCGAGATGTGGCTGGGGCCGCATTTCTGGCAGTATGCGAAGTGCACGAAGGAGGAGGCGCTGGCGGCGGATTTCTGGCTGGAGACGCGGGAGACGGCGCACTACACGTATTTCAGGTGCTGGCCCACGGCGTTCAGTCGTCCTGACGGAGAGCAGGGGCGGGTGCAGCAGAGGCTATGGAGGCTGTTTTTCCACGAGGACTGCGAATGGCCGCCGGGGTCCGGGAGCATTTGTGACGAGCCGATGTATGGGCCGCCGGAGCTGATGCCGCCGTGAGCGGGGTGGCGTGGGTGCGGGCGGTCAGCGGGCGAATTCGACGAACATGAAGTCGGCGATGGTGCCTTTGGGTGCTTTGAGAGCGATGAGGAGGTCGGCGGGATCACCGTGGGCGTTGGCGTTAGGCATGGGGAGGTTCCAGACCGAAGCTTTGCCGGTGGCGGGGCCTGCTTTGATGGTGGTGGAGACGAGGGGCGGGGAGTCCGGGGAGTCCTTGTGGATGGAGAGGGTGGCGTCGCCGCCGTGGACCCAGCCGTGGAGTTGGATGGCGGAGAAGTCCTGATAGCGGAGGTGGCGGAAGCGGATCCAGCCGTCGGGTTCGAGGCGAGCGACCATGCCGCCCTGGTCGAGATTGTCCTGGGCGGAGGCGAGGTGGCCGTTGTCGAAGAAGCAGGCGCGCTGGCGGCGGGAGCGGAGCGTGATTTCTGCGGCGCCGAGTTGCGGGGCGAGGCCATTGGCACCGAGGTCGGTGGCGGCGACGTGGAGACGGAGGACACCGTTCTGGGCGGTGCCCCACTGGCGGGAAGGTTCGGCGAGTTTGAATTCGCCGGAGGCACCGCGGGCGGTGAGGGTTTCGCCCTGCTGGGCGAGCGAGAGGATCCAGTCGATCATGAGGGCGGCTTCGGCTGGGGAGTGCTGCGGATGCGGCGGCATGGGGAGCTCGCCCCATGTGCCTTTGCCGCCGGAGATGATTCTGGCGGCGAGGCCGGGGCGGGCGGCTGGGTCGGCGGCGTAGCGGCGTGCGACCTCGGCGTAGGGCGGGCCGGCGGATTTGTCAGCGGTCTGGTGGCAACTGAAGCAGGTGGTGGCGCGCATGAGGGCGAGCCCGGGCGGGACGGCGGCGGCATCTGGGAAGCGGTCGCGGCGTTCTGCGGTGACGAGGAGACGATCGGTGATGGAGTTGCCGTCTTCGGTATCGGCGGCCTGGACGGCCCATGGGACGGGCTTGGTCCAGTCGAAGAAGCTGCCGTCGGGCGGGTTGGTGAAGGAGACCGTGGGGGCGGCGTTACCGGCGGCGATGGAGAGGGAGGATTTGGATAGAGCGCCGGAGGGATCGCGGGCAGTTAGGGTGAGGGAGTAGATGCCGGGCTGGGGGAAGGAGAAGGAAGGAGAGGGACCGTCGGCGTGGCCGGAGAGGCCAGCGCCTTGCCAGTCCCATGAGAAGGAGAGCGCGTCGTGGTCCGGGTCCGAGCTTGAGGAGCTGACCGGATTGATGGTGAGCGGGCACGGGCCGGAGGTGACGGGGGCGGAGGCGACGGCGACGGGCGGGCGGTTGCCGGAGAGGTAGGCGATGCGGGTGATGGTGCTGTCCTTGTTGCCGGTCCAGCGGTCGCCCATTTCTGCGATGTAGAGTGCGCCGTCGGGGCCGGTGGTTAGGGCGGCGGGTTTGCGGAAGCGGAGGTTCGGGGTGAAGGGGGCGGCGGAGAGGAGTGAACCGTTCTGGTTGAGACGTGCGAGACAGAGCCAGTTGCGCATCCACTCGGCGAAAATGAGTGTGCCGTCGAGTTCGGCCGGGAGGGCGTCGGTGGCGGGGTTGGCGGGGCGGCGGAAGATGATGCCGCCGGTGATGCTGCGGCCGCCGCTGCCGAGGAACGGCCAGTCGCGGGAGGGTTCCGAGCCGTACCAGAGGAGAGCAGGTCGGGAGGGTGGAAGGGCGATTGGAGTTGATAGTGTCGGGCTGTCGTTGACGAGTTTGGCGGGGTCCCAGAACGGGCCGGAGGGTTTGAGGGTTTTGCCGTCGAACGGGCGCCATGGGAGGTTAGGGCCCGAGCAGAACGGCCAGCCGAAGAAGCCTGGTTCGGCGGTGAGATTGATCTCGTCGAAGCCTTCGGGGCCGAGATCGAGGTCGGTTTTGACATTGCCGCCGACATCGCCCCATGTGATCCAGCCGGTTTTGGGGTCGCAGGAGAGACGGAAGGGATTGCGGACGCCGAAGGCGAAGACCTCGGGGCGACCGTCTTTGGGATTGGTGAAGACATTGCCGGTGGGGATGGAGAAGGAGCCGTCGGGTTCCGGGTGGATGCGGAGGATTTTGCCGCGGAGGTCGTGGGGGTTGGCGGCGGAGCGGCGGGAGTCGCGGTTCCTTTCGGTGGGGTGGACGGCGGGAGTGTCCTGAGGCGGGCTGTTGTCGCCGGTGCCGATGAGGAGATTGCCGTGACCGTCCCATGCGAGACCGCCGCCGCAGTGGGAGGGGTCGATGCCGACTTCGAGCGGGATGGTTAGGAGGACGCGGGTGGAGTCGGGGACGAAGGAGAGGTCGGGGTTGAGTGAGCGGCGTTCGACTTTGAGGACGCGGGGGAGGGCTTCGGGCGTGTAGAAGACGAAGATGTCGCGCTGGGCGGGCCATTGGCGGCCGGTGACGATGGCGAGGGCACCGGCGTCGGCGGAGGCGAACGAGGAGATGGTGCCGGAGAGGCCGGAGGAACCGTCGGGGCGGCGCCATTTGACGGCGCCGCGGCGTTCGATCCAGAAGAGCGTGCCGTCGCTGGCGAAGTCGAGCTGCATGGGGTCTTCACAGCCGGAGACGACTGTGGATTTGACGAACCGGTCGGGCTCGAGTGCGGGGGCAGGGAGGATGGAGGCGAGGGCGAGCGTGAGGGACGGGAGGAGGCGGGAGTTCACGGCGGGGGGATGGTGGGGGTGTGGGGAGATGGGCGAGGATGGGGCGGGAGGCAACGGCGATGGGCAAGGACCTTGCGTGGAGGGGAGGATGGTGTCAGTGGGAGGGATGACCAACGATGGAGAAGGCACAGAAGGGATGAGCGGAGCGCGCCCGCCGCGGAGACAGCGGTATGCGGGGAAGAACCCGCGCAAGTTTGCGGAGAAGTACAAGGAGCATCGGGGGGACGGGGAGACCTTGAGCAAAGTGGCGGCGGCTGGCAAGACGCCTGCGGGGACGCATCGGCCGATCATGGTGGATGAAGTGCTGCAGGTGCTGGAGTTGGAGTCGGGGGACGTGGTGGCGGATGCGACGCTGGGATTTGGCGGGCATGCGTCGGCGATGCTAGGGAGGGGGGCGGTGGTGCATGCGTTTGACGTGGATCCGGTGGAGGGACCGCGGACGTTGGAGCGGATGCGGGCGGCGGGGTATGGGGAGGACGTGCTGGTGTTTCACCCAGTGAATTTTGCCGGGATGGGCCGCGAGCTGGCGGCGTCGGGTTATCCGGAGGGAGTTGACGCGGTGTTTGCGGATCTGGGGTTGTCGTCGATGCAGATTGACGATCCGGCGCGTGGGTTCACGTGGAAGGAGAACGGGCCATTGGACATGCGGTTGAATCCGCAGCGCGGGGTGTCCGCGGGGAAGCTGCTGGCGGGGATGAGTGAGGAGAAGTTAGTGAAGGTGCTGACGGAGAATGCGGATGAGCCACTGGCGAGGGAGGTGGCGGCGGTGATGGCGGGCAGGGAGTTTGCGGGGACGAAGGCGTTAGCGGAGGCGGTGCGTGCGGTGGTGGCTCCGGTGTATCGATTGCGGGTGGGCGGGGATGAGGAGGTGCAGCGGACGATCCGGCGGGTGTTTCAGGCGTTGCGGATTGAGGTGAATGGGGAGTTCAGTGCGCTGGATGCGTTTTTGCGGGCGTTGCCGGGATGTTTGCGTGCGGGTGGTCGGGCGGCGGTCCTGACGTTTCACAGTGGGGAGGATCGGAGGGTGAAGCATGCGTTTGCGGCGCTGGCGGCTAGTGGCGGGTATTATGTGGCGGACGACCAGCCGTGGCGGGCGAGTGTGGCGGAGCAGCGTGCGAATTCGCGGAGCACGAGTGCGAAGCTGCGGTGGATTGAGCGGCTGGAAGTGGACGATGCTTGACGGTGGGGCGGTCCGCATCCACGGTTGCTGGCATGAAAGCCGCGTTGCCGATCACGTTTTTGCTGGGTGCCGCCTGTGGGGCGGGAGTCTACAGTTTGTTTGACAAGCCTGCGCCTGAGAAGACGGGCGGGGTGGTGACGGCGGCGGTGAAGGCAGCGGAGGCACGGGCGGCGGTGAAGCCTGTGAAGGTGGGCGGGCCTGCGGCGGCGAATGGTGCGGTAGTGGTGGCGGGAGCGGAGGGAGCGGTGCCGCCGGAGATGGCGGAGTTCAAGGGGCCGGATCAGGCGGAGATGGAAAAGATGATGAAGAAGGATGCCGAGCGGAAGGCGAATCGTGATGCGGACAGGTTGGCGCTGCGATTGAAGCTAACGGGGCCGCAGAAGGAAGCGCTGCGGGCGTTTCTGGTGGCGGATCGGGAATCGAAGATGGCGAAGATGCAGGAGATGATGAGCGGGAAAACACCGGCGCCGGCGGAGGAGCGGCAGACGCTGGAGGAGTTCCTGAAAGGGATGCTGGAGCCGGGGCAACTGGCGGAGCACGAGAAGGCGCAGGCGGAGGACAAGGCAGCGAAGGCGGAGGATTTTGCGCAGCGGAGGATTCGTTCGCTGGACCGGGAGTTAGGGCTGAATGCGGAGCAGAAGGACCGGGTGTTTCAGGCGCTGGCGAATGCGCGGCTGACGGAGCCGCAGAAGTCGGATCTGGCGGCGCATCTGGAAGCGGCGGGAGCGCCGGCTGAGGCGATTGCGACGATGGCGACGATTGATGCTGACGGGGGAGTGTTCGGGGTGGAGATGGAAGACATGCCGTTTCTGGGTAATCTTGCTGGTGCGAAGGAGCGGGAGACGCTTGCGGGGATCCTGACTGAGGAGCAGATGGCGGTGTATGATCAGCGGCGGGAGGACGATAAGGCGTCGAATCCGTTTTTTGGTATGGAAGGGGCGGCGTTCAGTGTGGGGCCAGTGGAGGGGGCGGCGGCCAGTGATGCGGTGGAGGGACCGGGGGTGCATCTTTCTCTGCCTCCCAAGGTGGAACATCGTGAATCTGTGGAAGCTAGTGATGCGGTGGAGGGGCCTGGGGCACCACCGGCGGAAGCACCGGCGGGCGGGAAGTGATGGCGGGTAGATGAGGCAGAGTGGATCGACGGGGCGGACGGCGGCGGGCGGAAATGTCTTGGCAAGTGGGTGGTGGGAGGCATGCTTGGGAGAATGGGAGACGAATCATGAATGGAGCGATTGATCCTCGGAGACTGCGAAGTGGCCTAGCGCGGCGATCAGGGCTGGCTGCGGGGATTCTGGTGGTGACGGGATATGTTATGGTTGCGACGGGTTGGGCGGTGGAGGAGGCAGAGGTGAGGCCCGTGCTGGAGGCATATTGTTTCAAGTGTCACAGTGAGAAGAAGGCGGAGGGCGGGATCAGCTTCGGGGAGTTTGGCGGGGCGCTGGACGTGTGGCGGTCGAGGAAGGAGTGGGTGAGGGTCCGCGATGCGATTGATGGGGGGAGAATGCCGCCTGAGGAGGCGAAGGAGTTGCCGGTGGGGGTGCGGGCGGGGCTTTCCGAGTGGATTGGGAGGACCCTTGCGGATGTTGATGTGAGCCGACTGCCGGTGGATCCAGGGCATGTGGTGCCGAGGCGGCTAAACCGGACGGAATATAGGTATACGGTGAGCGACCTGTTCGGGATTGAGTCGGTGGCGTCTGGGGGGCTGCCGGAGGATCAGGTGTCGGAGGGAGGTTTTGACAATGAAGCGGCGACGCTGGCGGTGCAGCCGTTAGTGATTGAGAAGTTTCTGGAAGTGGCGGATGCGGTGGTGGCGGAAGTCTGGGGTGATCGGGCGGCGCTGGAGCGATTGGTTTTCGAGAAACCGCCGGGGGGAGGTGAGCTGGCGGCGAAGGATTTCGAGATGGGGGAAGGCGACAGGTGGAATGAGATGGAGGCGGCGAGGCGGGTTCTGGGGCGGTTTCTTGGGCAGGCGTTTCGGCGCGAGGTGGGGGAGGAGGAAGTGGAGCGCTATCATGTGTTGTTTCGGGGGGCGAGGGAGGCGGGGGATGATTACGTGACGGCGATGAAGCTGCCGGTGAGGGCGGCGCTGGTGTCGCCTGCGTTTCTGTTCCGGACGGAGGAAGTGGAGACGGGTGGGGCCGCGCATCGAGTGTCTGGTCGGGAACTGGCGAATCGGCTGTCGTATTTTCTGTGGTTGAGCCTGCCGGACGCGCGACTGGCGGAGCTGGGGGCGCGGGGCAGCCTTTTTGATGGTGAGGTGCTGGACGCGGAAGTTGTGAGGATGCTGAAGGATCCGCGGTCGCAGCGGATGAGTCGGCATTTCGGGATGCAGTGGCTGCGGATAGGAGGATTGGGGCAGAAGATCCGGCCGGACCGGGCGGTATTTCCGTATGCGGATGATGCGTTGCTGGAGGCGATGAAGGAGGAGAGCGTGTTGTTTGTTGATTCGGTGTTTCGTGAGGATCTGCCGCTGAAGACCCTGCTGGAGGCGGACTATACTTTCGCCAACGAGCGGCTGGCTGCGCATTACGGGATGGGCGGAGTGGCGGGCGAGGAGATGCGGCGCGTGCGGTTTGACGGCGGCGGGACGGGACGCGGTGGAGTGCTGACGCAGGCGAGTGTTCTGACGGTGACGTCGTCGCCGCGGCGGTCGAGTCCGGTGTTTCGGGGGAAGTGGATTCTGGATGTGATGCTGGGGCAACCACCGCCACCGCCGCCGCCAAATATTCCGGCGCTGGGGGCTGCGGCCGAGAGGGATGTGGTGAGCCTGCGGGAGGCGTTGGGTGCGCATCGTGCAGATGCGGCCTGCGCCAGCTGCCACGACCGGATTGATCCGCTGGGATTTGCGCTGGAGGCCTTTGATGCGACGGGCAGACTGAGGGAGGGGCGGGTGGACAATGCCGGGGTGTTGCCGGACGGAAGCGCCTTCGAAGGGCATGACGGGCTGAAGGAGCTGCTGCGGACGAAGCGGGAAGGAGAGTTTGTGCGGCATTTTGCGAGCCGGTTGCTGGTGTTCGCGTTAGGGAGAGAGTTGAGCTTTACCGATGAGCGGGCGCTGGTGACGATGCTGGCGCGGGTGCGCGAGGCGGGTGGATCGTCTCGGGCGCTTGTGCGGGAGATTGTTTCGAGCTATCCATTTCAGTACAGCAAACAACCGGAGACCCCTGAGGGGAAGCAAACGCGATGAGACACTGGCGGATATCGAGACGGACACTGTTGCGCGGGGCGGGGGCCTCGCTGGCGCTGCCGATGCTTGAAGTGATGACACCGGTATCGGCGAGGGCGGCGGCACGGCAGCGACCGCCGGTGCGGCTGGGATGCATCTACCTGCCGAATGGGTCACCGGAGAGTGCGTGGAATGCGTCGGTGGATGCGGATGGAAGGATGACTGCGATGGCGGAGAACATGCGGCCGTTCGAGCCATTCAGAGAAGATCTGCAATTGGTGACCGGACTGGAATCGGAGGTGCGGGGAAGCCATCCGGCGGGCGGGGCGACGTGGCTGATCCGGCCAGCGCCGGAGGGAGACGGGATCAATGCGCGGAAGGGGGTGGGCGGTGTTTCGATGGATCAGATTGCGGCGCGAGCGATTGGCGGCGGAACGATGCTGTCGTCGCTGGAGCTGATCATGAAGCCGCAGGGGAGCTTCTCCAGTGACATTCTGCGCAATAACATTTCGTGGAGTACGCCGACGACGCCTGTGCCGAGGGAGACGGAGCCACTGGCGGTGTTCCGGCGATTGACGCGGGAGGGTGCCGGGGCGGCTGGGGCGGCGAGGGATGACCGGAAGGCGATTCTTGATACGGTGCTGGAGGACGCGAAGCGCCTGCGGTCGAAGGTGAGCAGTGCGGACCGGGACAAACTCGACGAGTATTTCGAGTCGGTGCGTGAAGTGGAGAAGCGGCTGGCGATGACCCGTGAGGATTCGCAGAGCCAGCGGCGGGCGATGCTGGCTGGTGCGGTGGCTCCGCCGGGAGGTTATCCGGAGAATCACCAGGTTTACATGCGGCTGATGTTCGACATGATGGTCCTAGCGTACTGGACGGACTCGACCCGTGTGGCGAGTTTCATGCTCGACCATGAGCAGAGCAATCGTTACTTTGACTTCTTGCCGGAGGTGAGGGGGATGTGGCACGCGCTTTCTCACTGGGGAGATGTGTCAGGGAAGACAGAGGATGACGACGGGCGAACGTCCTGGACGTCGAAGGAGGTGAAGCGGCAGCAGTACCTCAAGGTGATTCATTACCATCATGAGCAGGCGGCCTATTTTCTCGGGAGATTGAAGTCGATCCGTGAGGGCGAGGGGACCCTGCTGGACAACAGTGTGATTTTATATGGGTCGCCGTTTGAGGACGGCAACCGGCATGCGTCGAAACGGGTGCCGGTGATGGTGGCGGGCAGGGCGGGAGGCAGGCTGAGGACGGGAAGGCAGTTGAGTTATGACGGGCAGCCGCGCGAAGGCATCTATCTCAGCATTCTTGATGCGCTCGGCGCGCACGTTGAGAAGATGGGGAATACGGACAAGGCGCTGTCGATTGCTTGAGCGGGGTGATGAGCCGGGCGGTTTCCGGGACGCGACGATCGACCTCGGGACGGAAGAAGAATGGGCTTCCGTATTCTGTGGGGATGGCGTAGACGTCCAGTTCAGGATTGAGTTCGGTGCTGCCGTGAAGCGACCGGTCGAGACACCCGAACAGACACCATGATTGCACCATGAACAAAGCCCAAGCCAAGAAACTCATTATCGTGAACCTCGCGTTCTGGTTCGTTGCGGCGCTGTTGCACCAGATGGTCCGGTTGCTGCCGACAGGGTCGGGCGATCCGCCGAAGATCTTCGAGATGCTCATTCCTATGTTCTTCATCATGCTGGCGGGCGGCTCGACGTATCTGCTGAAGGCAGCGATCGGCAAGCCGCGTGACGAATGAGGGCGGTGGGGAAAGGGGTGATTGGCGGGCAGTTCAGATGGCGTCGAAGGTGGCGACGATGGTCCCTTGAGGACGGCTGAGGATGCGGAGTTGACCTCCCGGGCATTTTCATGGTCAGGATCGGGTTTGTTAATGGATGATTCATTAATTCAAGGATAACCGTCAGCGAGGATTCCCCTGATCTCCTGTCCGGATGCTTGAGAGCCGGAACGCAAGCACGGCTGCCTGTGGGGCATGGTCTGGCGGGGAGGAGGAGTGTTGCCTTGAGGTAGCCTGATTCTGGGATCCTGGCGGATTATAGCGGATTTTCGCTTGGCTCAACGGGATTGAACCCTTACATCTTTGAAAATCCCCGCATTCCATGTCCCCCAGCTTTCCCGCCAGCCATCCGGTCAGCAGCCTCGTCCGCCATGTTTGCCTTTGGGTGGCGGTGGTCGTCTTAGTGGGGTTGATCCAACCTGTGAGGGCGGGTATTGAAACCCGGTTGCTGGCATTGAGTGGACTACCGGCCGGGACTGCACCGCAGTTTTCTCCGGATCAATTCAGCTATACGGCGAGCGTGGATCTCCCGTTTCTGCCGCTGACCCCGCTGGCGATGGATGCGGAAGCGGTCGTTGAGGTGCGCGTTAATGGCGGCGCTTTCTCCCGGATCGCCGCAGGACCGCCGCTTTCTGCCGACACCAGCTACCTGCTTGCGCTGCGGCCCGATGGGCGCGTCGTGCAATGGGGGAGCAACGATTTCGATGGACGCGTGGTTCCGCCGGTGGATTTGAACGAACTGGTGGCGGTAGCCAGCGGGTACGGATTCAATCTGGCGCTGCGCAATAACGGCATCGTGCGGGTGTGGGGCGGGACGACAGTCTCCTTTCTGGGACCTCTTGCTGCTCAAACGGGAGTCGCGGCCATTTTTGCGTCGGGCTATCATGCGCATATCATCAAGAATGACGGAACACTGATGACATGGGGAGGAATCCCGCTTCCTGCGGGAGGGGTTTCCCGAGTGGTGTCCGTCTGCCAGAATTCCACACTCTCCGTGGCGGCGAGGAGCGACGGCACGGTGGTCGCGTGGGACCGCAGCGGCTTTGTTCCGTCGATGGTCCCGGCTGACCTCTCGAATGTCACCATGGTGGCATGCAACAATTTCAACGTCGCCGCCCTCCGGAGCGACGGAACGGTTCGGGTGTGGTCACCCCAGCCCGGTGGCTACAGGGCAGTGGTCCCGCCGGCCGGATTGAAAGACATCGTTTCGATCTGCGGGAGTGGCAGTTGTTTTCTGGCACTGGGCCGGGATGGGAAAGTGACGGCGATTGGCACTGGCCCGGTGACGTTCGTGCCTGCCGGTCTTGAGAACGTGACGGCGATTGCTGCGTCCGAGTATGGAGCCGCATTGAAGCGCGACGGCTCTCTTGTGACCTGGGGGCGTGTCCCGCCGGACAACCGGCCGCCGCCGCAAGGGAGCCTGTTCGTTTCCTCGCCGGCCACGCTTCCGATTAGTCTTGCGCCCGGGCCGAATGTCGTGGAGGTCCGCGTCACGCCGCCAAGGGGGTCGGGGGGTGCCCGCACCTACGCGATTCAGGTCGATCGGACTGCGAATCCGGGCCTGCGCTGGTTGGCTCCGGACCGCGGCGAGCTGACGCCGTCGTTTTCCCCTGACGTGACCAGTTACAGTATGTCGCTTCCGTTCGCGAGTGACGGCATCCGATTCCTGCCGGTCACTCATGCGACCGGCACGACCCTGCAGTGGAACGGATCTCCGCTGTCAGCGGATGTTCAGTCGGGCCTGCTGCCACTGGTGCCGGGTGCTAACGATTTTGTTTTCCGCTGCCAGGCCGACGACGGAGTAGCGACGAGGGAATATCGGGTCAGGATCACGCGTGAACCGCCTGCCACCGCCCGCACACTGAGATTCCTTGCTGATGATGGCGGAGCGCTGACGCCGGCATTCTCTCCGAACCATCTGAGCTACACCCACGCTGCTCCGGTCCGGCAGCCGACGCTGCGTATCTGGCCCAAGGTGGGAGCGGTGTCTGCAAAGGTCGAGGTCAGAGTGAACGGCGGGCCCTATACCCGGGCGTCATCGGGGAACACAGCTGCGGTGGCAGCGGTCATTCAACCCGACGGCATGCCTTTCTGGTGGAACGAGACTGATCTGACGCAGAAGGACACGGCGGTGGCTCCGGTGTTTCCTTGCGAGGCGATCCTCAGCAGTTACGGGGGATATCTTGCGATCCGTAAGGATGGGATCATTCTGAAACGGCCCGGGTCCACGGCCCCGATCCCAGCGGGACTCAGTGGAGTGGTGGAACTCACGCAGGTGTTTCCCGTCAACGGAAATCAATACATCACGGTGGCGCTGCTGGGATCGGGAACCGTTCGTGCGTGGGAATCCGGGACAGGTCAGTCGGTCAGTATCTTTCCCGGCGAGACCGAGCTGGTCACGGTTTCCGGGGGCCGGTACCTGACGGCGGTGCGCCGGAACGGCACCCTTGCGATCTGGTCGCCCCCGACCGATCCACAAGCCCTGCTGCTGCCCAACCCGGCACCGGCCAACCTAGTGAGCTGCAGTGGCTCGAGTCCGGCGGTAGTGCTGAGCAGCGACGGCACCGCCGTTGCCTGGGAACGTGGCAGCCAGCAGTCGGTGTACACGACCCCCGGTGTGGCGGGGCTTGTGTCTGGCTACGGCGCCAATCATTTTCATATTCGTCAGGATGGTCGGCTGGGTGTACCGGCGGGGAACCTGCCGCAGCTGCAGTTTCCGGCAAATGTTCGCGATGTACTTTTTGCGAGTTCCTCTTCCGGGCTGAACCAGGCGGTCCGTTCTGATGGCGAAGTCATCCTGTGGGCATACGCGAATGGGAACCTTGATGGGACCGGCGTGCCTGCGGGACTGAAGGCGAGGGCGCATCCCGAGTCCCCGGTGGTGCCTTTGCGACTTGGCGACAATCTTGTTGAGGTGCGGGTGACTGCTGAAGATGGGACGCATTCGGCGTATACGATCAGCGTTCCGCGTATTGCGAACCTTGAGCTGGCTGCGGTGAGCCTGAATGGCGGGGAGTTTCCGATCAATCCGGGCTCTGGCGCAACGACGTTCTCGCTGGATGTTCCGTCGGGTCGGGAAAGCCTGACGTTCCAAGCCACGCTTAAGGACGCGACTGAGACCATGATGTTGAATGGCGTGCCGCTGCTGCCGGGAGTGAGCACTTCACTGGCGCTCGTCCCGGGACTCAACAGCATCACGCTGGTGGTGACTGATCAGAACCAGTCATCCTCACGCACGTACACTTTTGCGGTGACCCGCCTGCCTGTCAGGGCGGATCTGGCATCGCTAGCTACTTCGGCGGGAGGGTTGACCCCGGGTTTTTCTCCGGCCGTTCGTCAGTACGAGTTGACGACGACCCGGCCGAATCTGGTCGTCTGGCCGACCGTGAATGGGATGGAGGTGGAAGCCCGGGTGGGAGAAGGGTCAGAGTGGCGGAAGCTGTCCCGGGGAAACCAAGTGACCAGAAGCCAATTCGCGTGGGTGACTCCCGCAGGCACCGTCTCGAGCCCTGCTTCTGGAGGGTCGTATGCCGTTCCTGCCGGACTGACGGGTGTCATTTCAATCGCCGAGGGTGACGTCCACATCACGGCATTGCGCAGGGAGGGTACGGTGGTTTCGTGGGGGGTGGGAGCTGGCGCTCAGGCGCCGGCGGGCCTTGTTGGGATCCGCGCCATTGCAGCGGCAGGGCAATACAATCTGGCGCTCAGGGCGGATGGGACGGTTACGGGTTGGGGCAACAACAGTCATGGGCAGCTGACGATTCCCGCCGGGCTGAGTGACGTCATTGCTGTCAGTGCGCAGGGTGGTGCGACGCCGTGGGCGCTGGCATTGCGGCGCGATGGCACTGTAGTGGCGTGGGGAGCGGGCGGGTCTGGAGCGCTGCCTGTTGCGCCGGGTTTGCAGGGAGTGGTTGCCATCAGTGGAATGGTTAGTGGCTCCTCTGCTTCGCCTTCCTACCCCCGCGCGGCGGCGTTGCTGAATACGGGTCGTGTGTTGTTCTGGAATGCACGGACTGGAGTGCCCGAACCGGAGATCGCGCGGCTGCATGACATTGTGGCGATTTCGCGAACGATCGCGCTGCGGCGCGACGGCACACTACTGGATCTGTATGATGGATTCATCCTGTCACCTGATCGAGTGGCAGCTTTGGAGGGGGGGCTGGCGGTCAAGGCGGATGGTTCTGTGTGGAATCCAAGCCGTGCATCGACCTCACAGGTGATCGCGGGGGTGGTGGTTGAAGTCCGGCCGTCGTGGCTGGCGACTGACCTTGCGGCAGGAAGCGTGAATCCCATTGAGCTGCGGGCCAGCGAGGGGGGCGTGCAGAAAGTTACCCGGCTGGAGGTCACCCGGCGTGCCCGGACCGATCTGCGATCGCTGGCGGTGGACGGCCCGGGGCTGTTGCCGGCGTTCGATCGATCTGTCAGGAGTTATGCGCTCGGGACGTACGCTGACTCGAGCCTGCGCCTCCGGCCTGCTCCGGCCAATGCGACTTCGGTTGTGGAAGTCAGGTCGAATGGAGGGGCGTGGAAGCGGGTTGCTTCGGCTGAAGTGATTGCGGTGAGGGATAGTGGGCAGCCGATTGTGGTTCGTGATGACGGCAAGATCAGTTCGTGGCATCCCAATGCGTCGGAGGCGATGGATTCTGCGGGGTTGTTCAGCCGCAGGGCGGTTTCTGCGGCGCATGGTGGAGAGGTGGGGATGGTCTTGCTCGACGACGGCAATGTGTTTGCGATGAATGCCATTTCCGCTTTGCTGCCTGAGATGAACGTGCCGTCGGATGTACGGGATCAGGTTGCCATTGCGGGGGGTGCGCGCCACGCGGTTTCTCTTGGTGAGGATGGGCGCATCCGGGTATGGGGGAACAGCGAGGATGGGAAGCTTGCGGTGCCTGGTGGGTTAGGCGGGGCAACGCAGGTGCGGGCGGGACTGCATCACAGTCTGGCGCTGCTGGCTGATGGTACGGTGGCGGCGTGGGGCAGGAATGATGCGGGGCAATGTACGGTGCCGAGTGGACTCACAGGGGTGGTTTCCATAGCCGCAGGGCACACGCACAGCATGGCGCTGCGGCGAGACGGCACGGTGGTGGTCTGGGGCGGCCTTGGGGACGGCTCGACCGGCGTTCCTGCCGGATTGCGGGATGTGGTGTTCATCGCAGCTGATGAGAAGGCTTGTGTGGCTGTGACTGAAGATGGCACCGGCAGGCGCTGGGGCGATGCAGGCATTACCTACGGCGCTGGTGCCACTCCCTGGCAATGGGAGGGAGTCACCTTCCTGACTACGGGACACAGTCGGGTGCTTGCTGGCACGTCCAGCGGCGCCCTACTCACCTGGCTGGTGGGGAGCGCGCTTTATCCTGGGCCGGAGACGTTGAGGCCAGCGGTGGTCGAGGTTCCACTGCAACCGGGAGCCAACACCATCGAGGTACGGGTGACCGACCCGCAGGGCGGGGACAGCGGTTTGACCACGCTTTCCGTTAATCGCGCGGCCAACCCGGGACTGGCCAGCCTGAAGCCAGTGGGGTTCTCCCTAACTCCGGCCTTTGATGCGGATGTCAGTACCTATGCTGCCGAGGTGGCTGCTGGTACCGACGTCCTTGATTTGATTGTGGCCGCCGAGGAAACCGACGCCGCCGTGACTGTCAACGGTGTGCCGGTTACCGGAGGAACTGCTGTCGTGCCGCTCCCACGTGTTTCCGCGATTCCGATTCTCGTGACGGTCACTTCGGCTAACGGAACGGCGACCCGGACCTATCAACTGAACATTGTCCGTCCGGCCGCCTCCTCGGTGGCGGGACTTGGCGTGCTGACGACAGCGGTCGGTCCGCTTTCGCCGCCGTTCAATCCCGGGGTCAAACACTACCAGCAGGAACATCGGTTTGCCCAGGCGGCGGTGCGCGCCGTTCCTCTCGGCACGGCATCCCGCATGGAGGTCAGTCTGAATGGGGGTGCGTGGCAGGATCTGCACCACGGCCAACGGCTGGCCCATACGCAGATTGGTTTTTTGATCATGGGAACCGGTGGCGTGCCTGTCACTTGGCCACTCGGGACAGTGACGTACGCTCAAGTGCCGACCAGCCTGAAGGAAGCGGTTTCGGTCGCTGGTTACAGAAATCACATGCTCGCGTTGCGACCCGACGGCACGGTGGTGGCCTGGGGCGACAATTCGCGGGGTCAGACGGCGGTGCCGGACGGTCTGAAGGACGTGATTGCCGTGGCAGCCGGCAATTTCCATTGCATGGCGCTTCGGGAGAACGGGCAAGTGGTGGTCTGGGGCTCCGACGAGGGCGGAGTGAAGGCCGTTCCGGCGGGATTGAACGATGTCATCGCCATCTCTACTGGGCAGCGCCATTGCCTTGCTCTGCGTCGGAACGGCACGGTGGTCACCTGGGGTAGCACCGGGGGGGCGCTTGCGGTGCCGGGCGGACTCAGTGGGATCACCGCGATTGCTGCTGTCAATGATTTCTCATCGGCGCTGAGAACCGATGGTCGTGTCGTCAATTGGGGACAGCTTGCCCCGACGTGGCCATCGCTGAACGCGCCGGCGCTCCTTGACCCCTGGGGTGTCGGTGTAGTCGGGCTGACCGGCTTAGTCACTGCGACAAGTCCCCCTGGAGGCTCCAGCACAACAATTCCCTCGGATCTTGGAGAGGTCGTGTCACTGCTGGGGAACCGATCGATCGGGATGGCGGTAAAGACCGATGGCACGGTCAGAACCTGGCCATCCAATACGACCCCTCCTCCGGCGGGAACCCG
>JAIXPK010000047.1 GCA_027486335.1 Verrucomicrobiaceae bacterium | reverse complement strand
GAGCGGGAGCCGGAGATGAGCCATTGTTCGCGTTCGAAGCGGGTCATCTGGATTTTATCCTGGAAGCGGGATTGGCCGTCGGGGGTGCAGAGCCATGCGCGGTTGGTGTAGGAGCCGTCTGGTTGACGCCATGGGAAGGAGGCGGCGAGGATGGTGATGCCGAGGGAGGTGGCGAGGTGGGAGTGGGCGGCGAGGAAGGGATCGCGCCATTGCTGGAGGTCGGCGATGCTGGCGTGGAGGTTGGCGCGGAGGTCGTCGGGCTGGAAGCTAGTGAGTTCCATGGCGGCGTATTCCGGGAAGACGAGGAGGGAGGCACCGGCGGCGGCGGCGTCGCTGGTGAGGTGCTGGAGTTTCGCGAGCCATGCGTCGAAGCTTTCGAGGCGATCGATGGGGTAGCGGCAGAGGGCGGCCTTCATGGGTTAGGGATAGGTTTGGTCCAGAAGGTGAGGGATTGTGAGGTGGGGGCGGGGCTACCGATTTCCAGCCATGTGAAATGGGTCTGGAGATGGGTTTTGGAGAAGCCGCGGTGCTGCCAGAAGGAGTCGAGTGGTTGGTAGTCGGGGGGGCGGCGAGGGTCGGAGGGGAGACGGTCGACGGCGCAGAAGGCGGCGAGCTGGATGCCGGGGGTGGCGCGGGCGCAGCGTTCGCGTTCGGTGAAGAAGCGGACTCCGATGCCGCGGCCGCGCCATGCGGGGTCGAGGATGGATTCGCCGAAGTAGAAGACGGATTCCGGGGGGATGCCGGCGTTGCGGAAGGGCGCCTGGACGGAATCGGGCTCGCGGATGAGGGGGATGGCGGTGCTGACGCCGACGACGGAGGTGGAGGATCGGGCGACGACGAGGACGGCGTCGGGTGCGGAGGCGTAGGTGCGGAGGTATTCGGCTTCGTGTTCCATGGTGCCCTCGTAGAGATAGGGCCATGCGTGGAAGACGGAGATGCGGAGGCGAGCGGCGTCGTGGAGGAACGGGAGGATGTCTGCGCCGCGGTGGGTTGAGATGGTGATCTCTGGTGGGGTCATGGGAAGGAGATGTGGAAAGTGGGGCGGGGGCAGGTGCCAGCGCGAAAATGAGGGGACGCGCTTGCGATTAGGTGAGGCCGCATGTTTGGTTGAGGGAAATTATGTCAGCTGATTTGTCGCGAGTGTTTTCTGCAGCCCTGCATGGGGTGGATGCGTTGGAGGTGGAGATCGAGGTGAACGAGGCGGATTCGGGGGAGGTGACGGGGACGACGGTGATTGTGGGGTTGCCTGATGCGGCGGTGCGGGAGAGTCGGGACCGGGTGTGGACGGCGATCTCGAATTCGGGGTATCCTGGGGCGAAGGCGTGCCGGACGACGATCAATCTGGCTCCGGCGGATTTGAGGAAGGAGGGGCCGAGTTTTGATCTGCCGATTGCGGTGGGGATGATTGCGAACCGGGTGGACTATGCGGAGGGGCGTGGTTTTGACCGGTTCTGCATGGTGGGGGAACTGGCGCTGAACGGGACGGTTAGGCCGGTGAAGGGGATTCTGTCGATTGCGTTGTGTGCGCGGGCGTGCGGGCGGGACGAGGTGATCGTGCCGTGGGAGAATGCGGAGGAGGCGAGCATTGTGGAGGGGGTGACGGTGATCGGGGTGAGGAGCCTGCGGGAGGCGTTCGAGCATGTGACGGGCCGGGCACCGCTGCTGCCGATGGCGCGGCGGACGATGGCGGATTTTGCGGTGGGTCAGGAGTGGGAGATTGATTTTGCGGATGTGAAGGGACAGGAGAATGTGAAGCGGGCGCTGGAGGTGGCGGCGGCGGGCGGGCACAATCTGCTGATGGTGGGGCCGCCGGGGACGGGGAAGTCGATGCTGGCGAAGCGGCTGGCGACGATCATGCCGTCGATGACGGAGGAGGAGGCGATCGAGACGACGAAGATTCACAGCATTTGCGGGATGCTCGAGGCGCGAAGGCAGTTTCTGATTCACCGGCCGTTTCGTGCGCCGCACCATACGATTTCGGATGCTGGCTTGTTAGGCGGGTCGACGAATCCGAGTCCCGGGGAGGTATCACTGGCGCATCACGGCGTGTTGTTTCTGGATGAGCTGCCGGAGTTCAACCGGTCGACGCTGGAGGTGATGCGGCAGCCATTGGAGGACGGGCGGGTGACGATTTCGCGGGCGTCGGGGAGCATGACGTTTCCGTCGCGGTTCATGCTGGTGGCGGCGATGAACCCGTGTCCGTGCGGGTATTACGGGGATTTGAAGCGGGAGTGCCGGTGCGGGGCGTCGCAGATACAGCGGTACCGGCAGCGCATCAGTGGGCCGTTGCTGGACCGGATTGATCTGCATGTGGAGGTGCCGCTAGTGGAGTACGGGCAACTGGCGCGGGCGCGGGAGGGGGAGACGTCGGCGGCGGTGCGGGCGCGCGTGGAGGCGGCGCGGGGGATTCAGCAGATGAGGTATCGGGGGACGGGGATCACGTGCAATGCGGCGATGACGCCGCGGTTGCTGAAGGAGCACTGCGCGATTGATGACGAGACGTCAGGGTATCTGGAGGCGGCGATGAATCAGCAGAATCTGAGTGCGCGGGCGCATGATCGGATTCTGAAGGTGTGCCGGACGATTGCGGATTTGCAGGGGTCACGGGTGATCACGGGTGATCACATGCTGGAGGCGCTGGGGTACCGGTCGCTTGATCGGAATCTGCTGGGTTGAGCGGGGTGCGGGATGAGCGGACGGGCGCGCTGGACACGAGAGCGAGGATTTCGGGCCAGCGGAGCGGCAGGGAGGAGAGTGGCTGGCGCAGGGTGACGAAGCGTGTGTTCCGGGTGGTTTCGGGGCTGCGGCGGACGGCGGTGCGGTGGGCGGGAGAGCGGACGAAGGCGTCCTGGGAGGCCATGTCGCGCCATGCGGTGATGGTCCACGCTTTGTTGCCGATGAATTCGAAGCGGAACGCGTGGCCGAGGAGACCGGGTTGTGAGGGGAGGTCGGCGAGGACCTTGCGGGTATCTTCGAAGAACGCGCGACGCTGGCCTTGGCGATGTTCGGTGGCGCTGATGGTGACGATGGCGAGGTGGTCTGGTGGGAGCGATCCGTCCGTTGCGAGAGTGGTTGGGCGATAGCGGGCGGTGTAGGCGCAGCTGGTGAGGAGGGCGGCGAGGTTGCTGAGACTGAGCATGCCGAGATTGGATAAGTAGACAGACCTCTTGGAGGGGGGCGTGGGGATCAGGGGGTGGGGGGTGTCATGGAGGCGATGATTTTTCCGATGATGCGGACGCGGAGGAAGCGGGGGGCGGTCATGAGGGACCATGTGAGGAATTTGGAGCGGGGGCCGGGGGTGGTGGTCATGCGGCGGCCGAGGGCGGCGAGGGTGGCGCGGGCGACGGTGGCTGGGTTGTCGGCTCCGGACATGACCATGCGGGCGCGGGCGGCGAATCCGGTGTGGACGGGGCCTGGGGCGGCCGCGAGGACGGCGACGCCGTGGGGACGGAGTTCGAGGTGGAGTGCTTCGGCGAGGGATTGGATGTAGGCTTTGGTAGCGGCGTAGTGGGCGGCGCGGGGTGCGCCCTGGAATCCGAGGAGCGAGCCGAAGAAGATGATGCCGCCGCGGCGGCGGGCGGCGAGGCGGGTGGCAAAGTGGTGAGCGAGCAGGAGGGGGGCGCGGCAGTTGACGTGGAGCATGGCGAGTTCGTTCTGCGCGTCTGAGGTGAGGAAGTCGCCCGAGGTTCCGAAACCGGCGGCGGTGACGACGAGGCCGATGTCGATGGTGGCGGTGGCGGCGAGGAGTTTGTCGATTTCGTCGGTGCTGGTGAGGTCGGCGGGGTGGGCGATGAACGAGCGATGGGGGCCGTGTTGTTTTGTGAGGTCGGTGGCGAGAGCGGACAGGGCGGTGACGTTTCGGGCGACGAGGAGGAGATCGAAGCCCTGGGCGGCGAGGAGTTTCGCGAGTTCGAGGCCGAGGCCGGAGGAAGCGCCGGTGACAAGCGCCCATGGGCCGTAGGTGGTGAGGAACGGGGAGGGTCGGGCGGGGTTTGGGGTGACGGCCATCATGCTTGCAAAATGAAAGCATGATGCTTGTGGATTGCAAGTATGAAATCCCTGATGTATGCGAGGGGGAGTGAATCAGAGATCCATGAAGCGAGCGGTGGGGGAGAAGGAGGGGGTGAAGGGGGCGAGCGGCCGACGTTCGCCTTGCCCGGTGGCGTGCTGTCTTGATCTGATGGGGGACCGGTGGACCCTGCTGGTGGTGCGGGATCTGATGATGGGGGCCGAGCGGTTCAAGGAGTTCACGGCGTCGCCGGAGGGGATTCCGACGAATATCCTGAGCGATCGGTTAGGGCGATTGCTGGAGAGCGGTGTGGTGGTGCAGGTGGCGGCGGCGGATGGGTCGAGGCACCCGGCTTACCGGCTGACGGAGAAAGGGAGGGAGTTGATTCCGATACTGGGGGCGATGCGCGACTGGGGGCTGAAGTGGGAGGAGGGGACGCGAGTGATGGCGGGGCGGGAAGGGTGAGGGCGGGGTGGAGGACCCAGGGTAGGCCTGCGTGCCGCAGTCCAACCCTGGGCTAGGGGACGCAATCCCGTTGGGATTGGGGATCTGGTGGTGCGGATGACCCAGGGTAGGCCCGCGGCGCAGGCCAACCCTGGGCTAGGGGGTGCAATCCCGTTGGGATTGTGGGATGCCGGTACAGAGGACAAGGCCGGGACGGCCTTGCTACGGTGGCTGCCGCTGGTGTGAGGCAAGCGGCGGGACGCCGCTTCCACTTTGCTTGCTGCGGTGGGTGCAGCTAGGGTTGAGACAAGCGGCGGGACGCCGCTTCCACTTTTTTGGGTGTCAGCGTAGGATGAAAGGGATGCCCATGGATTCCATGAGTTTCTTTTCGGAGGCGAGGTATTGGTCGCCGAGTTTGGCGAGGCCGCCGGATTCGCGGAAGGTTTTGAGGAAGGCGTTGACGCCGGAGAGGAGGGAATCGTTGCCTTTTTTGAGGCCGATGGCCCATGCTTCCTCGCGGATGGGCTGGAGGAGGGCGCGGGTGGTGTCCTTGTTTTTGAGGTGATAGGACAGGATGGAGAGCTGGTCGTAGATGAAGGCGTCGGCGCGGCCCTGGGCGACTTCGAGGACGCAGGCGCTTTCGTCGTCGAGGGAAGTCAGGGGTGCGTCCGGGTAAGTGGCGCGGACGAAGGATTCGCCGGTGGTGCCGAGTTTAGCGGTGAAGCGGGTGCCAGGTTTGGCGAGGTCGGCGGCCGATTGGATAGAGGTTTTGGTGCCGACGAGCATGGCGATGGCGGTGAAGGCGTAGGGATCGGAGAAGTCGATGGACTTGCGGCGGTCATCGCTGGCGGTCATGGCGGAGATGGCGCAGTCGATTTTCCCAGATTTGAGTGCGGCGATGAGGCCTTCGAAGGGGAGAGGTTCGAGGGTGAGCGGGCGGTTGAGGGAAGCGGCGAGGGCTTCGGCGATGCGGACGTCGACGCCGTCGGGTTCGCCCTTGGCGTCCTTGAATTCGAAGGGCGGGTAGGTCATGTCCATGCCGATGATGAGCGGCTTGGTGCCGGGGGTGCCGGTGGTGGCCTTGGAGGAGGCGGCGGGGTCTGAGCAGGCGGCGAGGGCGGCGAGTGGAGCGAGGCGGAGGAGATGACGGCGGTTCATGGCGGTGTGTGGAGCGTGGATCAGGCTGGGGAGGCTTGAGCTTCAGCAGCTTTGGCGGCATCGCTCTCTGATTTCATGCGTTTTTTGACGGTTTCGCGGGCGGCGGCGAGGAGGATGGGGCAGAGGTCGAGGCAGAGGATCGGGATGGGCTGGCCGAGTTCCGGGGCGGACGATGGGGCGGAGGTTTTGTCAGGCGGGAAGCCGGCCCATGGGGTGGTACCGTCGAGATTCCAGATGACCTTGCGGAGACAATTGCCGTCGTGGCAGGAGGAAGTGACGAGGGATTCGGCTTCGGAGTCGCGGATGAGCCCGGTGACGCGGTACATGCCTGACTGGCGGTTGAACGTGTCGCGGAGGGAGCAGGCGGAGGCGGTGCCGTCGAGCCAGCGGAGCCAGTTGGCGAGGGCGGCGGGGTAGAGGAAGTCGAGGGCGAGGCGGAGGGAGGCGAGGTCCGGGAGGGAAGCGATCCAGCCGGAGGGGAGGTTAGGGGCGGAGTGGAGCGGGCGGTAGTTGCCTGCGGCGTCCCATTTGGCTAGTTCGCGGAGGGCTTCCGGGGAATCGAGTGGTTTGAGGGAAGCGGGGTCGGTGGAGGAATCGGCGTGGTGGCGGAGTTGCCAGCCTGAGCCGTGCGGGGTGATGGAGATTTCGCCGATGGAGGAACCGCCGGCGGCGAGCCATGAGGCGAGAGCGGAGTTGATGGAGCTGGGCATGAGGGAGGGTCAGGCGGCGGGTTTGTGATTGGTGTCGAAGGCGGCGATCTGGTCGAGCATGACTTCGGCGAGGAGCGGTTCGGTGCCGATGGCGCTGGAGTAGTAGATCTGGCGGCCGTGGAGGTGATAGGGGTTGCGGCGGAAGACCTCGATCTGGCTGGCGGCGGCGGTGGGTTCGGATTCCATGCCGAGGAGGACGGGGATGTCCTGGAACGAGTGGAGCCCGTCGGCGATGAAGAAGGGAACAACGATGACGTTAGGGGCGGAGGTGAGAGTGGCCCAGTCGGCGATGAGTGGAGGTTCTTCCATGTAGGCGTCGATGACTTCTGCGAAGCCGCAGTTCATGGCGCGGATGATTTCGACCTGGTCCTTGATGGCCTTGGTGGAGTTGTCATTGAGGCCGGTGCCGTGGCCGACGATGATGAGACTGCACTCGGTGAGAGGGATGCCTTCGGCGACTTCGGCGGCGCGTTTGAGGAGGAGCCGCGTCATGGAAGGGTGGATGCCGACGGGGTCGGTGTAGTGGGCGACGGTGTGGCCGAGGTCGGTGGTGCGGCCGGAGAGGCCGAATTCGCGCGGGATGACATTCTGGGTGAAGTAGCCCTCGCTGATGAAGTTGGGGACGATGTAGACTTCCGGGGAATCGACCATGCGGAGGACCTCGCGCATGGAGGGTTCTTCCTTCCAGAAGGCGCAGTGGACTTCTGAGAAGAGACCGGTGCGGCGGATGGTGTCGGCGTGGTCGTGGGTGGGCTGGGAGGAATCGGGATTGAGCGTGGAGCCGTGGCCGACGAGGATGAGAGCGGATGAGGGTTTTGGGGAGATCATGGGAAAGTGGAGAAGGGGTGGACGGCGGCGAGGCGAGGCGGGGCTTGCATGGATTCGCGGAGGCGGGTAAACGCAAGGCAATGATGCGCTTCACGATACGCCTGCTCGCTGCTGCTGGACTGTCCCTGCTTGCGGTGGGATGTGCCTCGAAACCGAAGACGACGGCGGTTTACAGGGGGAATCGGGCGGCATTGGTGAACGGGCGGGCGGTGGCACCGGCGGGGGTGCCGAGGGCGGTGCGTGCGGCGATTGCGGCGGGGAACCGGATTCAGAGGGTGCCGTATCAGTATGGAGGCGGGCATGGGCGGCCGTCGAGGGGATTGGATTGTTCGGGGTCGGTGTCGTATGTGTTGAAGGCGAGCGGGTTGCTGGCGTCGCCGCTGACGAGCGGGGAGTTTCGGAAGTATGGGACGGGCGGGGTGGGGCGGTATATTACGGTTTATGGGCGGGACGGGCATGTATTCATGACGGTGTGCGGGTTGCGGTTGGACACGTCGAACAGCGGGAACGGGCATGCGGGGCCGAGGTGGAGCACGAAGCCGAGGAATGTGCGCGGGTTTACGGCGCGGCATCCGCGTGGGTATTGAAGTTTGGGGGTGAATCCGCGGGACCGTGGGAGGGATGGGGTTGAAATCGGGCGCTGGCGTGCTGCCTGCTGTGAGAGATTTTCCAGGAGCTATGAAATTGAATGTGAAACAGAGAACAGAAGTGCTGGCGGTGCTGCTGGCGATGGTGGTGCCTGCGGTGGCGATTCATGAGAAGAATGCGGGGCCGAAGGATGTGGAGATTCGGTTCAAGTTGCCGGTGCCGAAGCCATTGAGTCCGGAGGAAGCGCTGAAGGCGTTTCGGGTGGAGGCTGGGTATCGTGTGGAACTGGTGGCGGCGGAGCCTTTGGTGGAAGCGCCGGTGGCGATGAGCTGGGATGAGCGCGGACGGCTTTATGTGGTGGAGATGCGCGGGTACATGCAGGATGTGACGGGGGCGAAGGATCTGGAGCCGAAGGGGCGGATTCGGTTGCTGGAGGACACGGATGGGGATGGGCGGATGGACAAGGCGACGGTGTTTCTGGATGGGTTAGTGCTGCCGCGTGCGGTGATGGCGGTGAATGGAGGGGTGCTGGTGGGTGAGCCGCCGCAGCTGTGGTTCTGCAAGGATGAGGACGGGGATGGGAAGAGTGACCGGAAGGAGGCGGTGGCGGATGATTTCGGGAGCCGGACGGGGCAGCCGGAGCACATGGCGAACACGCCGGTGTGGGCGATGGACAATGCGGTGTGGGTGGCGGGATGGGGGACGCGGCTGAAGTTGCGCGGAGGCGTCTGGAGCAAGGACAGTGGACTGGGGCGCGGGCAGTATGGATTGTGTCAGGACGATGCGGGGCGGTTGTTCTTCAATTACAATTCGGATCTGCTGCGGTGCGATCTGCTGCCGGCCGAGGCGTTTGTGAAGAACCCGATGCTGCGGAGCACGACGGGGGTGAATTACCGGGTGATTGCGGATCAGAGCGTGTGGCCGGGGCATCCGACGCCGGGGGTGAATCGTGGTTACGAGCCGAAGACTTTGAGGGAGGACGGGTCACTGACGTCGGCGACGGCGGCGTGCGGGGCGTTGATTTACCGCGGGGATGCGTTGCCGGATTTCCGTGGGAACGCGTTTATTCCGGAGCCGTCGGGGAATCTGGTGAAGCGGGCGGTGCTGAAGGAGAAGGACGGCGTGGTGAGCGGGGAGAGTGCGGAGCGCGGGCGGGAGTTTCTGGTGTCGACGGATGAGCGCTTCCGGCCGGTGCAGGCGGTGGATGGACCTGACGGGGCGTTGTACATTGCGGATCTGTACCGCGGCGTGCTGCAGCATTCGGGTTTTCTAACGCATTATCTGGTGGCGAACATCGAGGCGCGGCAACTGCTGGCTCCATTGGATGGCGGGCGGATCTGGCGGGTGGTTCGTGAGGGAGCGGAGCGGCGGAAGCCGGTGACGGTGCCGGTCGGGGCGCGGGAGCGGGCGGCATTGCTGGGGCACGCGAATGGATGGGTGCGGGACACGGCGCAGCGGTTGCTGGTGGAGACGGGCGGGGAGGAAGTGGTGGCGGCGGTGAAGGCGGTGGTGGAGGACAAGGGTCAGTCGGCGCTGGCGCGCCTGCATGGGTTGTGGGTGCTGGATGGGTTAGGATCGGTGACGCCGGAGATGCTGGTGGCGGCGATGCGGGACGGCGAGGCGCGGATTCGGGCCGCGGCGGTGCGGATGGCGGGGCGGGAGATGGCGGCGGAACTGGCGGCGATGACGGATCCTGACAGACTGGTGCAGGCGCATCTGGCGTTGAAATTGTCAGCGATGTCGCTGCCGGAGACGGATGCGGCGCTGGCGCGGTTGCTGGTGTCGGGTGGTGCGGAGGTGGCGCTGGTGAGGGAGGCGGCGATGACTGGGTTGCGGGGTCGGGAGGTGGAACTGGCGAAACTGCTGGTAGGTCAGGCAGGTGGGGATATTGCGGCGGCGGCGATGGGGGAGATGCTGGCTGGGGCGGTGGGTGCGGCGGGGAAGGCGGGGCCGTTTGCGGCGATGCTGGAGCTGGCGGCGTCGCGACCGGCTGGGGATGCGGTGCAGGTGGCGCTGTTGAAGGGATTGGGGTCGGCGGGGAATGGGAAAGTGGCGAAGATGGTGTGGGTGGGAGAGGAACCGGGGGTGCTGGTGAAGATGAGAGGGGCGTTGACGGGTGGGGCGGGGAAAGCGCTAGCGGTGGTGGAGGCCCGGGTGGGGTGGCCGGGGAAGCCGGGGGTGGCTGCGCCGCCGGTGGTGAAGCCGCTGACGGCGGAGGAGACGGCGCTGGCGGAGAAGGGGCGGGTGATTTACGGGACCTTGTGCGGGGCTTGTCATCAGCCGCACGGGTATGGACTGGACGGACTGGCTCCGCCGCTGGTGGACAGTGAATGGGTGTTAGGAAAGCCTGAGGTGGCAGCGCGGATTGTGCTGCACGGGCTGGCGGGGCCGGTGAAGGTGGGGCCGAAGACGTGGAATCTGGCGATGCCGCCGTTGCCGCAACTGACGGACGAGGAGATTGCGGGAGTGCTGACGTATCTGCGGCGCGAGTGGGAGCACGGGGCGTCGCCGGTGGGGGTGGCGGAGGTGGCGGCGGTGCGGGCGGCGAATCGGGAGCGCGTGCTGCCGTGGACGGCGGAGGAACTGAGTGGGAAGGGGAAGGCGAAAGGGAAAGGGAAGTGAGGGGGCGGGCCAGCTGATCGTTCGATGTCGATCGGTTTCCACTCCATCATCGCCTCGAGGAAAGACTCCGCCCTGACCGCTCCACTGAGAACAACGGCGCTTCCGTGTTCCGGAAGATCACCACATCCGCGGCGATCGACGACCGCGGGGGACGGCTTCCCAAGAGGATTCCCGAACGGCGCTGCTGGAGGACTTCGCCGGGTCCCGGGCGATGGTGTAGGCCAGAAGGCGGGTGGTGGTTTGTGCAGAGGGAGGAGCAGACACGCTGGAAGCTGAGGTTCGCCCGCAGTTGGCTGCTTCCTATCGCTGAAGATCACAGAAGCCCCTGCCCGGACTGAAGGATTCTGTTGCCGACCCGGTTAAAAGTGATAGCTTTGGCGGAAGTTATGAAGCAGCCCGCATCACTCCGACTCATGCTGAGATCGGCGATTGAGGCGATTGGGCAGACGAGGAGGAGTTTTCTTTGGCGCCTCGATACGAACACCTCTACAGCCGGCGGTGGATTCCGTGACGCAATTAATCTGCCGGGACATCAAATGCTGATAACATGAAAACATCTTGGCTTGTGTCTTTTTTCGTAGTCGCCTCGGTTTGCGGAGTATTCGCACAATCCGAAGCAGCAGCACAGCCTCCTGAACCTCGGAAATCGGCCAATTCAACCCGAACGAATCCAAGCGGCACAACGGTTGGGATCGAGCATTTAATCAGCCCGGATTCCAGTCACATATCCGTGGACTTTCTCGACAGCTTGGAGATCGACCCCTCCAGTCAACCCCAAGTGCAGGCAACACTGAATACTGCGGCCGCTAAACTGAAGAAGATCCAATCTGTCGCCGCGGGCGCAACTGACGGAAAGATCTCTCTTTCTGGGGGAAGCAAGATCAGGGTGGAGGCTGTTGCAGCACCGCAAATAGCGGCTGCGCTGGATGCAGCCCTCAGCAGACTGCCCGAGGCCGCTTCTGACGCGACCGCCACTCTGAAGGCTGCGTTCGAACAGCATTTGACTGAAGCTTATGGAAAAGGATATGAGATTTCAGTGACTTTGGATCCTTCAATGGGTCGTGGTCGTCGTCGCACCGGATCTGGAGGCGAATTCATCGTAAGCGTTGACACAGTAGTGGATGGGGTGACTTCAGGCAAGCCTCATCAGATTGGATCCTGGCTTAAAGGAACTCGGTACGATATTTTTGAGCTTCCATCGGCATCGTCAAAAAGGGCTGCTGGCCAGCCCAAGTCTGCTGAGTCTTCCATAGGACGGGGAAGCGAACAATTGGCCTCTCGGGATCCCATCTCCCCTGATTTGCCTGAGCAAGCCGGAAAAGTGCGGATTGGTTTTGAAGTATTCGCCAGGCTGCTGGAAAAGGGGACCGTCACTCTTCCAGTGTTCGATGCGTCCAACGGAGCGTTGTCCAAGGAGTTTATCTCGACGCTTCAGATTGCCCCTTCTGAAGAGCGGGAAGTCACGAAGGCGGCGCGATTGTTTGAGAATAATTGGCGGAGTGGCGAGGTCAAACGCAGTAGGATTCAGACTGACCCGAATGGAGAACGCAAACTCTGTATCACTGACGTCCAAGGACAACGGAATGACATGAGGAAGTGGGCGTTGGAGCAGTTTTCCGACCTCCTCGACGGTCCGCGCAATGGCCTCATGGTGGCTGCGTTCCTAGCGCACTGGAATTCTCCCGGAGATACTGTTCTCCTGTCGATCAACGAATTGCCTGGTGATCGCTGCTTGCACGTGGAGACGCTTGGAAGCAACGGTCGACTATTAACAGCATCTTCATTGCCTTGTCCTTCGGGTGCAACCCTTAAGGATTTTCCTCGATGGGCACATCTTGACGCAGTCATCAGCCAGCCGAAGTAAGACTATGCGAGGCTTGTCGATGTCCCATTTCGCGCACCGGATTCTCCGATATTCTCGAAGTCCGGCGAAATGGATTTAATGGTGCCCGTCGGATTGGACAAGTTTCGTGAGCGTGACGCCAAGTGGCTTCATGAGGACGGTACCGAGTTGGGTGGCGGAACGGTTACGCGCCGGGTAAGGCGCGGCAGGGCCGGTGGCGGACTCGGCCTTTTGCTCGTCAGGCCACGAGGTAGGGGGCAGAGCATGGATCCGTGGCGAATCACGTCCGCAAGAGGCTGGATTCCAGGTGCTTCCAGAGAAGTCGCTGCCCGAGGGGCGTCGAGGCGGGCAAGGACAACCGTGCCAGACAAGCTGGCGGGTGGTGGTTTGCGCAGAAGGAGGAGCAGACACGCTGGAAGCTGAGGTTCACACACTGCTGGTTGGTTCCTCACACCGCTGACTACCAAAAGCCCCTGCCTGGGGCCAAAGAATTCTGTTGCCGACCGGGTCAAAAGCGATAGCCTTGCCGGAAGTCATGAAGCAGCCCGCGTCAACGTGCATCACCCCGAGTCTGGTTGAGCGCAGGCTGAAATCGTCAGTTAACCCGATTGGGCAGACGAGGAGAACATTTTTCAGACGTAGTACAGCTACGGGGCTTGCAGTGGCGGCTGCGACTTTACCTGCCGAGTTAGATGCTAAACCTGCTAGTAATCCGACGGGTTCACGGTATCCAATGTCGTTGTCGGTTTCGCAGAACGTTGATCTGGAATCTGGACTTCGCTTGGGCGAACCCGACGTAACACCGGCAGAAGTCTATGCAGTGTCTCAATTTCCGCCCGGCGGCCGACGAGTCGTCGCGCCGGACTATGTTGTCTGTTCTGCGACTTGGCCTATCGCAGAGCCAGAAGGCGTAAGTGGTAACACACCCCGTGAAGAAGCTGATTTGCACGTTCATCATCGATCTGTGGTATCAGCGGTATACACGATGGTTATGCCGAAAGGTACTGCCCCACCTCTCCCCCCGGCGATCGTGATGGATGATTATCTGCCACTAGTCCCGGCGGAATGGACCATTGATGTTGAACGTCCAAGGTATAATGAGTAGAGTTCGCCCATTACTACGTTGCCCAAGCTTCCCAGAATCATGAAGGCGCATGGAATAAAGGGCGGAAAGTCATCAGGTTTGGCATGGTTCGCTGCCAGCATTGTTTTGATATTCGCGATTGTTTTCATTTACAAGTATCATCGCGGATCAAGTGAAGGTCTTGGGGGAAATAGCACTAAGGTGCGAAGAGTTATCCCGAGACCGGCGCATGCAGGGAGGGATGTGCAAGAGGATTCCTCGCATCGTGTTGCTGACGCCACCCTTGCTGATGATAAACTGGAATTTTATCGCATGCACAATTTTGACCCAACGGTCACGGTTGTCCTTCCGAGTAAGAACCCCTTGTTTCTTTTTTGGGCAAGCAGACTTCAATCAAGCTCCAAACAGGAAGCTTGGCAGGCGTACCTGATGTTCGTGGAGGCGATGCAGCATCCCCTTGGTACACTCCCCCCAGACGATTCAAGTGAGGATGTGAAAGCCATCAATGCTGTAGCATCGACCAATTATTTCGCGGCTAAGAGTGGTCAGGACATCTTTAACGACTCAACAACCTATCAACTGGGAGGCATTGATCAGATAAAGCAAATAGTCAAGGTGTCCATGGAGTATCTCTCCGACCCAGCAAAGGCGGCCGATGCACAAAGGGTCATTAATGGATTTACAATGGATGTTTATGGTGATAAAGACATAGAATGGTGGCTGAAGAAGTTTCACAACAGCAAGTTGAAGGCGATTTTGGATGGGCGTCCAAAAGGGGAGTGGATAGGTTTACCCGAGTAATCGATAACGCAACCACCTTGCAGACGGCAATCACAAACATGGATTTGGCAGGTGAATCATATGAAATTTCAGTGACTTTGGATGCTTCGATGGGTCGTGGTCGTCGTCGCGCCGGATCTGGAGGCGAATTCATAGTAGGCGTTGACTCAGTAGTGGATGGCGTGCCTTCAGGCAAGCCTCATCAGATTGGATCTTGGCTTAAAGGAACTCGTTGCGATATTGTTGAGCTTCAATCGGCATCGTCAAAAAGCGCTGCTGGCCAGCCCAAGTCTGCTGAGTCTAAGTGAGTGCGCGGAACTGGCGAAACAACTTGACCGAAAAAAGATATGAAAAGGAATAGAACCACCAGTTGGCTTCAGCGTCGGGGAGGACACCTGATGGTAGCCTGCATCGTGGCGGCGGTATGCTTCACTGGTTACTATTTATTTTTTGACCAGATAACAACTACCGTGAAAGGAGGTGAAAATGCAGGGGCGAAAACAAAAGCGAAAGCAAGAGCGCTGGACAACTTTGCGGATAATAGTAATTGGCCGCCGAAGTCATCCACTAAAGCTCAACGGGGGGATGAGTTCCCGCAGATTGTGGATTGGATTAATGAGAATGGCCTGAAGGATAAAAATGTATCACCGGCAGAGGGAGGAAGTGTTGAGTTTAAGTACTTGCTGGCCAAACTGCAGTCACCCAATGGCCATGCGAGCAGAGCTGCTTTTGAAGTTTTCGCTTTAGCCTGCGAAGGGCATCCCGGAGACATTGAAACTGAGCCGGGCTCGCTGCCTTACGCTATTGACGACGCTTTGTTCAAGTGGCATAGGCTATTAGAGATGTCAACCGCTCACCACCTTACTGGTAACAGTGCGATTGGTTCGGTTGTTGCCGAGGTAATCCCATATCTAGAATCGGAATCTACGCGCGAAAGAGCCAGGAATATACTAAACAACTTCACGTTTATGCTGTATGATGAAAAGCCGGATGCATGGTGGATAAGTGACGGCTTTAGCGCGTCAGATTTAGCCGCACGACTTAAGCCAATGGATGTACCGGAGGTTAAAAATATTTATAATAAATAGGCGCTGATCAAGCGCACTTCGTATAGATAAAGATGGTTTCTGCGATGACACAGATTGTGAGGCTGCTGAGGGTGAGCTTGGGTCTATTTATGACAGCTCCGGTATTTGCGGATAACGAAAGCAAGTGGACGCTCAGTTTGGATGTTCTGTTTTGCAATAATGAAGACAGTATTAGCGAGATAGAAGTTCGCGTGTTGAATCATGGGGCCTCGTTTGCCTATCAACGTGCGAGCGCTTTTTCTGAAGCGAATGGATTTTATATCAAGATTGGGACACTTGACAAAAAGGCCACCGTTTTTACCGCAGGGCGGCAGGCTCCGTTATTTGGCAATGCTGCGGTAGTGCCGGTTAAATCCGGCGAGGCGATTGCCTTTGTAGCCAAGGTTCCACGACTCCCTCCGAACTCCCGCTTTCTGCTTGATTGTGAATGGACTGGCACGCTGGAGGACCCAACAATCAGTTTGAGAGATTTGGACTTGATGACTGATGCCGATGGTTTGATCGAAAGAATTGAGAGTAGCTCGCGTTCAAGACTCGTTGATGTAATGGTCAGGGACAAGGAAAGTCAGGCAGCAGGTGCGTATGGGCATAATCCCGTAGATATATTTTCGAGTGCCTTTTTAAACTCAGATCATCCCGCAGCGGACGGGTTGCTTGCCGGGAATTCTGCCGAAAGGGTCGACTCGATTCCCGGGCAGATCACGAGTAGAACACGCGCTAGTCTCTTTGACTCTTCACCACGACGCGTGGAAACAGGAAACTGGGCTAATCATGAAACGGAGTATGGGGAACATCAATGGTCGCATGCTCTGTGGTGGCTGGTATGCTTTATAGGCGGCGGTGCGCTGTTTGCGTACTTGCGATTCAATGGTCGTCGCAAGCGGCGATCCATTCGGTGATTGCTCCAATGACGCGAGTAGTAGGTCGGGGTTTTCGGACTAGCCTGGCCCGCGGCCAGAGCGCAACCATCTGGAGTTCAAGTTGCGCCTTCGGATTTCAGGTGCCGAGGGAAACGATTGAGATACAGGGGAAGTGAGGGGGCGGGCTAGCTGAGAGGCGGTTGTGGGATGGGGGAGGGGAGGCCGGGGGAGAAGCCTGCGGGGATGGTGTGGTTGGGGAGGCCTAGGGGGAGGAGGTTGAGGGCGGCGGTGTTGAGGGCGCCGTGGTGGATGCGGAGGACGGCGCTGGAGGGGGAGGCGGGGGCGAAGAGGTCGGGGAGGGTGGAGATGAGGTGTTGGCCGGTGGTGGGAGGGAACATGGAGGTGCCGCGGAAGTAGTGGTGGCCGTTGCGTTCGACGTGAGGGATGCCGAGGGCGTTCATGACGGCGAGGTCCTGGAGGAGGGCGACGGGGCCGATGTTGGAGAGGTCTTCGCCGCTGAGGATGGCACCGGCGGCGGAGGTGGAGGCGAGGTTGGCGAGCCCCTTGACGAGACCCTTGCAGTTTTTGTGGCTAGTGCCGGAGTAGCCGAGGGCGAGGGCGCGGGGGAGGGAATCGAGGGAGGCGTCGGCTTCGTCGATGATGACGGGCGGGTGGTGGTCCCATGCGGCGAGGCCCTGACCGGTGGCGTCGGTGAGGGAGTGGTCGCGGTGGAGCGGTTGTTCGATGAAGAGGAGACCTTGGTCGAGCCAGCGGGCGAGGGTGGGGTGGGCGTTCCAGTGGTTCCAGTGATCGTGGAAGACGCGGATGTCGGGGAAGTTTTCGTTGGCGTCGAGTGTGAAGCGGGCGTGGGGCGGGAGGAGAGCGGCGAGGCGGAGGAGACGATGGGTGTCGGTTTCGAGGTGGCCGCTGAGTTTGATTTTGAAGTGGGTGAGATCGAAGGCGCGGATGTTATCGGTGAGCGAGTGAGGGAGATCGTCGTCGGGCGGGGAAGTGGCGTCGGAGGTGTCGAGCGGGTCGGAGAGACCGACTGTGTGGCGGACGGTTAGGGTTCCGAGCGGCTGGGCGGGGAGGATCTGCTGCCATGAGGAGGCGCCGAGGTCTGGTCGGAGGGAGGCGGGGGAGAGACCGGAGAGGCCGGAGGAGAAGAATGAGGAGAAGGTGGAGTTGGAGGCTTGGGTGAGGGCGTGGAGGACGGCGCGTTCGAGCATGGCGGTGCCCATTTGTGCGAGGAGCGCGGGCATGGCTGGCGGGGAGATGAGGTCGGACTGGGCGGCGTAGAGGTGTTGCCACCATGCGGCGAAGGAGCGGTGGGGCTGGAGGGCGGCGGAGGCGGCGGAGGAGACGGCGCGGCAGAGGTCGGGGAGGTCTTCGTCGTATGAGGTGTCAGGGCGTTTGGAGAACCATTTGGGGACCCATGTTTCGGCGGAGAGCCCGGTCCATGAGTGGTTGGCGCAGGTGACGGAGACTTCTGCGAGGACGTGAGGTGCCTGCGTCATGCTCGCGATGCCGTAGCGGAAGGGGAAGCGCGTGCGGATCCATGCGTGATGGAAGCGGACGGAGTCGACGGTGAAGGTTAGGGGTTGGCTGCGCGCGGCGGGTGGGTTTTGGTTTTGAGGGGCGGGCATGATGGGGCGGGCGGGGCGGATGCTGTTTCGCTGGGGCAAAGACAAGGCCGGGGCGGGCGCGTGGCGGGGGGGAGGAAGGGGGCGAGGGAGGGGGCGGATGCTGCTTTGCTGGGGCAGAGACAAGGCCGGGACGGCCTTGCTACGGGGGCTTGTGGGGAGACAAGGCCGGGACGGCCTTGCTACGGTGGCTTGTTAGGGGAGGGCGGCGGCGAAGCGGGAGAGGCCTTCTTCGAGGGTGAGGCGGGGGCAGCCGAAGTTGAGGCGGACGAAGCCTGGGGCACCGAAGTCAGCGCCGTTGTTGAGGGCGAGGCCGTGGGCTTCGAAGTGGGCGGCTGGGTGTTCGAGGCCGAGGGAGCGGACATCGAGCCATGCGAGGTAGGTGGCTTCGATGTGGGGCATGGTGACGGATGGGCAGCGTTCGGCGAGGAAGGCGGCGAGGCGGTCGCGATTGCCGCGGAGGTAGCGGGTGAGGGCGAGACGCCATGGTTCGCAGTGGTTGTAGGCGGCGGCGGTGGCGGCGAAGCTGAGCGGGTTGGTTTCTGCGACGAAGGTGTTTTTGGCGGCCTGGAAGCGACGGCGGAGGGAGGCGTCGGGGATGATGGCGAAGGCGAGGCCGAGGCCGGCGACGTTGTAGGTTTTGCTGGCGGCCATGAGGACGATGAGACGACGGTGGAGGGCGTCCGGGAGTCGGAGGGCGGTGGTGTGGGGAGCGGAGTCGGGTTCGAGGAGGAGGTCGCAGTGGATTTCGTCCGAGCAGAGGAGGAGATCGTGGCGTTCGCAGAAGGCGGCGATGCCTTCGAGTTCCGAGCGGGACCAGACCCTGCCGACTGGGTTGTGAGGGCTGCAGAGGATGAGGAGCCTCGTGCGCGGGGTGACGGCGCGTTCCATGGCGTCGAAGTCGAACGTGTGGCGGCCGGAGTCGTCGATGGCGAGCGGGACGGTGATGAGTTCGCGGCCGGCGTCGCGGTGGGCTTTGAGGAATGGCGGGTAGACGGGCGTACAGGTCATGACGGCGTCGCCGGGGTCGCCGGAGATGGCGGCGCAGAGGGCGAGGGCTGGGACCATGCCGGGGAGCCATGTGAGCCATGAGGCGTCGGCGCGGACGCTGTGTTTTTCGAGGAGGTAGTTGAGGACGGCTTCGGAGACGTCGGGGGTGGCGACGCTGTAGCCGAGGACGCCGTGGTCGAGACGTTGGCGGATGGCGTCGAGGATGGGCGCCGGGGAGGGGAAGTCCATGTCGGCGACCCACATGGGGAGGATGTCGCGATTTTCGTAGCGGGCCCATTTGAGGCTGCCGGTGGCGCGGCGTTCGGTGATCCGGTCGAAGAGAGAGAGGTCGTCGAGCTGCATGAGGAGTGGAATGGAATGCTGGAGAGGGAGGGAGGCGAGCGCGGAATGCAGGATGATTTTCCGTTGCGTGAGGGCGGAGGAGTCCGTTGGCTTGGGGGATGGAAGTATATGTGCTGAAGGAAGGCGTGAGGAGCGGACCGTTTCCGGTTTTCCGGCTTCAGGAGATGCTTGATGAGGGGGAATTGAGTGCGGAGACCCCGGTGTGGCATGCGGGGATGGGGGCGTGGCGGCCGCTGGGTGAGGAGGAGTCGCTGAACACCTCGCTAAGGTTGGGGCCGGTGGTGGCTGGGCCGCCGCCGTTGCCTGAGGGGTATGTGGAGGCGATGCGGGTGGCGGAGAGTGTGAAGGGGGTGGTGCCGATGGATGAGCGCGGGCCGGAAGTGATGGTGTTGCGGGCGCGGCGGACGCTGGGGTGGCGGCGGTTTTTTGCGCGGCAGATTGATCTGCTGGTGGCGCGGGCGGCGGTGACGGGGGTCTTGGTGGGGATGGGGCGGGTGGATGTGTGGCAGTTTGTGTTTCCGGGGCTGGTGGTGGTGCTGGCGGGGCCGGCGATCTGGGTGGTGGTGGAGGCGGCGCTGCTGGCGTGGCTGGGGGTGACGCCGGGGAAGGCGGCGCTGGGATTGCGGGTGACGGGAGCGGATGGTGAGCGGTTAGGATTTACGGTGGCGTTGAAGCGGGCGGTGCTGGTGTGGGCGGCGGGGGCTGGGTTCGGGCTGCCGGCCGGGTTTCTGCTGCCGGTGGGGCAATGGGCGATGGGGTTCCATGTGTATCTGAAGCATGGGGATACCCTGTGGGACCGGACGACGCGTGCGGAGGTGCGGCACCGAGCGGTGAACGGGCGCGGGATTGCGGCGGCGGTGGTGCTGGTGGGGGCGTGGGTGCTGCTGACCGGGTGGGTGCTGTTGCGTGCGCCGGGGGTCGAGCAATTGCCGGCGGCGGAGCGGGATGCGGTGGAGCGGGTGCGGAGCGGGCGGCCGTGACGTAAGGTTAGGGAAGTCAGGCGTAGCGGTCGGGCGAGAGGAGAGAGAGGTCGATGGAGGGTTTGGCACCGTCGACGACTTCGGCGATGAGTTTGCCGGTGCCTGGGCCGAGACTGAGGCCCATCATGGAGTGGCCGGTGGCGATGGTGACATTTTTCCAGCGGGAGGTACGGCCCATGTAGGGCATGCCGTCTGGCGAGCAGGGACGGAGCCCGCGCCATGGGAGGATCCCGTCGAAGTCGGATTCGCGGAAGGCAGGGAAGTACTTGGGAGCGGCTTTGATGATGCCGTTGACGCGGCGGGGCGTGATGTTTTCGTTGAGCCCGGCGATTTCCATGGTGCCGCCGAAGCGGAGGGTACCGTCCATGGGGGTGACGGCGACGCGGGCTTCGGTGAAGATGGAGCAGAGTTGGGGGAGTTCGCGGGGATGGGTGACGGTCAGGCTGTAGCCTTTGCCGGCCTGCATGGGGAGGCGGAGCCCGAGGGCGGCGGCGAGTTTGGGGGACCATGAGCCGCCGGCGACGACGAATTCGTCGGCGGAGAAGTCGCCGTTGTAGGTTTGGACGGCGGTGATGCGGGAGCCTTCGGTGGCGAAGGCGGAGACCTCGGTATCGCGGATGAAGGTGGCACCGCCGGCGATGAGACTGGCTTCGAGACTGGCCATGAAGCGGGCGGGGGAGAGGTGGCAGTCCTTGGGGAAGTAGACTGCGCCGTTGATGTCCATGGAGACGGTGGGGTCGAGCGCGGCCATGGCGCGGGCGTCGAGGACCTCGGCGGGGATGCCGAGTTCGTTAGCGCGGGCGGCGGTGGCGGCTTCCTCGTGGAGGGCGTGGTCTGTCTTGCAGAGCATGGCGAGCCCCTTCTGGACGAGACTGAACTCGTGGCCATCTGCGGCGAGGGATTCGTAGCAGGCGCGGCTGGCGAAGTTGAGGTCGCGGAGGAGCGGGGCGCAGCGGGCGACGTGTTGTTTGTTAGCGGCCTGCCAGAAGCGGAAGCCCCATGTGATGAGGTCCCATGAGAGACGAGGTTTGATGTAGAAGGGGGATTCCGGGTTCCACATCCATTTGAGGCCGAGTTTGACCATGCCTGGGGCGGCGAGCGGGATGAAGTGGCTGGGGACGATCATGCCGGCGTTGCCGAACGAGCAGCCGTCGCGCTGGGCGGGGAGCCGGTCGATGATGGTGACGGCGTGACCGCGCTGCTGGCAGTAGTGAGCGGTGCTGAGGCCGATGACGCCGCTGCCGATGATGAGCGTGTGTCTGGGGGGCATGGGAGGAGGGGCGGAGAGTTAGGAGGCGAAGTCAGGAAGCCGAGCGGATGCCGTCGCGGAACGGGTCGGAGTCGTCGAGGAGGAGCGTGGCTTCGGCGTTGACCCATGCGCGGCCGGTGATGGTGGGGATGAGGGAGTCGCCGTCCTGTTCGACGGTGCCAGAGAAGACACTGCCGATGATGCTTTCCTGACGCCAGATCTGGCCCTCGGGGAGTTTGCCGTCGGCGTGGAGGCAGGCGAGTTTGGCGCTGGTGCCGGTGCCGCAGGGAGAGCGGTCGTAGGCCTTGCCTGGGCAGAGGACGAAGTTGCGGCTGTGGTTGGCGGGGTCGGCTGGTGGGCCGAAGAGTTCGACGTGATCGACTTCCGGGAAGCCCTGGGAGTTGATGGCGTTGCGGATGCGCCATGAGGCGTCGGTGAGGGCGTCGACGTTGGCCAGGGTGAGGTCGAGCCCGTGATTGGCGACGAGGAAGAACCAGTTGCCGGACCATGCGACATCGCCGGTGATGGGGCCGAGGCCGGGGACATCGATGGTGACGTCCTTGGCTTTGCGGTAGGACGGGACATTGCGGACCGAGACTGAGCCGTCGGTGTGGAGTGTGGCGGTGACGACGCCGACGGAGGTGTCGATGCGGTGATCGCCGGGGCCGATGCGGCCCATGTGGGCGAGGGTGGCGATGAGACCGATGGTGCCGTGGCCGCACATGCCGAGGGTGCCGACGTTATTGAAGAAGATGACCCCGCAGGAGCAGGAAGGGTCGGAGGGTTTTGTCAGGAGAGCGCCGACGAGGACATCCGAGCCGCGGGGTTCGTTGACGACGGCGGAGCGGAAGTGGTCGTGCTGGGAGCGGAAGACCTCGAGTTGGTCGGCGATGGAGCCCGCGCCGAGATCGGGAGCGCCGGAGATGACGATGCGGGTGGGTTCGCCGCCGGTGTGGCTGTCGATGATCTGGACGCGGTGCATGGGGGGATTCAGCCTGAGGCGGAGATTTGGTGAGCGGTGGAGAGGGAACCCCACGACACGGCGGCGAGCAGCAGGATCCAGACGGCGACGCCTAGCCAGTCAGCCCGGATGGTACCGGAGCAATTGAGGCAGAGGAGTGCTAGTGAGGAGACGGCTGCGGCCGCCGAAGTCGCGAGGAAGAGCCCGATCATGGGAGCGTCAGGCGAGAGCGCCTGGGGACCAGTCGGAGGGGAGTTTGGGGCGAGCGGCGATGCCGTCGTGGATGATTTTGAGGACGCGTTCGCGTTCTGCGCCGGTGAGGGCGAGACGCGGGGCGCGAGTCCATTCCTTGCCGAGGCCGACCTCCTGGACGGCGAGTTTGATGTACTGGACGAATTTGGTGCTGACGTCGAGGTGGAGGAGAGGGGTGAACCAGCGGTAGATGGCGAGGGCTTCGGCCCATTTGCCGACGCGGGAGAGTTCCCAGAGGTACTGGTTTTCCATGGGGAAGGCGATGCCGGAGCCGGCGACCCAGCCGTCGAGGCCGAGGATGGCGCTTTCGAGCATGAGGTTATCGACGCCGGTGAAGAGCGCGTAGCGGTCGCCGACGATGTTATGGATGTCGGTGATGCGGCGGGTGTCGCCGGCGCTTTCCTTGAGGGCGACGAGGTTTTTTTCGTCGGAGAGCTGGAGGAGCATTTCCGGGGTGATGTCGTTGGCGTAGCTGATCGGGTTGTTATAGATCATGATGGGCAGCGCGGTGCTGCGGGCGACGGAGCGGAAGTGTGCGAGGGTTTCGTCCGGGGCACCTTTGTAGAGCATGGCGGGCATGAGCATGAAGCCGTCGGCTCCGATTTTCTCGAGGTCGCGGACGTAGCGCTGGGCTTCCGGGGTGCTGGTTTCGGCGACGCCGGAGAGGACGGGGATGCGGCCTTTGACGGTTTTGACCATTTCCGAGATGACGAGGCGTTTTTCGTCGGCGGTCATGGGTTGGTTTTCGCCGAGGGAGCCGAGGAAGATGAGGCCCTTGATGCCGGAGGCGATGAGGGTTTCGGCGTGGGCGGCGGTGGCCTCGAGATTGAGGGTGCCGTCCTGGTGCATCTGGGTGGTGATGGCTGGGAAGACGCCGGACCAGTAAGGGGAGTTGCTCATGATATTGGTGTTAGTGTGTGGTTGGAAAAGGTGGTGTTGCTTGTGGGGAGACAAGGCCGGGACGGCCTTGCTACGGGGGTGCTTGTGGGGTGGCTTGTGGGGAGACAAGGCCGGGACGGCCTTGCTACGGGGGTTTTGCGTGGTTTAGAGTTGGGGTGAGGTTGGAAGGGGATTGGATGGGGCGGGGCGAGGGAGGGGTGCTTGCGCCCAAGGCCGGGACGGCCTTGCTACGGGCGTTTTGCATGACATTAGTGTTAGTGTGTGGTTGGAAAAGGTGGTGAGAGAGAAGAGAGGGGAGTCAGCGGCTGCGAGGTTCTGTGCCCATGAGGTGGCGGACGAGGAAGTCGGCGCGGCGGCGTGAGGAGTAGGGGGTTTCTGCAGCGCCGTGGTTGGTGCCTGGCATGACGAGGAGGTCGAAGTCTTTGTTGGCTTTGACGAGGGCGTCGACGACCTGCATGGTGGAGGCTGGGTCGACGTTCTGGTCGATTTCGCCGACGACGAGCATGAGTTTGCCTTCGAGGCGGTGGGCCTGGACGGAGTTAGAGGATTCGTCGTAGGAGGCGTCGAGGGGCCAGCTCATCCATTGTTCGTTCCACCAGATTTTGTCCATGCGGTTGTCGTGGCAGCCGCAGTCAGCGACGGCGGCTTTGTAGAAATCGTGGTGGGCGATGAGGGCGCGCATGGCGTTCTGGCCGCCGGCGGAGCCGCCGAAGATGCCGACGTGGTCGAGGTCCATGAAAGGTCTGGAGGCGGCGGCGGCTTTGATCCATGCGATGCGGTCGAGGAAGCCGGCGTCGCCGAGGTTTTTGAAGCAGACATCGTGGAAGGCCTTGCTGCGGTTGGCGGTGCCCATGCCGTCGGCCTGGACGACGATGAAGCCGAGTTCGGCGATGCGGGTCATGTTGCCGAAGGAAGTGCGCCATTCGAGCGGGACGAAGTTATCCTGGGGGCCGGCGTAGACGTCTTCGACGATCGGGTAGCGTTTGGCGGGGTCGAATGTGGAGGGGCGGATGATGACGCCGTGGATGTCGGTTTTGCCGTCGCGGCCTTTGGCGGTGAAGCGTTCCGGGGCGGGCCAGCCGGCGGCGGTTAGGGCGGAGATGTCGGCTTTTTCGAGATCGGTGAGTTTGTTGCCGTCGGCGGCGCGGCGGAGCTCGTGGACTGGGGGGAGATCGACGCGGGAGTAGGAATCGATGAAGGACTTGCGGTCGGGGGCCCATGAGAGGGAATGGGTGCCGTCGCCTTCGGTGAGCATGGTGAAGCCGGAGCCGTCGAAGCGGACGCGGGCCCAGTGGATGTGATAGGGGTTCTGGTCCTTGTGGAAGCCGCAGAGACTGATGAGGAGCGAGCGGTTGGATTCGTCGATGTCGGCGATGCTGCGGAGGACCCAGTCGCCGGAGGTGACTGGGGACATGGTGCCGGTGATGGAGTCGACGAGGTAGAGGTGGTGCCAGCCGGAGCGTTCGCTGCTCCAGAGGAATTCGCGGCCGCCGGAGAGGTAGCGGAGCCATGCGCGGGCGTTGTAGTCGATGAAGGTTTTGGATTCTTCGGAGACGATGGCGGAGACTTTCGCGGCGGCGGGTTCGACCTTGAGGACGCGGAGGATCTGGTGGCCGCGCTGATTGTAGCGGAAGAGGAAGGCCGAGCTGTCGGGGAGCCAGAGGAAGTCGGAGACCTCCCATGGGTTAGGGAAGAGAGATTCGTCGAGCGGGACCTCGCGGAGTTCCTTGAGGTCGAAGAGGTGAGGCCAGAGCTGGTCGATGGCATCGCCTGGTTTGTCGTAGGGGATCTGGATGAGCTTGGGTTGCTTCTGATCCTTGGGGGTGGATTCGACGATGGTGACGATGCGGTGCTGGCCCTCGCGTTTTTTGAGGGCGATGAGCCAGCGGCCGTCTGGGGAGACGAAGCGTGCGTCGGTGAAGTGGAAGTCCTTGGTGGAACCGGAGGAGAGGGCTTTTTCAGTGCCGTCGGGGGATTTGGCGAAGAGATCGCCGTCGCGGAGGAAGACCTCGGTTAGGGGTTTGCCTTCGGGTGGGCGCGGGGATTCCGGGCGGCGGCCCTGGAGCGGGCCGGGTTGGAGGTCATTGACGGCGAAGAGGACGGGTTGGGGTTCGGCGGCGGCGGCGGCGAAGAGGAGGCCATCGGGGCGGATGAAGCCCCAGACGTGGCCGGCGAACGTGTGTTGTTCGCGGGATTCGCCGGGTTTGAGTTCACCGTATTCGGTGCGGGTGCCGCGGCTGTCGATCCATGCGATTTTGAGGGTTTCGGCGGTATCGTTTTTGAGGATGATGGCGGATTCCGGGCCATTGGGGCCGGAGCGGAGACGGCGGCCGAGGGGGAGACGACGGGCGGAGGTTTTGGTATCGTCCTTGGCGAGGGCTTCGAGCGTGTTGCTGGCCGGGTTGAATTGCCAGCGGCGGCCGAAGGCGCTGGTGCGGATGATGCCGGAGCCGTCGCGTTCGATGGCGGCGAGCGGGAGCTGGTTAGGATTGGCGTCGGTGACACCGGCGGAGCGGAAGGCGGTGGCGAGGGCGGCGAGGTCGCAGAGCGGTTCGCGTTTTCCGGAGACGGCGTCGACCCAGAAGAACTCGTGCTGGCCGGGGGCGGAGTCGACGCGGTAGGAGAAGGCGGTGCCGTTGTTGACCCACTGGGGGTCGACCCTTTGGCGGAAGATCTTGCCGTTGAAGCGCTCGTCGAATTTGGCGGCGTTTTCGTATTCGGCCTTGGTGCCCTGGGCGAGAGCCGGGGAGGCGAGGATGGGGCCGAGGGCGAGGCCGGCGAAGAGGGCGAGGCGGGGGAACATGGGTGACATGATGGAGGCAGAGGGGCGGGGAATCTTGTCTGAAAAGGGGCTGGGGGGCGGTGGGAACGGTCAATCGGTGCGCTGCCAGCGGGCGGCGTTGATGGCGCAGCCCTGGGCGAGCCATTGCTGTTCGAAGTCGGTGAGCGGGTAGAATTCCTCAGGTTTGAGCCATGGGAGCGGGGAGAAGAGCGGGGAGAGGGCGAGCGTGGCGACGGCCTCTTCGAAGTAGGGGGCGTGGTCGGTTTTGAAGAGGAAGAGACCGTTTGGGGCGAGGGCGTGGTGGATGGCGGCGAGGTTTTCGGGTTGGACGAAGCGTTTACGGGCGTGGCGTTTTTTGGGCCATGGGTCTGGGAAGAGGAGGTGGATTCGGGAGGCGCAGCCGAGGGGGAGGAGCCATGCGAGGGCGTAGGAGCTTTCGAGGTTGAGGACGCGGACATTTGTCAGGCCCATGCGTTCGGCTTTGCGGCTGATTTTGGAGACCCGGCCGGCGAGCCGTTCGATGCCGAGGAAGTCGCGTTCCGGGAAATGGCGGGCCATTTCGAGGAGGAACGTGCCGTCGCCGCAGCCGACGTCGAGTTCGAGCGGGCGCGAGGGATCGGGGAAGAGATCCGAGCGGTCGAGGCGGCGGAAGTAGTCGTTGGGGAGGAGTTCGACGGGCGAAGCCATGGGGCGATCAGTCACCCTTTTGCTGCTGTGCGCCACCGAACATGCCGCGGGACATTTTGAGGCCGAGCTGCATCATTTCCTGCTGCTGTTTCTGAGCGGAGCGGAAGGCGTCGAGCTGTTCCGGGGAGAGGAATTCGCGGACCTTGGATTCGACGGATTCCTGCATTTTGGCGTTTTCCTCGGCGTAGCGGTTGAGGGCTTCCTCGTTGAGGGAATCGGGGGAGAGATTGGCGGGGTTGGAGTAGTCGTGTTCGAATTTCCAGTTCGAGCGGGTTTCGTAGAGACTGTCCATGAGTTTGGCCTCGGTGGTTTCGTCGAAGTCGAGCCCCTTGTCCTTGAAGGCGGATTTGACCATTTTGAGCTGCTGGCGTTCCGGGGCGGATTTTTCGAATTTTTCGAAGGAGGCGTAGTTAGGGCCGAGTTTTTCCTTGAGGGCGGCTTCGGCTTTATCGGTGTCGGCTTTGAGGGCGGCGGCGGCGGCGGCTTTTTCTTCCGGGGAACCTGAGGACATGGCGAAGGTGGAGTCCATCTGTGCGAAGGCGCGGTCGGTGACGATTTTCATGATGGCGTCGCTGGTGGCTTCGTCGAGGCCGAGGGAGTCGAAGAGGTCGCGGTATTCGTTTTCGAGCTGGGCGCGGGTTTGGGCTTTGAGGGCGTCGCGAGCGGCGGGGTTTTTCATCATTTCGGCCATGACGCCGCCAGGGGAAGCGTCGGGGGCCTTGTCCTTGGATTTGTCAGGGGCGGAGTCGGGCGAGGCGTCCGGGGGTGCGATATCGCCGAGACCGCGCGGGCCTTTGGGGTCGACTTCGGAGCCTGCGGCGAGGGAGACCTTGAGGCGGGCGGCTTTTTCGAGGGCGTCGACGGTATTGTACAGCGACTCGATTCTGGTCTGCATGAGGACGATGCGCCGATGCTGCCATGCGGCGAAGATGCCGAGGCCGGAGATGATGGCGAGGGAGAGGACGACGGTGGCTTTCACGCTGGCAAGGTGAGCGGGAAAGCGGTGGGGGAAAGCGGGAAGGCGGCGGGTGGTGGTCAGCGGGATCTGGAGAGGAAGCGGGAGAGGAGTTCGTCGGCGACGACCCCGATGAGGATGAACGAGCCGATGACGAATTCTTTGAATTCGTCGCGAACGATGAGGCCGACGGCCTGGCGGACTTCGGCGACCATGAGGATGCCGAGGAGGACCCCGGTGACCCCGGCTTGACCGCCGCGGAGCGAGCAGCCGCCGAGGACGGCGCCGGCGATGGCCCAGAGTTCGTAGAAGTTGCCGAAGCCTGAGCCTTGAGCGGAATTGACTTCGAGGAGGAAGAGGACGCCGGAGAGGCCAGCGAAGATGGAGCAGAGGATGTAGGCGGTGATGCGGACGGCGGAGGTATTGACCCCGCTGAAGCGAGCGGCTTGTTCGTTGCGGCCGGTGGCGATGAGGTGGCGGCCCCAGACCGTGTGGTTGAGGAAGACGGCGGAGAGGGCGGCGGCGACGAGGAGGAGGAGGAAGACGGAGGGGATGGGGAGATCGCCGAGGGGTTGGGCTTTGACGAACGTGGAGCGCATCCATTGCTGGGCCTGGGGGACCATTTGTTCGCGATTGCCGCCGATGATGCGGGCGAGGCCGCGGTAGATGAAGAGACCGCAGAGCGTGACGAGGAATGGTTGGAGCCGGAGACGAGTGATGAGGAGCCCGTGGAGTGCGCCGGCGGCGGCGGAGAGGAGGATGATGACGGCTAGGGCGGAGGTGGTGGATAGGCCGTAGTCGCGCAGGAGGACGGGGAAGAGGACGGCGGAGAGACCGATCCATGAGCCGATGGAGAGGTCGATGCCGCCTGTGATGATGACGAAGCTGACGCCGAGGGCGATGAGCCCGTAGAGCCCGGCGTATTTGAGGATGAGGCCGATGCCGTCGACGCTGATGAAGCGGGGTTCGAGCCAGGCGCAGACGGCGGTGAGGACGGCGAGGAGCGCCGCGATGACGAGCGTTTTCTGGTGGGAGGCGAAGAGGGAGTTCATGCGGCGGGGCGGCGTGGTGAGCTGCCGGTGGCGAGTTGCATCACGGAGGCTTCGGAGGCCTCCTGGCGTGTTAGGGTTCCGGCGAGATGGCCTTCGTGGAGGACGAGGATGCGGTCGGAGAGGCGGAGGATTTCTTCGAGGTCGCTGGAGATGACGAGGACGGCGGTGCCGGAGGCGGCGAGGGATTCGATGAGGGAATAGATTTCGCGTTTTGCGCCGACGTCGACGCCGCGGGTGGGTTCGTCGAGGATGATGATGCCTGGGGAGAGGGCGAGCCAGCGGCCGAGGGCGACCTTCTGCTGATTGCCGCCGGAGAGTTCGCCGACGAGCTTGTGGATGCCTGTGGAGCGGATGGAGAGGGAGGCGGAGAGATCTTCGGCGGAGCGGTTGATGGCGGCGTCGCTGATGAAGCCTGAGGGTGCGAAGTGGCGGAGGCGGGGCAGGGAGAGATTGTCGCGGATGGCCATGTCGAGGATGAGGCCCTGTTCCTTGCGGTCTTCGGGGACGAGGGCGAGCCCGGCGCGGATGGCGAGGCGCGGGTTGCCGTGTGTTAGGGGGTTGCCGTCGATGGAGATGGTGCCAGCGATGGGGCGGTCGATGCCGAAGATGGCGCGGGCGGCTTCGGTGCGGCCTGCGCCGACGAGCCCGGCGGCTCCGGTGATTTCGCCGGCGCGTAGGGAGAAGGAGAGCTGGCTGGCGGGGAAGGCGGCGGTGCGGAGGTTGGAGACCTCGAGGCGGACGGGGCCGGGCTGGCGGAGCGGGCGGGGTTCGGGAGGGGGGAGATCGCGGCCGACCATGAGACTGACGATGCGGTCGGGGGCGAGTTCTGATTTGGTGAGGGTGCCGGTGAAGCGACCGTCTTTGAGGACGATGACGCGGTCGGCGATGGCGGTGATTTCGGGGATGCGGTGGGAGATGAAGACGACGCAGATGCCGGCGCTGCGGAGATCGCGGACGACGGAGAAGAGCGTGGCGGTTTCGCCAGCGGTTAGGGAGCTGGTGGGTTCGTCCATGATGACCATGCGGGCATCGAGGGAGAGGGCGCGGGCGATTTCGACGAGCTGGCGCTGACCGATGGAGAGGGAGGAGACGGGCGTGTTCGTGGGGATGCGGAGCCCGATGCGTTCGAGGAGAGCGGCGGTGCGGGCGCGCATGGCGGCGGCGTCGAGGAAGCAGCCGGCCTTTTTGAGTTCGCGGCCGAGGAAGACGTTAGCGGCGACGTCGAGATTGTCGCAGAGGTTGAGTTCCTGGTGGATGAAGGCGATGCCGAGTTGTTCGGCGCGGCGGGTGGAGGCGATGCGGAGATCCTTGCCGTTCCATGTGAGGGTGCCTGAGTCCGGCTGATGGACCCCGGCGAGGCATTTCATGAGCGTGCTTTTGCCTGCGCCGTTTTCGCCCATGACGGCGACGACCTCGCCTTGGAAGAAGTCGGCGCTGACATTGTCGAGGGCGCGGACCCCGGCGAAGCGTTTGGAGATGCCGCGGGCGCTGAGGAGGGGTGCGGACATGCCGTGGCGCGGGCGAGGCTTGTCAGGGTTTAGCGGAGAGTTCGTCGATCATGCCCTGCTGACGTTCGCGGGCATTCTGGGCGTCCATGGAGCCGACAAAGACGGCGATTTTGCCACCGTCGGGGAGGGAGGAACGGATGAGTTTGCCGAGTTCGCGGCCGGCGGAGTAGTTGTCCATGCCGTGGTAGAGCTTGCGTGGGCTGGAGGGGGCGTCGCTGTCGTGGGTGACGAGAGGGACCTTGGCGGCGATGGCGGCGAGGACATCGGCCTGAGCGTCGGCGGACATGACGGTGATGGCGACGCCTTTGGTGTCGGGTTTGTTGAGGACGTTTTCGATGACGGCGTTCTGGGCGGAGACCTCCTGGCGGTCGGGCATCTGGAAGTCGACGGTGATGCCGAGTTCGGCCTGGGCTTTGAGGCAACCGGCGCGGGCTTCGTCCCAGAATGAGGAATTGTTATTGGTGATGAAGACGAAGCGCGGGGCTCCTGCGGGTGGAGGGGTGGCGGCGGCGGCGGACTTCATGAGTTCGGCGAGAGCGGCCTCGTGCGGGGCGATGTTGTCTTTGGTGATGACCTTGACGGGGATGTCGATGGTGCCGTTTCTGGAGGTTACGGGTTGGCCATCGGCGAGGGCTTTGAGGGATTTCATCGACTGGTAGCCGTATTCGAACGGTTGCTGGACGATGGTGCCGGTGATTTCGCCGGATTTGATGCCAGCGAGGGTGGGTTCGAGGCCATCGAAGCCGAAGATGCGGACGGAGGCGGGTTT
>JAIXPK010000163.1 GCA_027486335.1 Verrucomicrobiaceae bacterium | reverse complement strand
CGGTGGTGCCGACGGTGCGCAATCTGTTTGCGGCGAAGCAGTTGGAGGAGCGGTATGGGATTCGTGCGACGAGCTACAATGAATACACGGCGCAGCTGGATCGGAAGCTGAGTGCGAGGGAGCGGGACCGGTTGCCGAAGAAGAAGGACGGCAGTGGATTGAATGCCTACCCGTTGTTTCTGGCGGCGCGGGAGGCGGGTGCGTACTCGAGGGCGGAGTTGCAGCGGGCGCTGGAGGAATGTCTGGTGGCGAACCGGAGGCTGGTGACGTCAGGGCTTGATCCGGTGATTGTGCTGAATCAGTTATTGTTCCGGGTGCTGCCGCCGTCCGGGCGGTGAGCGGATTGGAGGGGTGTTGGAAAATCGTTGTCACCGGGCGTGCTGGGTGGTGTCAACTGAGATGACCCGAAGCCATTCGTTCTCATGAAGCCATCTGCCCGTTTCCTTGCTGAGCATATTCCGTCACTTGCCAACGGCCGGGTGGTGAGCACGCGGCGCGATTTTCTGAAGTCGACGGGGATGGGGATGGGGTTGTTGAGCCTTGCGGGGTTGCTGCCGTCGGAGGCGGAGGCGGCGGGGAGCCTGCTGCAGAGTCCGGTGGGCGGGATGAAGCCGCATTTTCCGCATAAGGCGAAGCATGTGATTCAGATTTTTCTGGAGGGAGCGCCATCGCATCTCGACACGTGGGATCCGAAGCCGGAGCTGGTGAGGCTGGATGGCAAGTCGCTGCCGGGGGGAGAGGGACTGGCGTTTGGATCGCCGTTTGCGTTCAAGAAGCAGGGGCAGAGCGGGATGGAGGTGAGTGAAGTGTTTCCGGAGCTTGGGAAGCATGCGGATGAACTGACGGTGATCCGGAGCATGTGGACGGACATTCCGGCGCATGAGACGGCGACGGTGTTTATGAACACGGGGTCGCTGAGGTTGTCGCGTCCGAGCATGGGCAGCTGGGCGCTTTATGGGTTAGGGTCGCTGAATGAGAATCTGCCAGGATTCATCAGCCTGCGTGGTGGCAATCTGCCGAATGGCGGGACGCAGAACTGGCAGTCGAGCTTTCTGCCCGGGCGGTTTCAGGGCACGAGTGTGAATACGACTGGCAATGATGTGACGAAGTTGATTGAGAACCTGCGCAATCAGTTTGTGAGTCTTCCGGAGCAGCGGCGGCAGTTGGATCTGGTGCGTGCACTGAATGAGATGCACAACAAGGCGTTGGAGCGCGACAGCCAGCTGGAGGCGGAGATTGCGAGCATGGAGATGGCGTTCAAGATGCAGACGGAGGCGACGGATGCGTTTGATTTTGCGAAGGAATCGGGAGCGACGCGCGAGCTATACGGGATTGGGGCGGGGGCAGTGCCGGTGGTTGGGCCGCGCAATGGCGGGGCTGGCGGGCGGCGTGCGGGGAGTGATGAAGTCGGGCGTAGGCTGCTGATTGCGCGGCGGCTGGTGGAGCGCGGGGTGCGTTTTGTGCAGGTTTGGGTGGGCGGCTGGGACATGCACGGCAATCTGCGGCAGAACATGGAGCAGCGGGCGGCATCGATCGACAAGCCGATCGCGGGATTGCTAGAAGATCTGAAGCAGCGGGGATTGCTGGACAGCACCCTTGTGGTCTGGGGCGGGGAGTTCGGGCGGACGCCGGGGCGGGACCGCAATGGTCAGGGTGAGACGGCGGGGCGCGATCACAACGCCAAGGCATTCTGCGCGTGCATGGCAGGCGGCGGGGTGAAAGGCGGTTATGTGCATGGGGCGACTGATGACATTGGCCGCAGTGCGGCGGTGGACAAAGTGCACGTGCACGACCTGCATGCGACGATTCTAAGATTGCTAGGGTTTGATCACGAGAAGCTGACGTATCGGTACAACGGGCGTGATTTCCGGCTGACGGATGTGGCTGGGAAGATTGTGAGTGGAGTGATGGCGTGAATGAGCGGGCCTAGAGCCGGAGGAAGAGGTTTTTGGAGTTCATCCAGCGGACGGCGGCCCATGAGAGGAGAAAGCCGCCGCTGCTGAGGATGACGGCGTACCAGAGAGGGGAGTCGTTTGGTCCCACGTGGCCGAGCAGGCCCATGACGACCATGTGGATGAAGTATGCGGCGAGCGCGTTCTGGCCGAGGTCGGAGAAGAGCGTGAGCCTGCGGCGGTGGCGGTCGCAGCACTGGACGAAGCCTGCGTAAACGGCGAGGGAGAAGCCGGTGGAGAAGAGGAGATAGGAGACGCTGCCGGCCCGCTGGCTCATGGTCCAGAGGTCCGGGGGGTGCCATGGTGGGAAGAACGGAGGTGCGGCGAGTGTGCCGCCGTGGGTGAAGCAGGCGAGGGCGTATCCGCCGGCCATGGCGGCGACGCCTGAGGTGAGGAGGAGTCGGATGCCGCCGGGGATGGAGCCGCGCACGACGTCGAGTGCGAGGGAGCCTGCGAGGACGGGGAGAGTCCATGTCAGGAAGCCGAGGGGGCCGCCATCGATGACCCGCCACTGGTGGAGGGTCTGGTACCAACCGGCGTGTGAGAGCCACAGGTGCAGACCGGCAGAGGCGAGAGCGAAGGCGATGCGGGTGCCGACACCCCGGGTGATGACCGGGAGGACCCAGAGGGTTGCGGCGCCGATGTGTGTGAGGGCCTGGAATGCGTTGGTCAGGAAGACCTCGCGGAGGACTTCGGCGGGGGCGGTTCCTGTGAGTAGTGCCCATGAGTCGAAGCCGCGGCCTGACTGGTACCAGAGGAGGCCAACGAGCATGAGGAGGAGGCCGCGTTTTGCGCCGCGGGCCATGGCGAGACAGCGGCCGGAGTTCAGTTCTTCCCGCAGGAGTACGAGACGGAGGGCCATGCCGACGGCGAAGAAGAACTGGGGCATGACGGTGTCTGCATAGCTGCACCATGTGTTGTGATGCCGGAGCAGGGCTGGGGTGGCCTTGTAGTCGCCGAGGAAGTTCACGAGGAGCATGGCTGCGACGGTGTATCCACGAAACTGATCGAGGGAGGACAGGCGCGGCTTAGGCGAGGGAAAGGCGGGCGAAGTCGTGCGCATGCTGAGGGGGCGGCGATGGGATGAGCGATCCTGAGGGTGTGGTGAAGCTGATGTAGTTGGTTGATCTACGGTGGAAAGTGAGGGGTTGGGGTGTTTGGGTGGGGCGATGAAGAACGGACGAATGATGCTTTGGGGATGCGGCAGCGTTGGTGCGTTGGTGGTGGGACTATACAGTCTGGTTTACTTTCTGTTTCCGGAGCGAGCGCCGTTGATGAAGGTACATGAGGGGCTGAACCGGGTGGTGCTGCTGATTCATATAGCGGGGGCGGTGGTGGCGCTGGTGGCGGGCCCGGTGCAGTTTCTGCCGGGATTGAGGGGGCGTTGGCCGCGGGGGCACCGACGAGTGGGATATGTTTACTTTGGGGGAGTGGCGGTTGGTGGGGTGGCGGGGTTGTATGCGGCGGTGGTTTCGCTGGGGGGACTGGTGGCGCACACCGGTTTCTTTCTGTTGTCGCTCTGCTGGCTGGGCACGGCTGGGCTGGGGTTGGCGGCGATCCTGCGGCGTGAGATTCAGGTGCACCGCGAGTGCCTGGTGCGGAGTTATGCCCTGACGTTTGCAGCGGTGACGCTGCGGTTGTGGCTACCGGTGCTGACGGTGGCGAGCGGTAGTTTTGAGGAGGCTTACCGGACGGTGTCGTGGTTGAGCTGGGTGCCGAATCTGATGGTGGCGGAGTGGTGGATACAAAGGCGCCGCGCGACCGGTCCGGTTTTTCAACAGGCTCCTTGAACGCGCGGCGGGGTTGGGTGCGGAGATGGTCAGGCGCTGGCGATTTCTTCGAGGAGGGCCTGGTTGAGGAGGATGCCGGCCTCGAAGTTCTCGATGGGGAAGTTTTCGTTAGGGGCGTGGGCCTGGCAGTCCGGGAGGGCGAGGCCGAGGAGGAGGGTTTCGACGCCGAGGATGTCGCGGAAGCTTTGGACGATGGGGATGCTGCCGCCTTCGCGGATGAGGGCGGGTTCGCGCGGGAAGGTGCGGCTGAGGGCGCGGCGGGCGGCGAGGCCGAAGCGGCTATCGGGGTCCATGGCGTAGGGTTTGCCGCTGTGGCCGATTTTGATTTCGAGGCGGACGGAGTCCGGGGTGATGGCCTTGAAGTGGGCGCTGACTTTTTCGAGGATGTCGGCGGGGTCCTGATCGGGGACGAGGCGGAAAGAGAATTTGGCGAAGGCGGAGCGAGGGATGACGGTTTTGGAGCCTTCGCCCTGGTAGCCGCCGCCGATGCCGTTGACTTCGGCGGTGGGGCGGGCCCAGCGGCGTTCGTGGTCGGAGTAACCGGATTCGCCCCAGAGTTTGGGGACACCGGTGAGGGCGAGGGTTTCGTCGGCGCCGCCGGGGAGTTTGGCCCATGCATCGCTTTCCCATGCCTGGACGGGGCGGACGGCGTCGTAGAAGCCGGGGATGAGGATGCGGCCGTCGGCGTCGTGGAGGCTGGCGACGAGTTTGGAGAGGATCGTGTTGGGGTTGGCGACGCTGCCGCCGAAGATACCGCTGTGGAGGTCGATGGAGGGGCCGTGGACGGTGAGTTCGACGCAGGCGATGCCGCGGAGTCCGTAGGTGAAGGTGGGGACGCCGGTGGCGACCATGCCGGTGTCGGAGATGGCGATGATGTCGCAGGCGAGGTCCGAGCGATGGGCCTTGAGGAAGGGTTCGAGGTTAGGGCTGCCGATTTCCTCTTCGCCTTCGAAGAGGAAGGTGAGGTTGAGGGGGAGGTGGCCGTATTTGGCTAGAGTGGCGGCGACGCCGGAGACGTGTGCGAGGAGCTGGCCCTTGTTGTCGGTGCTGCCGCGGGCGTAGATTCTGCCGTTTTCGATGCGTGGTTCGAAGGGAGGAGAGATCCACTGGTCGAGCGGGTCGACGGGCTGGACGTCGTAGTGGCCGTAGATGAGGAGCGTGGGGCGGCCGGGCTGATGCTGATTTTTGGCGACGAGGACCGGGTGGCGAGCGGTGGGGTGGAGGACCGCGGAGAGACCCATGCCGATGAGTTTGGCCTTGAGCCATTCGGCGCAGTTCACGAGGTCGCCGGCGTGGGCTGAACTGGTGGAGATGCTGGGGAAGCGGAGGAACGTGAGGAGGTCGTCGAGCGCAGCGGACATGAGCGGCAATTTGGAGCGGCGGAGGTGATTGCAACCGGCAACCTGCTGGCTGGCTGGGTTGATGCGCCGGTTTTTGCTGGCCGCGGCAGCTTGCGGTGGATCAGAGGGAGGAGGCGAAGGATTCGAGGGAATCGGAGACGATGGCGGCGCGGTGGAGGGCGCGGAGTTTTTCGGGATCGGCGATGGCGTTGAGGGAATCGAGGAGGCCGTCGGGGATGGGGCCGAAGCGGAGGTCGAGGGCTTCGAGGACGGATTGGCGGCGGGAATGGGTGCGCTCTTCCATACGGCCATCCTCCCGGCCTTTGAGTTCGCCGGTCTTGAAACCTTCCTGGATTCCTTCCTGGCGGAGATGCTGGGCGAGAGTCATGGCGCTGGTGCGGTGGGGTTCAGAACCGATGGATTTGATTTTATGGAAGAGGGCGTCATTGTCAACGGAGTCGCGGCTGCACATGTAGCTGACTGCGAGGTGAAAGGTGTCGAGAAGGACCATGCGGAGGAGTTCGTCGTCCCAGATAGGGGCGCTGAGGAGTTCTCCGGAACGTTCGGCCTTGAGGATACGGAGGATGAGGATGCCGTCGGGCGTGCCGCGAATGGCGTCGAAGGGGAGGGCGGCGAGTTGGATGAGTTCGTAGAGGAAGTCGGGCAGGTAGCGGCGCATGGGGTCGTCAGGGCCGGTGAAGCTGAAGAGCGAGGAGAAGCTGGGATCGACGTTCCAGACGCTGCCGTTCTGTGCGAGGACGATGGAGACGATTTGTGGATAGGGAGGGCGGTTGTCGGAGATTTGTTCCCATCGGTGCAAAATGCCGACCTTGTAGCGGAGGAGGCGCATGGGGAGGCGTGGATCGCGGGTGGATTGGTGTTCGAAGAGGAGGTAGAGGGCGATGTCGCGGCCGTCGGCTTTTGCTGAGAAGAGGAGGTCGGATTCGGAGAGGCGGAGGTCAGGGTCGACGAAGGAACCGGGTTCGAGTTTGAGGGTGCTCCAGTCGATGCGTTCGGCGACTTCCTTGGGGAGGTGGTCGATGAGGAAGGCGGCGGCGGCGGCTGGGTTGGAGAGGCCGGCGCGGAAGAGACGGTCGTGGGCGTGGAAGGGGTCCTCGTCTGGCATGGGGGTGCGAGGAGGATAGGGAGATGGGATGCGGCGGCAAGTGGAAATGCGGATATCGCGTATATGTGGGGGAAAGTGAATGAGCAGGGGAGTGCTGGTGGGGAGAGGGAGAGGCAAGGGAATGGGTGGCAGGGGAATGCGGGTAATGAGAGGGTGTGAGGTTGCGGGTGACAAGGTGGGGGCGGGTGGGCATGGTTGGGGGATGCGCTGGGTGCTGATGCTGTTTGTGGTGCTTGCTGCCGTGATGGGTGGTGAGGCGCGGGCGGTTGTGGTGATGGAGCGGGAGGTGGTGAGCGAGAGGCTAGGGAAGGCGGAGGAGAAGGCATCGGAGGCTTTGCGAGTGGTTTCACGGCAGACGGTTCAGGAAGCCGAGGAGGCTGCGGGTTTCGTCGACTCTGGGCCACGGGCGTGCTGGTTCCCGGGTGGGTTGGTGGTGGCGAGGCGTGATTGCGGTGACGGGCAGGTGGAGTTTTCTGGCGGGACGCTGTCGCTTCTGCTGGCGAGGGGCGTGGACATTGGAGGCGGAACGCGCGGCCTCCTCTGGACCGCGCGCCGGGAAACGGGCAGCGCGGTGACGCTGCGGTTCAACCAGTACAACAGTCGAGGCGACGTGGTGGGACAGAGCGATGCTGCGGGCGTCACCACATGGGCCGCCACCTATCAAGCCGATGGCCGCCGCACGGGCGAGATTGGGACTAAGCTCAATCCGAAGCATGCAACCGGCCGCGTTAGGGAACTGGGAGTCAATCGCGACCGTCACCGGGCGAACAGTAAAGAGGAAGACCCGACGGGCCTGCTCAATGAAGGGTTCCGCTACCGCCACGGGGTACCGGTCCCTGAAGTTGATCCGGAATGAAAAACCATGAAGCCAATTCACTTTGCCGCCTTGATCTCAGCCCTGTTTGCCTCCGCGTCCTGCACCAGTCCAAACACCATGAGGACGCCACGCAACTACCACTTCGAGATCAGCAACGCTCTGCAGATTTACTTGGAGGAAGTAAAGGTCTCCATTGCTGATGGATATTGGTACAATGCCGGTGTCCTTCCTGCGGGCATACAGAAAACCCACATGTATTACAACCTGCCTTTGAGCCGTGAAGTGAAGGCGGAATACCGCGAGAAAGCCAGCGGAGCCCGCCGCACGGCGACAGT
>JAIXPK010000451.1 GCA_027486335.1 Verrucomicrobiaceae bacterium | reverse complement strand
GTGTCTTTGACGAGACGACGGGCGAAGAAGAGTTCGGGGGCGAACGCGCCCATGAGGGAGACCTGGGGGGGCGGGCGGAGGAGCGTGCCGAGGAGCGGGAGTTCGAGCGAGCCGAGTTTGAGTTTGGTGCCGGGTGCGGCGTTGAGGGAGGCGTTGAGGGCGGCGTCGGAGACGAAGCCTTCGCCCGCGAGACAGCGGGCCCATGCGTCCGGGGGATCGGTGGTGGGGGTGCCGTAGAATGGGTAGTCGGGGTCGGAGGCGCGGGCCTGGACGAGACGGGCGGCTTTGGATTCCGGGACCCGGACCATGGTGGTGAAGGCGACCTCGCGCTGGATGCGGGCGCCCTGACTGGAGAGGAGTTGTTCGGCTTTCGGGGAGAACGGGCGTTTGGCGTTGAGGTAGACATCGCCGCCGAGCATGCCGCGGGCTTCGTTTTCGAGGGCCTGGAGGAGACTGTCGCGGAGCGAGCCGATGGCGACGAGAGCGGCGATGCCTGCCATGATGGAGGCAGAGAACATGAGGAGGCGGCGGCGGGATTTCCGGCTGTCGCGCCATGCCATGCGCCATGTCCACGGGTGGAAGAGAGAGAGGAGCAGCGTCATGGGAAAGGTAGGCTGCCATGATGGCAGGAAGCTACGACCCCGCAAGCAATTGGGAGCGCCCGGGTTGGGGAGCGGGGATAGGGGGCTTTGGGGGGCTTGAGAAGAGCGTCAGCCGATGGCGAGGGAGCCGGAGCTGTCGCCGAAGGAGTCGACGGGAGCGCCCATGCGCTCGAGCATGGAGACGTAGAGATTGCAGAGCGGGGTGCCTTTGGGGGCGGCGAAGTGGGAACCGCCGCGGATGGTGCCGCCGCCGCCGCCGGCGAGGATGATGGGGAGATTGTCTGGCTGGTGGCTATTGCCGTCGGAGAGACTGGAGCCGAAGAAGATCATGCTGTTGTTGAGCAGATTGGAATCGCCTTCGGGGATGGCGGCGAGACGGTCGAGGAAGTAGGCGAGTTGTTCCGTGTGCCAGCGGTTGATTTTGGCGTAGGGTTCCGAGTTTTCCTTTTTGTTCTGGTGGTGGCTGAACTCGTGGTGGCTGCCGTTGACGCCAGGGATGAGGCCGGCGAAGTTTTTGCCGCTGACATCGTTAGCGAACATGAACGTGGAGACCCGGGTGCTGTCGGTCTGGAAGGCGAGGACCATGAGGTCGAGCATGAGACGGACGTGGTCCTGGTGACTGTCCGGGGTGCCTGGGGGGGCGACGAGGTTAGCGGCGTCTGGTGAGGAGGAAGGTTTCCATTCGCGCGGGTCTGCGGCGGAGAAGAAGGCGATGCGGCGTTCGAGTTCGCGGACCGAGTCGAGGTATTCGTCGAGTTTGAACTGATCGTCGCGGCCGAGACTGGAGCGGAGGGAGCGGGCGTCATCGAGGACGAGGTCGAGGAGGGCGCGGCGGTCGGCGGCGCGCTGGAGGTCGGCAGGGGAGGCGGAGCGGCCGGCGTTGAGGACCCCGAAGAGACGTTCGAAGGCGAGACGCGGGTTGATTTCGCGGGCGACGGGCTGGGAGGGCGAGCGCCATGAGATGTAGGAACCGTAGAGGCGCGTGTAGCCGACGATGGAGTCGATGCCGCTGATGACTGGGTCGATGCCGAGCTCGAGGGAAGGGAGCGGGGTGAAGCGGGAGGTGGAGCGAGCGGCGACCTGGTCGAGGGACATGGAGCCGACGGAGAGGTCCTTGCCGGTGGTTTTCTTGACAAGGAGACCGGTGAGGAAGTTAGCGGTCTTGGCGTAATGGCCGTCACCGCCGTGACTGTGTTTCTTGTCGAGGCCTGAGAAGACCGTGAGGTTTTCGCGGTGTTTCTGGAGCGGTTCGAGGGAAGGCGTGGCCTCGTAGTCGCGGCCGGATTTCTGGGGGAACCATGTGGGATGCCAGACCCCGTTAGGGAAGTAGAGACAGGCCATGCGGACGGGAGGCTTGGCGGCGGTGCTGGCGGCGGAGGCGGCGAGCGGGCGCATGGCTTCCATGAAAGGGAGCGCTAGGGAGACCCCGGAGCCGCGGAGGAAGGCGCGGCGGGACAGCGGCGATGATTTGGGATTCATGGTTTGGCTGGGGCAGGGGTGGATTATTCGGACGGCGGATAGTAGCGGAAGCGGAAGGCTTTGGCGAGAGCGATGGTTTCGATGGCGGCGGCGGGGCGGTATTCGTGTTCCGAGAGAGCCTTCATGGCGTCGCGGAGGATGCACTCGTCGAAGTGGTTGAGTTCGCGGCCGAGGGCGTAGCCTGTGAGTTTGCGGACGAGGTGGCGGATGATCTGGTCCTTGCGGGCGAGGAGGATTTTTTTGAGGCCTTCGGGGCCGTTGAAGGATTCGCCGGAGGGGAGCTTGCCGGAGGCGTCGACATTGTCGGTGCGGAGACGGCCGATGACGTCGAATGATTCCATGCCGAAGCCGAGCGGGTCCATGCGGTTGTGGCAGGCGGCGCAGTCCGGGTTGCGGCGGTGTTCTTCGAGTTGCTGGCGGAGGGAGGCGGCGGAGGTGCCGGCGGCGTCTTCCTTGAGCGGCGGGACGTTAGGGGGTGGCGGGGGGACTCGTTCGCCGAGAACGGTATCGAGGAGCCATTTGCCGCGGAGGACCGGGCTGGTGCGGAGCGGGAAGGAAGTGGCGGTGTGGATGGCGGCCATGCCGGTGAGGCCGCCGCGCTCGCGGGAGGGGAATGTGACCTTCTGGAAGCCGTCGCCGGAGATGTCAGGGATGCCGTAGAGGGCGGCGAGTTGGGCGTTGATGAACGAGTAGTTGCAGTCGATGAGGTCGGTGAGCGGCTGATTTTCGCGGATGAGGTGATTGAAGAACGTGATGACCTCGCCGCGCATGGAGGCGGCTAGGGCTGGGGTGAATTCGGGGAAGCGGGAGGCGTCGGGTTTGATGTCGGTGCCGACGCGGTCGAGGTCGAGCCATTGGGCGGCGAAGCG
>JAIXPK010000418.1 GCA_027486335.1 Verrucomicrobiaceae bacterium | reverse complement strand
TCCTCTCCCAGAACCTCGAACAGGTCTTCTACGACATCGAATCCCCTCTCCTCCCCGTCCTCGCCTCCATGGAAGCCGCAGGCATCCGCGTCGACGCCTCCATCCTCCGCGCCTCCAGCGGCATCCTCGAATCCCAGATCGCTCAACTCGAAACCGCCGTCATCTCAGCCGCAGGCACCCGCTTCAATCTCAATTCCCCCAAACAACTCGGCCAGATCCTCTTCGAACACCTCAAACTCGTCGATAAGCCAAAGAAAACCCGCACCGGCCAGTACGTCACCAGCGAAGACGTCCTCTCCGAACTCTCCGGCGCTCACCCCATCGTCGCCGACCTCCTCGCCTACCGCGAAGCCTCTAAACTCAAGAGCACCTACGTCGACGCCCTCCCCTCCGAGATCTCCCGCCGCACCGGCCGCATCCACACCACTTTCCTCCAGGCCAGCACCAGCACCGGCCGTCTCTCCTCCAATCACCCTAACCTCCAGAACATCCCCATCCGCTCAGATCAGGGACGCGCCATCCGCAAGGCCTTCATCCCAGCCTCCCCTGACATGATCTTCCTCAGCGCCGACTACAGCCAGATCGAACTCCGCGTCATGGCCTCCCTCAGCGGCGACCCCGCCATGATCGATGCCTTCCACATGGGCGCAGACATCCATACCGCCACCGCCGCACGCGTCTTCGGTGTCTCCAATGACGAGGTCACCCCGGACATGCGCCGCACCGCCAAAATGGTCAACTTCGGCATCATCTTCGGCATCAGCCCCTTCGGCCTCGCCCAGCGTCTCGGCATCCCCAGACCTGAAGGAGCCCGCCTCATCGACGAATACTTCATCCAGTACCCAGGCGTCAAAAATTACATGGACCAGACCATCGCCGATGCCCGCACCCGCGGCTGGGTCAGCACCCTAACCGGCCGCCGACGCCCGCTCCGCGACATCGCCAGCGCCAACGCCACCGTCCGCAAAGCCGCCGAACGCACCGCCATCAACACTCCCATCCAGGGCACCGCCGCAGACATGATCAAGCTCGCCATGGTCCACATGGACCGCGAGCTCCGCTCCTCCGGCCTCCGCGCCCGCATGATCCTCCAGGTCCACGACGAACTCCTCTTCGAACTCCCCGCCTCGGAACTCGAACCGCTCTCCTCCCTCGTCAGCCGCGTCATGCCCGCCGCCCTCCCCCTCGCCGTTCCCATCGTCGTCGAAATGGGCCACGGCTCCAGCTGGTTCGAGGCCCACGCCTGACACCCCAGGCATTCTTTGAGAATTCCCTGCAGTCAGCGCATGCCGCCGTAGCAAGGCCGTCCCGGCCTTGTCGCTGCCGCAGCGAAGCACCATCCACCGTGTTTCCGCAGTCCCTTCCCAAATCAGGAATAGCCTCCGGCTTTTTCAGACACACGCCTAACCAGTCGTCCGCAGGCCCGACGCAATCGCATTCACAGAAATCAGCAGGTCGGGCAGAAACGCCTCCGCCGCCGCTCCATCACCCGCCGCCACCAATCCGCGCCACTCCCGCAGCAGCGCAATCTGCTGCCGGTGCAGCACCCGCAACGGCGCTTCCCGCACCCCTAACGTCTCAGCCAGCCGCGGCCGCCGCACCATGAACGGTCCGTCAAACAGATCCTCCAGCACCGCCCGCGTCCGCTCATACTCCCCAAGTATCCGCCCCACAAACGCCCCTCTCACCCCCTCGTCCGCCACCAGCGTCGCATACGATTCCATAATCCCGCGGTTCGCACTCACTAGCGAACTCTCAATGTTCGTCAGCACATACCTCAGAAACGGCGAATCCCTCAGCACCGCCTTCAACCCACGGAACGCTTCACCGTCCTCCGCTCGCAACCGCTCCAGCGCCGCTCCCGCCCCATACCAGCCCGGCAGATAATACCGCGCCTGCGTCCACGAAAACACCCACGGGATCGCCCGCAGATCGTCCAGCGACGGCTGCCCGCTCCGCCGCACCGGCCGCGACCCGATCCTCGCATTCTCCAAGGCATCAATCGGCGTCGCCGCACGGTAAAATGTCAGGAAACCGGGAGCCTCCAGCAACCCTCGATACGCATCGCGGCTCCACTCCGCCAGCAGATCCATCACCGCCGCAGGCGTCTCCGCAGGCCCCGGCAGCAACCGATGCCGCACCGCCGCCGCCGCCGTCGACGCCGCCAGCACTTCCGTATGATACACCGCAGAATTCAGGTGCGCATACTTCTCCGCAATCGTCTCCCCCTGCTCCGTCATCCGCAAAACCCCGCCCAGCGACCCATGCGGCAACGCCTCCATGAACCAGTGCGTCGGCCCAGCCCCGCGCCCCACCGTGCCCCCGCGACCATGGAAAAACACCGGCCGCAACCCACTCGCCGCCACCGTCTCCGCCAATGCCCGCTGCGCCCGATGCAGTGCCCACTGGCTAGCCAGAATCCCGCAGTCTTTGTTGGAATCCGAATAGCCCACCATCATCTGAAATTCCCCCAGCCCGGCCAGGCTCCGCTTCGTCACCGGATGCCCCAGAAATTCCCTCACAATCTCCGGCGCTCGCTCCAGATCCGCCATCGTCTCAAACAACGGCACCACCGGCACCGGACACTCCAGCCCTTCCGCCCCCCACCGCGTCAACCCAGCCTCCCGCGCCAGAACATACACCGTCAGCAGATCCTCCGGACTCCGCGTCATCGACACAATCAAAGACCCCAATCCACCCCCGCCATGCGTCTCCAGATGCGACGCCAGCACCCGATAACACGCCAGCACCGCATCCGCCTCCGCCCCCGCACTCATCCCCGGTGCCAGAAACGGCCGCGGCGACGCCAGTTCGCGCTCCAGCAGCGCCCGCTTCTCCTCACGCCCCCAGTCCTCCCACGTCCGCCCGCCTAGCATCCCCGCCACCCCTAGCAACTGCCCCAGCGCCTTCTCATGCCACGCCGAATTCTGCCGCACATCCAGCACCGCAGAATGAAACCCGAACGTCGCCAGCCTCCTCCGCGCCGGCGCAATGAACTCCGCCGCCAGGGTCCCGGCACCCGCCGCCTCCAGCGTCTCCGCCAAGGTCGCCAGATCCGCATCCAGTTCCCCCGGCGCACCGTACGCCCCACCCCCCGGCTTCGCCTCCATCGCCGCCAGCACCAGCGCCCTCATCAGATACGCCGCCGCACGCCACGGCTCCTCACGGTTCCGCTCCACTATCCACTCGCCATCCACCCCCGCAATCCCCACGCACCGCACCTTCAACCGCTCTATCAATCCGCTCAGCTCCGGCGGCGGCGTCATGAACAGCTGACTCAGCGGCAATTGATAGGCAATCCCCTCCAGCGAACGCCGGTGCACCCGCAACGCACTGTGCCGCAAAGCCTCCAGCGAACGCCGCGTCACCTCCGCCGTCACAAACGGATGCCCGTCCCGGTCCCCGCCAATCCACGTCCCGAACCGCACCAGCGGCGGCAATCCCTCAATCTCACCACCCTCAAACCCAGCCGCTTCCCACGCCTCCCGCAAATGAATGTGCGCCCTCGTCACCGCCTCCGGAAACACTTCCCGCAGATAATGCAGCGCATTCTGCAGCTCCGCCTCAATCGACGGCCGCGTCACATGAATCTCCCCGGTCCGCCACAAGCTCTCCAACTGGGTCTCCAGCATCCCCCTCATCCGCTCCTGCTCCCGCGGCGTGAACACCGGGTGATCCATCCGGTTCAGCAACTCATAAATCTCCCGGTGCCGCTCCCGCACCGTCTCCCGCTTCGCCTCCGTCGGATGCGCCGTCAGCACAGGCTCCACCGCCACTTCCCTCAAAACCCCGAGAATCTCCTCCCGCCCCAACCCCGCTCGCCTCATCGACGCAATCTGATCCGCCCACAACCCCCGCTCTGCCGCAGGCCCCTTCTGCTTCTCCCGCTGCCGCCTCACATCCGCCGCCGTCCGCTCCTCCACAATGTTCAGTAATTGAAACCAGATCGAATACGCCTGCCCAAGCTTCCGGTCCGGCCCGTCCGCCCCCACCTCCTCCAAACCAGCCCGCGGCAGCAACTCCGCCAGCCTAGTCTCCCCAATCCGCTCCAGCACTTTCCCGAACCGCTGACTCAACAGCCGCAGATCTTCATTCAATTTCTGAAATCCCCGCTCATGAAGCGGATTCGGCGGTAACTCAGTGGTCGGCATGGATGTCCCAGAAAAGAAAGCAGGTTCAATGCCGCAACCCGTATTGCTCAGCCCGGAATGAATCGCACATCCCGAATCCGGCTCTCCCCGAACGTCTCCTTCAACCGCTTCAGCACGTCCCGCTTCCACTGCCGCTCCAATTCATAACGCACCGCAGACTGCACCACTGACACCTCTAGCACCCCGCGCCGCAACGCCGTCGGCCGCGACTGCCCCGCCAGAAATGGTCCCACCATCTTCTCCCACTCCGCCGCAATCTCCTCGTGCGCCAATCGATCCCCCACCCCGCTCCGCTGCACCACCCGCGCCACCAGATCCCCAATCCGCCGCTCATACCCGCTCAAATCCGGCGGCACGTACACGCCCCGCCATTCCGAAAGGATCCGTCGCCGCAACCGATCCGCCGCAGCCGCTCCCTTCTTCTTCACCCCTTCTCCTCCACGCCCATACCCACCCCCACCCTTCGGAGAATCAGGCCGCTCAGATGCCGCCATCGCTCCTCCCAATGGTTCCCAAACTCAACATCGTGCGCCCATCCTTTAGGCCAGACAAATCGCCCAGTCCCGGACAGCACTCACTCCGCTTAGTCCGTCCCAATCGCCTCCACAGGGCAACCCTGCATCGCCTCCTCACACTGCGCCACTTCCTCAGGCGTCGTCGGCTGCTTGTACACATAGGAATACCCGCCGTCATTGTGACGCGTGAAATTCGCCGGAGCCGTCTCCCGGCACAGGTCACAGTCGAT
>JAIXPK010000544.1 GCA_027486335.1 Verrucomicrobiaceae bacterium | reverse complement strand
GGCGAAGCCGCCGGGGAGCCAGAGGCGGTTGAGGTGGAAGATGAGGACGGCGAGGACGGCGACGGCGCGGAGGCCGTCGATTTCCGGCCGGTGGGCGGCATGGGCCTCGGGTTGCATGGCGACGCACCATGGGTGGGGTGCGGGCGAGGTGCGAGGGAATTGGTTGGTGGGTGGCGCGTGCGGAGGCGGCGGGGCCGCGGCCATGAATTTGTCAGGAGGAGCGGCCTGGCGAGGGGTGGTGCTTGCGGCGCTGGGCGAGGAAGCGCGGGAGGATTTCCTGTTCGATGAGGGTGAAGGCGGCGGCGAGGCCGTCTGAGGAATAGGTGCGCCCGATGCGGCTTTCGACGGTAGTGGGGTTGCCGATGGTGCTGAGGAACTGGTTGGAGGTCATGGCGGCGAAGAGCGCGGCGTCCATGGAGCCTGAGGAGGCGAGGATCCAGTTTCTGGCGAAGAGGCTGAGGACGGCGTCCCCGATCCATGCTTCCTCGCGTTCGCGGCGGACCGGGTCCGTTGGTTTCATGCTGTCGGAACCTTGGGGAGGTTACTGCTGGTCGAACTTGATGATTTCGTCGCCGACTTCGAGTTGCATGCCGGTGACGACGCTTTTGATGTCTGCGACGGCCATGTCGTCTTCGATGGTATCGCCGATGGCGACGCGGCCGATGATCGCGGTGCCGCGGCGGACGGCGAAGGCGTCGCCTTTGACGAGTTTGGCGCGGGTGCCACGGTCGATGATGACGAAGCCGGTGTCTTCCTTGTTTTCGGAGATGCGGGCGATGGCTGGCTGGGCGAGGACGAGCTGCTGAGTTTTGGTGAGGCGTCGGCCGCTGGGTGCGGCTTCGGGGACGCCAGCGGTTTCGAGGGCGGTGCGTTCAGCTTCAGGGGTGGAATTGTTGAGGATGTCGCGTTCGCGTTCCTCCATTTCGCCGGTGGTGAGTTCTGGCGGGGCAGCGCCTGGGTCAGCGGAATTGATGGCGGTACCGGAGCGGACAGTGGCTCCGGGAGGGGAGTCCGGGTTGATTTCCTTGCGCGGCGCGGCTGGGGGAGTGGGGGCTTCCGGGACGTCGGTGACGGTGGGAACGACGGAAGGGACGGTGGCGACGGCAGGGGCCGCGGCGGGTGCGGCTGGAGCGGCGGCGGCAGGTTGATCCTCGATGCGTTTTTCGATGGAACTCATCTTTTCGATGAGTTGTTTGTTGTAGGCCTTCTGTTCTTCCAGCTGGGCATCCATGTCGGACTTGATGGTCAGGTAGACGCCAGCCGCGAGGAGCGTGCAGAGACAGGCGAGAGCGATGTGCTGGAGTTTCATGGAGGGGAGAGGGGAGGACGCGGTGAGGTGCGGGATGGCGGCACCGGGAAGGGGTGCGGCGGATGATTCCGCCGGGAGGATGAACCGGAGATGAGCGGGGAGGGGACGCTCAGTGGGGAGCGTCGGCCTTTTTTACCGGGGCGTGGGGGTCTGTGGAGACCTCGGGGTGCGCGGCGTCTGGTTTGGCGTGACTGTCGCCGTGGTGGAGCGAGCTGCTCTGGTTGAACTTTTTGGTTTCTTCGTAGTTCTGCTGTTCGCAGCTGATGGAACCGCCGAGAGCGGCGGCGAGGCAGACGAGGGCGAGACGAGTGTTCATGGCGGAAAATGGGAGGGTTTTGACATTCCTCTGCGGCTGGTGAATGCAACCGGAGATCGGGGGTGAGGGGAAGGGGAGCTGGAGGCGGGGTTGTGCGCGGGTTGTGAGCCGGTTATTCGCGGATTGTTCACAATGTGTCAGTCGAAATGATGGGTGAACGCTTGCCTGGGGCGTGGTGAATGGGCATGGTTTTGAGATGTCAGAAACGAGCAGCAACGGGAGTGGAAGCGGCAAGAATGAAGGCGGCAAGGACGGGGCGCGCCTGCAGGGTCCGGGGAAGCGGAAGCCGTCGGATGCGAGTGCGTTGTATGATCCTGGGCGTGCGATGCCGTCGGCTGTGGACATGGAGCGGTGCGTGTTGTCGTGCATGATGCAGGCTCCGGATTATGCGGTGGGGATGGCGATGGAGAAGTTGTCGCCGGACCATTTCAACGGGGAGGCGCATGCGACGTTGTATGATCTGATTGTGCGGCAGTTTGATGCTGGGAAGCCGGTGGATCCGGTGTCGATCACGCAGGTGCTGTATGATCGGGATCTGATTGGGAGGATTGGGGGAGCTGGGGCGGTGACGGAGATTTACACGGCGGCGCCGAGTCCGGCGCATGTGACGCATTATGCGGAGCAGGTGCAGCAGAAGGCGATTTTGCGGAACATCATCAAGGCGTGTTCGGACTGCATCGGGCGGGCGTTTGACGATCAGGAGAATGTGGGGCCGCTGCTGGACGAGGTGGAGGCGAGAATATTGGGGATTCGTGAGGCGGAGGAGACGAAGAAGGGGAATCTGACGATGCGGGAGCGGGTGTTCAAGGCGATCGATGATCTGGAGAAGATGGCGGAGAATCCGAATGCGATCACTGGGGTGGCGACTGGGTTGCAGCGGCTGGATGAGATGACGGGTGGGTTCAAGGGCGGTGAGATGATCATCATCGCGGCGCGGCCTTCGATGGGTAAGACGTCGCTGGCGATGAACATTGTGGAGCACGTGGCGGTGGAGCAGAACAAGCCGTGTGCGGTGTTTTCGTTAGAAATGACGGCGGACAGTCTGGTGCAGCGGTTGATCTGTGCGCGGGCGCGGATCAACATGAGGGATCTGACGAGCGGGCGGTTTCTGAACAAAGGTGATTTTCAGCAGATGACGCGTGCGGCGAGTCAGCTGGCGGAGAGCAACATTGTGATTGATGACACGCCGGCGCTGTCGATTCTGGATCTGCGGTCGAAGGCGCGGAGGTTCAAGAAGCTGTACGGGATCGAATTGATAGCGATTGACTATCTTCAGTTGTGCCGGTCGACGAGCAAGCGGGCGGCGGACAACCGGCAGCAGGAGATTGCGGAGATTTCGAGTGGTTTGAAGGCGCTGGCGAAGGAATTGAATGTGCCGGTGATTGTGCTGGCGCAGTTGAACCGGGGACCGGAGTCGCGCGGTGGGGGGAAGCCGAAGCTGTCGGATTTGCGGGAATCCGGGTCGATTGAGCAGGATGCGGACGTGGTGGGGTTGCTGTATCGGCCTGAGTACTATGCGGAAGACGATGAGGAGCGGGCGGAGAACAGCGGCCTGGCGGAGTTGCTGATCGCGAAGCAGCGGAATGGGCCGACGGGTGGGGTGCCGCTGACGTTTTTGAAGGAGTTTATGCGTTTTGAGACGCGAGAGGGTGAGGGGAGCGAGGTGGATTGAGGGCGGGGGCGGGGAAGGGGTCGGCCTGGGTTGAAGAGGTCTCAAGAGGTCTGACCGATAGGTTCGTAGAAGCGAAGGCGCAGAAGTGGAGGCGAAGAGGTCTGTCTGCTTGTGCTGAGAGCGAAGAGGTCTGTCCGCTTTTTCACTGCGGGCGGTGGGGGCTGGAGGGGAGGGTGTGTACAAAGCGAAGCGGCGCTCCGGTGAGGGAGCGCCGCTGGGCGTTGAATGGTTCCTTGCGAGGAAGCGGTTACGCTTCGAGGCGGAAGAAGTTCTGCTGATGGACCTCGTTGGAGAGGCGGAGCTTGGCTTCGACCTTTTTGAGGGAAGCGGTGTCTGCTTCGATGATGTAGTTAACGAAGTAGCCTTCGGTCAGTTTTTTGCTGCCGTAGGGGAACTTGCGTTTCCCGAGATGGTCGATTTGCTCGAGGCGAGCGCCTTCGAGTTCCATGTCACGGCCGATTTTACTGACGATGGTATCGACAGTGTCTTCTTTGCCGCGGGTGTCGAGAACGATGAGGCCTTCATACTTGCGCTTCATTTCCGGAGTCGAGTGGAGGTTTCTTGCCCTTTTGGGGCGGGCGATTGGGTTTGTTTTCAGAAGGATTGAAATGGTTCATCGCGGCAGTCAGGCCACGAAGGGCGCACAGGATGACAGCATTTGCGGCATTCTCAAGCGATTTATCTACGAGAGGTTTTTCGTCTGGTGGGAAGCGGCCGAGGACGTGGTCGCTGAGGGCGGCGTATTCTGGGGCGCCGACGCCGAAGCGGAGTCTGGGGAAGTCCTGGGAGCCGAGGGCGGAGATGATGGATTTGAGGCCGTTCTGGCCGCCGGCGGAGCCTGAGAGGCGGATGCGGAGGCGGCCGGTGGGGAGGGCGACGTCATCGCAGACGACGAGGATTTCCGGGGGTTCGAGCCGGAAGAAGCGGGCGACGGCGCTGACGGAGACGCCGCTGAGGTTCATGTAGGTCTGGGGTTTGAGGATGAGGAGGGAACCGGAGCGGGCGAGATGGCCCTCGAATTTGCGTTCGTTAGTCCATGAAGCGCCGAGGGAAGCGGCGACGCGGTCGGCGATCATGAAGCCGGCGTTGTGGCGGGTTTGCTCGTATTCGCGGCCGGGGTTGCCGAGGCCGACGACGAGGCGGATGGGAGGATCGTCTTTCAAGGGAGTCGCCGTGGGTCAGCGCTGGAGGCGTGCTTGTTCGCGGTGCCAGTCTTTGAGTTGCTCGTGGAGGGTGTCTGGGTGGCGCGCGTTCTGGAGGGCATTTTCCATGCTGAGGTAGCCGCTGGTGGCGAGGTGGAAGAGACTATCGTCGAGGGTGTGCATGCCTGAGGATTTGCCGACCTGCATGAGTGAGAAGACCTGTTCGAAGCGATGGTCGCGGATGGCGCTTTGGACGCCTGGGTTGACGGTGAGGACTTCGGTGGCCATGACACGGCCGGGGGCGTCGGCTCTGGGGAGGAGGCGTTGGGAAATGATGCCGAGGAGAGCGCCGGCGAGCTGGGTGATGATCTGGGGTTGCTGCTGGGCTGGGAAGATGTCGACGATGCGGTCGAGGGCTCCGGTGGCGGAGCGGGTGTGGAGGGTGGAGATGACGAGGTGGCCGGTTTCTGCGGCGGTGAGTGCGGCGGCGACGCTGTCCTGGTCCCGCATTTCCGAGACGACGAGGACATCGACGTCTTGGCGGAGGGCGGCGCGGAGAGCTGCAGGGAAGGAGTGGGTATCGGAGCCGATCTGGCGTTGTTTGATGAGGCCGAACTGGTGTTCGAAGGTGTATTCGATAGGGTCTTCGACCGTGATGATCATGGCCGAGCGGGTTTCGAGGATGCGGCGAGTCATGGCCGCGAGAGTGGTGGTTTTGCCGCTGCCGGTCATGCCTGTGACGAGGACGAGGCCCTGGCTGGCGGTGCAGAAATCTGCGACGGTGGGTGAGTGGCCGAGTTCGTCGAGTTCCGGGGGCGTGTCAGGGATGTAGCGGAAGGCGGCTTCGACGTGTGTGCGAGCGAAGTGGGCGTTGCCGCGGAAACGTCCGACGTTTTCGACGGCGAGTGCGAAGTCGAGTTCCCAGTCTTTTTCGAGTTTGGCACGCTGGGCGTCGGTGAGGACGGCCATGATGAGTTCGCGGACGCGTTTGCCGTCGAGGTCGACGTCTTCGAGAGGGGTGAGGCGGCCGTCAATGCGAGCGGCGGGCGGGGCGTTGGCGGCGAGGTGGAGGTCGGAGCCGCCGGCTTCGCGGGTGGCGGCTAGGTAGTCGAGGATGTCGCGGGCCATGGTGTGGGGATTGTGGGAGAGGGTTTGGGGAAGTGAGGGTCAGCTGACGCCGCGGAGTGCGCGATTGAATTCGAAGGCGTTGCCGGAGTGCGCGAGGGCGGTGTCGTAGTCGACGATGCCTTCTTTGCAGGCGTCGACGAGGGCGTTGAGGAAGGCGCGGTTGGTGGGTTCGTCGCCGCGTTTGATGTGATCGGCGATGGAGGGGACGTC
>JAIXPK010000275.1 GCA_027486335.1 Verrucomicrobiaceae bacterium | reverse complement strand
GGTTCGAGTTTGAGCTCGTAGAGTTCGACGTCTTTTTCGAGATTGAGCGGGCTGAGCGTGCGGAGGCGGCAGTGTTCGTCCGAGCGGTAGTGGTAGGCGCGGTCGTCGTGGCGGATGACCTGGACGGTGGCGGCGGCACCGGGTGCGTCGACGAGTTCGGCGAGGGGCATGCCGAAGGCCTGGGCGATGCGGAGGGTGACGGCGAGGGTTGGGTTGGCCTGTTCGCGTTCGATCTGAGAGATCATGGAGCGGCTGACACCGCTGCGGCCGGCGAGGGTTTCGAGGGACCATGCGCGTTCGGCGCGCAGCTGCCGGAGCCGGCGGCCGAAACGGCGGGAAACCATTTCGGCCGGCCGGGCCGGGTCAGAGGAAGCATCGGGGCGTTTTGCGGGCATGCTGGGGATGATTGTCGGCTGTGAGGCCGGGGACAACCATGAATCCGGCGATGCGAGGGCGGCGATGCGAAGGAGGTGAGGGTCAGTTGCGGGTGCCGAAGCTGACGAAGCAGCCTTTCTTGTTACCGACGACGACATCGGGGACGCCGTTGCCATCGACGTCGACGGCGGTGACCTGGGTGCCGACGCCGCTGTCGTTGTGGATGAGGTGGGGGATGAATTCGGCTTTGCCGCTGGCTTTGCCGGGTTTCACTTCATACCAGTAGAGGACGGCGGGGTCGTGGGTGCCGTCTTCGCCGCCGGTGCCGTCTGGGCGCGGGGCGTGGGACCAGAAGCGTTTGCCGGTGACGAAGTCGCGGATGCCGTCGCCGTTGAAGTCGGCGTTATCGATCGCGTGGATTTCGCTGAAGCGGGGTTTGGCGGGGTCGTCTTTGGAGTCGCCCATGAGGTCGTGGCGGGTCCACTTGCCGTCGTTCTGTTCGAACCATGCTAGGCCGTAGCCGTGGGCGGCGAGGGAGGTGAAGACATCCTGATCGCCGTCGCCGTCGAGGTCCTGAGCGAACATTTGCGCGCCGCCGGGGCCGGAGAAGGGCTGCTCGTGGAATTTCCATTCCGGGTTGGTGCGGGTGTCGGCTGGTTGTTCCCACCAACCGTTCTTTTCGAGGACGTCCGGGCGTTTGTCGCCGTTGACGTCGCCGACGCCTAGCCCGTGGGTGAAGCGCTGGAGTTTGATGTCGCCGGTGACCTTGGTGAAGGGCCATTCGGCGGTTGGGTCTTCGGAGGGGCTGGCGTAGCCGAAGGCACCGGCGGTGCTGCAGACGATTTCCGGTTTGCCGTCGCCGGTGATGTCTGTCCAGTGAGGGGATTCGTTGTCGGTGACTTTGAAGATATCGTGGCGTTTCCAGAGACCGTCAGCGCCTTTGGGGTTTTCGAACCAGTAGGAGACGTCGCCTGGGAAGCCGAGGACGAGGACATCGGCCCAGCCGTCCTTGTTGAGGTCTGGGGTGTAGTTGAAGAAGTTTTTGGAGTAGCCGCGGGGGTCGAAGGGTTGGCTTTCGTAGATGGAGTGGCGTTTTTCGAGGGTGGGGCCTTCCCACCAGTAGGGGCCGTAGACGATGTCCATTTTGCCGTCCTTGTTGAAGTCGCCGGCGGCGGCTCCTTCGGCGTGGAATTCGTCGGTGAGCCGCTGGGTTTTCCATGTGACGTCTGCGGAGGCGGAGACGGCGAGGGAGGCGAGGACTAGAGAAGTGCGGATTGGTAGCATGAGAAGGGGGTGTGGTGGGGGAATGGGGAGAGAGGGCAAACGCGTGGCGCGGGGTAATGTTTCGTCCGGGAACGCGCTTGGGGGCTCAGTTCCAGCCTTGGGTCCATGTGCCGAAGGGGTCCTTGCTGAAATGGTCGATGTAGACGTCGATTTGTTTGGCGCGGGTTTCTGGGAACGGGTGGGTGCTGAGGATTTCCGGGGGTCTGGCGCCGCCCATGGATTGGCCGAGGACCTTCATGACATCGAGGAGGGCTTCTGGTTTGTAGCCTGCGACGATGAGGAGCTGGACGCCGATGCGGTCGGACTGGGATTCGTCTTCGCGGCCGTAGCGCGTCTGGAGGAGTTGGCCGACCATCTGGCCGATGGCGGAGCCGTTGCTGCGTTCGCTGGCGGTGGCTGCGGCGGCGGCGCCGGCGATGCTTTGGAGGAGCCCGCTTTTGGCCATTTGCTTATTGGAGTGCCATGCGAGGACGTGGCCGACCTCGTGGCCGAGGACGCCTGCGACGGCGTCTTCGGAGGGGAGTTGTTCGAGGAGGGCGCGGGTGATGAAGACCTGGCCGCCTGGGAGTGCGAAGGCGTTGATGGTTTTGCGGTCGTCGAGGACGTGGAAGGCGAAGGGGTAGTTGAAGTCTTTGGAGCCGCGGCGGGCGACGATCTGGTCCTTGGCGCGGAGGAGGCGAGCGCCGATTTCGTTGATTTTGTTGGCGAGGATGGGTTCGCGGTATTCGCCGCCGAATTCCTTCATCATCTGCGGGGCGGATTGGAGGCCCATGGCGACTTCCTGATCCGGGGTGAGTTTGACGCGGACTTTTTCACCGGTGAAGGGATTGACCTCCTCGCGGGTGGAGGACATGTAGGTGAAGTAGCCCATGACGAGGAGGACGAGGGCACCCATGATGCGTGGGTTACCGAGGAGGATGCCGAGGCAGCCTGAGCGTCTTGCGGGAGAGGAAGGTTGGCCGTACATGGGCCAGAGTTAGCACGATCAGATGGCGACCGTCAACTTGGGACGTCCCCATGCTGGTTCCGGTTCTGCGGCGTCCGAGCGGCTCTGGCGGAAGATGCCGAGGAGGAGGCCGACGGCGCAGAGACAGGAGCAGAGATTGGAGCCCCCGTAGGAGAGGAAGGGGAGGGGCATGCCTTTATTGGGCATGGAGGCGGTGGTGACTCCGATATTGATGATGGCCTGGATGGTGATGAGGAGGACGATGCCTGAGCCGAGGAGAGCGCCGAAGCGGTCCGGGGCGCGAGCGGCGACGGAGAGGCCTGCGAGGGCGAGGGCTGTGAAGAGGGCGGCGGTGCCGAGGGTGCCGGGGAGGCCGAGTTCTTCGCCGACGACGGGGAAGATGAAGTCGGTGTGGCAGTAGGGGAGGTAGAAGCGTTTCTGGCGGCCGTCGCCGAGGCCCATGCCGCGAGGGCCGCCTGCGCCGAGGGCGATGAGGCCCTGTTCCTGCTGGTGGTTGAGGCTGAGGATTTCCGCGGGGACGTTTTTGGGGATGGAGTCCTGCCAGAGGAGGGTGAAGGCGGTGAAGCGGGCGGCGCGGTTAGGGATGAGTTTGACTGCCGAGAAGAGGAGGCCTGCGCCGAGGAGGGCCATGGAGGCGACGTAGATGAGACGAGTGCCTGCGAGGAAGAGGATGGCGGTGCCGGTGGTGAAGAGGAGAGCGGCGGCTCCGAGATCGACCTCGAGGGCGATGAGGCCGACGGGGAGAGCGAGGATGAGGAGAGGGAAGAGGAAGCCGTGGAGGAATTCCGTGCGGCGCCGGGCGTGGGTGGCGCACCATGCGGCGAGGGCGATGAGGACGCCGAGGCGAGCTGGTTCGGAGGGTTGGAAGACGAGCGGGCCGAGGGCGATCCAGCGGGTGGCGCCGTTGATGTTTTTGCCGATGCCTGGGATGAAGCAGAGGGCGAGGAGGATGGTGGAGGCGATGAGGACGGAGCGGGCGTGGCGCTGCCAGCGGTGGTAGTCGACGAGCATGAGGGTGGTGCCGCCGACGAGGCCGAGGGCGCACCAGATTCCCTGACGGCGGAGGGCGGACCACGTGTCGTGACGCGTTTCGACGCTGAATCCTGCGGTACTCAGCTGCATGATGAAGCCGAGGACGGTGAGGAGGATGACGCAGGCGAGGAGGACGAACGGGGCGCGGCGGGACACGGTGGAGCGGTGCTAGGGTTTCAGCGGCGGACGGGGATCTTGAGTTGTTCGCCGGGGCGGATGACGCTGGAGTCATTGAGCCCGTTGAGGCGCATGATTTCGCCGGCTGGGAAGCCGTAGCGGCGGGCGACATTGTAGACGGTGTCGCCGCGGACGACGACGTGGGTGCGCTGGCCTGCGGATCTGGCGGGCGTTTCCGCTTTGGGTTTGGTGGCGACGGCGGAGTCGGCGTCGGATTTTTTGGTAGAGGGTTTTGGTGAGGATTTGACGGGAACGGGAGCTTCCTTTGGCTCCGCGGGTTCTGTGCGGACGGATTTTGGTTTGGTGGCCGGGGCGGCCTTGACGACGACGGCGGGTTGCTTCTGGGCGGCCGGTTTCGTGGATGGTTTGGAGGAAGGTTGAGCGGCTGGGGTGACGCGGCGGCCTTTTTCCTGGACCCATGTATCCGGCTGGCGGGAGGCGACGGCGGTGGGATCCGGTTCGGCTGGCTGGGCGTGTTCGACTGGCTCGTCTTCCTGAGCGATGGCGTCTGCCGGGTTGGCGGCGGGGGTGGCGGCCGGGGCTGGGGATGGGTCGAACGGAGCGGTGCGCTGGCTGAGTTTAGCGGCGGGGTCGGCGGTGGAACCGATGACGTGCGGGGCGTCCGGGATGAGGATGCGGCTGCCGGCTTCCCATGAGGCGGAGGGGTTAGCGGATTCGAGCTGTTCGACACTGCGCTCGTAGCGGGTGGATACGAGGAGCTTGGTTTCGCCTGGTTGGAGCGTGTGGAAGGTGCCGGGAGCGGAGTTTTCCGGGGAGGCGGCTGGGGCGGCTTCGGGTTCGGAGATCTCGTCTTCCGGGACGACTTCGGCGCGCGGGATGGGTGGTTCGGCTCCTGCGAGGGAGGCGGGGGCACCTTGTCTGGGCAAAGCGGCGAGTTGTACAGCGGGTGGAGCGGCGGCGGCGTCCGGGGCGTTAGGGTCATGGGTGACGGCGCCGGAGTTTTCGCTGTCGCGGCCCCATGTGTGGAAGGCGAAGAGACCGCCGACGGCGACGAGGTGGAGTGCGAGCATGACGACGAAGGCGCGAGACATGCGGATCTGGGGGACCTCGACTTCCCAGTCGTCGGAGGTGCTCATGTGAGCTGGGAGGCGGTGGGTCCGGCCGAAGCGTTCGGTGATGGCGCCGAAGACGTTTTTGCTGCGGCGGCGGAGAGGCCGGGATTTTTGATCTGGCGGAGTTCTCATGGTGTGATCAGCTGGTTGACGGATTGGATGAAGGAGTCGCCGCGGTGGTCGTAGCCTGTGAACATGTCGAAGGACGACGTGCCTGGGGCGAAGAGGACGGACTGGCCTGGGGAGGCGGCGGCGAGGGCGGCGCGGACGGCGTCGTCGAGGGAGGAGCAGACGGTGCAGGGGACGGCGTGGCCCCAGAGGGCGGCGAGGCGCGGTCCGATTTCGCCGATGGTGAAGACGGCGGTGGTTTTGGCGGCGATGAGCTGGGTGACGGGGAGGTAGTCGAGACCTTTTTCTTTGCCGCCGGCGATGAGGACGACCTTATCGTCCATGCCGCGGAGAGCGGATTCCATGGCGTGGACGTTAGTGGCTTTGGAGTCGTTGATGAAGTCGACCCCGTTGACGGAGCCGGCGGGTTCGCAGCGGTGGCGAGGGGCGGGGATGGACTTGAGGGAGTCGGCCAGGGCTGGGATGGGGATGCCCCATGCGTGGCAGGCGGCCATGGCGGCCATGAGGTTTTCGGCGTTGTGGCGTCCACGGAGCCGTGTGTCGCGCATGGCGAGGACGGGCTGGCCGTGGCGGAGGATGGTGCCGTCGGCGAGGGACCAGTCGGCGTTCTGGTCCCATGCGGAGAAGGTGATTTTCCGGGCGGGGAAGTCTGGATAGGATTCCGCGGCGTTGACGACGGCGAAGTCTTCCGGGGAGAGGTTTTCGAAGATGCGGGCTTTGGCGCGGTAGTAGGCGTTGAGGTCCGGGTGGCGGTCAAGGTGATCTTCAGCGAAGTTCATCCAGACGGCGACGTGAGGGTGGAAGGAGTCGATGAGTTCTAGCTGGAAGGAACTGACTTCGAGGGTGAAGACATCGAGGGGCGTGTCGGCGAGGACGATGCTGGCGAGGGCGGTGCCGAAGTTGCCGCAGGGGAGCGTGCGGATGCCTGCGGCGGAGAGAGCGGCGGCGGTGAGGGCGGTGGTTGTGGTTTTTCCGTTAGTGCCGGTGATGGCGATGACGGGGATGGACGACTGCTGGATGGCGAATTCGATTTCGCTGATGGCCTTGGTGCCGGCGTCGATGACGAGCCTTGCGAGAGGCCATGAGGGGTCGATGGCCGGGCTGAGGATGGCGAGGTCGAAGCGGGTGGGGCAGGCGAGGGCGGCGGGGCCGGTGAGGGAGTGGATGCCTTCGGAAATGAGCGTGGCGGCGGCGGTGGCGGCTGCGGGGGAGTTGCCGCTGTCGAGAGCGGTGACATCGGCTCCGAGGCGCGCGGCGAGCCTAGCGGCGGCGAGGCCGCTCTGGCCGAGGCCGAGGACGGCGACGCGCTGACCGCGGTATTTTCCGGAGGCAGGGATCACGGCTAGGGGTTCAGCGGAGTTTGAGGGTGGCGAGGCCGATGAGGGCGCACATGAGACTGAGGACCCAGAAGCGGACGATGACCTGACTTTCCTTCCAGCCTTTGAGTTCGAAGTGGTGGTGGATGGGGGTCATGCGGAAGAGGCGGCGGGGTTCGCCGTAGAGGCGGCGGGAGATTTTGAACCATGCGACCTGGAGCATGACGGAGAGGGCTTCGGCGACGAAGACGAAGCCGACGATGATGAGGAGGACCTCCTGGCGGCAGCAGATGGCGACGGCGGCGATGCAACCGCCGATGGCCATGCTGCCGGTGTCGCCCATGAAGACGCGAGCGGGGAAGCAGTTGAACCAGAGGAAGCCGAGGCAGGCACCGACGAGGCCCATGCAGACGGGTGCGAGTTCGCCGGCGTTCTGGTTATGGTCGATGAGGAGGAACCTGGCGGCACCGGCGTGGCCGGTGACGTAGCAGAAGACGGCGTAGGCGAGGCCGACGGAGACGGTGCAGCCGGCGGCGAGGCCGTCGAGGCCATCGGTTAGGTTGACGGCGTTGGAGCAGCCGACGATGACGATGGCGAAGAAGAACGGGGTGAAGTAGCCCATGTGTTCGACTTCGAAGAGTTCCTTCTTGATGAAGGGGAGCTGGAGGTGGTCGAAGTAGTCGCGCTGGCCGGGGAGTTGCCAGAGAGCGTAGCCTGCGGCGAGGCCGACGACCCATTGGACGACGAGTTTGGTGCGGGCGTTGACGCCTTTGGAGTTCTTCTTGCTGACCTTGAGGTAGTCATCGGCGTAGCCGAGAGCGCCGAGGCCGAGGGTGACGCCGAGGACGACCCAGAGGAAAGGGTTGTCCCAGCGGGAGCAGAGGAGACTGGCGGCGACGAGAGCGCCGATGATGAGGACACCGCCCATGGTGGGGGTGCCGGCCTTTTTGCCGTGGAGTTCGAAGAGCTTGTGGACTTCTTCGGCGGTGCGGACGGGCTGACCGATTTTGAGGGAGATGAGTTTGCGGATGACGCGGTCGCCGAGGAGGATGCTGAGGGCGAAGGCGAAGATGCAGGCGGCGAGACTACGGAACGTCTGGTACTGGAAGACGTTAGTAATCTTGGCGGCGAGGTGTTCCGCGGAGCCGGGAGCGGCCTCCATGAGCTGGTAGAAGCGGTAGAGCATAGGTCAGGGCGCGGAGAGGGATTGGAGGACGCGTTCCATGCCTGCGGAACGGCTGCCTTTGAGGAGGATGAGGTCGTCCGGGGAGGCGGACTGGCGGAGGAGCGCGGCGCAGGATTCGGCGTCGGGGACGAGGTGGACTTGTGAGGGTGAGCCGCCTGCGGCGAGGAAGCCGTCGGCGATGAGGTGGGCGTCGCCGGAGTTGACGACGATGAGGAGATTGATGCCTGAGGAGTGGGCGGCGGCACCGGTGCGGCGGTGGCCGTCCGGGGAGTGAGGGCCGAGTTCGCCCATGCGGCCGAGGACGGCGATGCGACGGCCTTTGGTTTCGAGACCGCGGAGGGTTTCGAGGGCGGCGACCATGGAGTCCGGGTTGGCGTTGTATGAGTCGTCGAGGAAGGAGAAGCCGGCGACCGAGCGGAGCTGGACGCGACCGGCGGTGAGGGCGACGTTGGCGAGCCCGTCGGCGATGGCTTCGGCGGGGATGCCATGGGACCATCCGGCGGCGGCGGAGAGGGCGGCGTTAGCGGCCATGTGGCGGCCGGGGAGGGCGAGTGAGGCAGTTGTGTGCTGACCGTCCGGGAAGTGGAGGTGGAAGCGTGATCCTTCTGGAGAGGAGGTGAGGTTTTCGATGCGGATATCGCCGATGCCGATGCCTGCGGTGAGGATGCGGGCGGAGGTGCGGGAGATGATGAAGGGGGTGAAGTCGTCGGAGGCGTTGAGGATGACGGTGCCGTCCGGGGCGATGGCGGAGGCGAGGGCGCTTTTTTCGAGGGCGATGCCTTCGCGGGAGCCGAGGTGCTCGATGTGAGCGGTGCCGATGTTGGTGATGATAGCGGTCTGGGGTGCGGCGATGGCGGCGAGGGGGGCGATTTCGCCGTGATGGTTCATGCCCATTTCGACGACAGCGGCGGCGTGTTCTGGGTTGATGGCGAGGAGAGTGAGGGGGACGCCGATGTGGTTATTGAGGTTGCCCTTGGTGGCGGCGGTGGGGAACTGGCGTGAGAGGATGGCGCTGGTGATGTCCTTGGTGGACGTTTTGCCATTGCTGCCGGTCAGGCCGGTGATGCGGCCGGCCCAGACCCGGCGCCATGAGGCGGCGAGCTGCTGGAGAGCGGCTAGGGAATCGTGGGCGAGGATGACGGGGAAGCCGTCGGGGACGTCGACCGGGCGGGAGGCGAGGATGGCGGCGGCACCGGCCTTGACGGCGTCGGCGGCTAGGGTGTGGGCGTCGAAGCGTTCACCGGCGAGGGCGACGAAGAGGGCTCCGGGCGGAAGGGAGCGGGTGTCGGTGGAGACGGACGAGACGATCGTGCCGTGGGCACCGGAGGTTAGGGTGCCGCCGGACCATGCGGCGACTGTGGCGGCGTCGATGGGTTTCATCTGTCGTGGTCGCGCTGGGATGGGCGGGAGCGGTCGGGCATGACCCAGTTGCGGAGGATGGATTGAGCGACTTTGACGTCGTCGAATGGGAGGGTGAAGTTGCCCACGATCTGGCCTTGTTCGTGGCCTTTGCCGGCGATGAGGACGACATCGCCGCCGCCGGGGCGGGCGCCTGCGAGGTCGATGGCGCGGGCGATGGCGGCTTGGCGGTCCGGGATGATTTCGCAGCGGTCGCCGCGCATGCCGGCGCGGATCTCTGCGAGGATGGCTTCGGGGTTTTCGGAGCGTGGGTTATCGCTAGTGAGGATGGTGTAGGTGGAGAGGGATTCGGCGGCAGCGCCCATGAGCGGGCGTTTGGAGCGGTCGCGGTCGCCGCCGCAGCCGAAGACGGTGATGATGCTGCGGGGTTCGAGTTCCTTGATAGTGCGGAGGGCGTTTTCGAGGGCGTCGGGGGTGTGAGCGTAGTCGACGTAGACGCGGAAGGGTTTGGCGTCGGCGACGCTCTGCATGCGGCCGGGGATTTGCGGGGCGCGGAGGACGCTGGTGATGGCTTCGCGGAGATTGAGGTCCATGGACCATGCGGCGGCGAGCGCGCCGAGGACATTGAAGACGTTGAAGCGGCCGATGTAGGGAGTGCGGACGAGGAATTCGCGGCCGCGGGCGTGGAGAGTGAACTGGGTGCCCTGGATGGAGACGCGGATGGCGGAGGCGCGGAAGTCGGCCTGGACGCCCATGCCGAATTTGAGGACGGGGAGACGGCCTTCGAGGGAGCGGGCGAGGCGTTTGCCCCATGGGTCGTCGATATTGATGACGGCGGTGGGTTTTTTGGGGCCGCCCTGGGAGATGAGGTGTTCGAAGAAGGAGGCTTTGGCCATGAAGTAGTCCTCCATGGTGCCGTGGTAGTCGAGGTGGTCCTGGGTGAGGTTAGTGAAGATGGCGGAGTCGAAGCGGATCCCGTGGACACGGGATTGGGAGAGGGCGTGGGAGCTGACTTCCATGGCGACGCCCTTGCAGGCGTTGGCGCGCATTTCGGAGAGGAGACGCTGGAGGGCGATCCAGTCCGGGGTGGTGTGAGAGGAGGGGAGTTGGCCGAGACCGTTGTCGTATCTGACGGTGCCGATGAGCCCGCAGCGGCCGCGGGCCTGGGTGACGAGGTGCTGGAGGATGAAGGCGGTGGTGGTTTTTCCGTTAGTGCCGGTGACGCCGGAGACGAGCATGGCGTCGGAGGGACGGCCGTAGTAGACGTCGGCGGCTTCGGCGACGGCCTTGCGGCTGTCGGGGACCTGGAGCCATGTATCGCGGTAGAGTTCCGGGACATCCTGTTCGGCCATGATGGCGGAGGCGCCGGCTTCACGGGCTTTGGAGATGAAGTCGTGGCCGTCGGCTTTTTCGCCGCGGATGGCGGCGAAGAGTGTGCCTTCGGCGACCTCGCGGGAGTCGACGGAGATGGCGTTGATTTCGCGGTCGAGAGGACCGAAGGTACTGACGCGCTGGACGCCTTCGAGGATATCTTTGAGGTTCATCTCGGTTTTCGCTTTCCTGACATGTTTTTGGTCCGCGGGGCGGAGGGCCCTTTGGGAGAGGGTGGTGCCGTGGTGGCGATGAACTGAGGTGGGACCTTGTAGTAGTTCAGGGCCTTTTCTGCGATGCGGCGGAAGAGGGGGGCGGCGAGGTGGCCGCCGTAGTTTTCTGCTTCGGCGAGTTTGGGTTCGTCGATGATGCAGATGCCAGCGAGGCGGGGGCCGGAGGCGGCGCTGATGTAGCCGAGGAAGGAGACGACGCGGCGGTTGTCGTCGTAGCCTGCGGCGGGGTTCTTTTTGTTGACCTTTTTGGCGGTGCCGGTTTTGCCGCCGATTTCGAAGAGATCGCTGCGTGCGGATTTGGCGGTGCCTTTTTCGACGACGCCGAGGAGCATGCGGGAGACGTTCTGGGCGACGTCAGGAGGAATGACGGTGCGGCCTTCTGGCGGGTTGATGGGGGTGGTGACGGTGCCTGAGGAATCGGTCCATGCGTCGGCTAGGGCGAGCGGGTGCCAGATGCCGTCGTTGAGGATGCAGCCGAGCATGGAGCACATCTGGGCTGGGGAGACCTGGCAGGAGTAGCCGTAGGAGACCCGGGACATGGTCTGCTGGTTCCATTTGCCGGCGATGGAGCCGACGCGTTCGAAGGGGAGGGAGATGCCGGTTTTTTCGCTGAGGCCGAAGGCGGTGTGGTAGTCGCGGAAGCGCTGGAGGCCGACGCGGCGGGCGAGCATGTAGGCACCGATGTTGCTGGACTTGGCGAGGATGCCTGCGGGGGTGAGTTCCGGGTAGGAGGCGGCGTCGGTGATGGCGCGGACCTCTTTATCGAAGTATTTTCTGTCGCCGTCGGGGTCGACGGGGATGGGTTGGTCCGGGCGGACCTTGCGATCTGCGAGGGCGGCGGCGGCGGTGGCGATTTTGATGGTGGAGCCTGGCTCGTAGAGGTAGTCCACGAGGTAGTTCATGGACGAGGGAGGGTCTGAGGCCTTTCTGGTGAAGTCCCTGCCGACGAGTGCGCGGAGGGCCATGGTGGCTGGTTCGAAGAGGACGACGATGACGGCGTCCGGTTTCATGCGTGCGACGCTGAAGGCGTCCGGGCCGTCTGGGGAGAGGTTATCGATTTCCTGCTGGACGACCTCCTGGAGACCGGTGTCGATGGTGAGGCGGATGGAGCGGCCTTCGGTGGGCTGGGTGGTGGAGCCGCGGTAGGCGGCGAGTTCGTCGCCGTGGCCGTCGATTTCGACGGTGCGGGAACCGGGGGTGCCTGTTAGGTGGGCGTGGAATGATTTTTCGATGCCGGAGACCCCAGTGGGCGGGAGGATGGCTTTGGGGTCGTCGGAGCGAGGGACGGCGAAGCGGCCGACGATGAGGTCGACTGGGGTTGGGGAGGGGTAGGTGCGTTCGAAGTAGTCTTTGATGACGATGCCACCGATGCGGCGGCGGAGTTCCTGATAGCGGCCGAGTTTAGCGGCTTCGAGTTTCTGCCAGACGAGATTGCCGATGCCGTAGTCGAGGCGTTTTTCGAGGACGACCTCGCCGGAGCGGCGGATGGCGAAGCGGGAGGAGATTTCCGATTCGATTTCCGCGGCTGGGCGGTGGAGGATTTCTGCGAGGATGGCGGAGACGCGCTGGAGGTAGCGGGAGCGGAGCTGGTCCGGGCTGAGGAGCTTGAGGAGTTTGGAGGAACTGATGTGTTCTGAATCTTCGAGGGCGTAGGCGAGGAGGCGGGTTTCGCGGAGGAAGCCGAGGTCGAAGACGAGCTGCTGGACGCTTTCGTCGCGGGCGAGGACGACCCCACGGGCGTCGGTGATGGTGCCGCGGGGGGCTGGGAGTTCGTCGGTGAAGGAGTGTCTGGCGGCGGCCTGGGCGGCGTATTTGGGGGCGGCGCTGGACTGGAGGTGGACGAGGCGCCATGAGAGGGCGCCGAAGGTGGTGGTGATGGCGGCGGCTAGGACGACGGCGCGGTGCCTGAGAGGGGCATCGCTGGGTTCGTCGGAAGCTGGCCGTGGGGAGGGCATTAGCGGGTGGGGACGGCGCGTACGGGGACGGCGGCGGAGAGGACCTTGATTTTCTCGGTAGGTGCGGAGACGAGGTCGAGCCCGAGGTCGGCGACGCGTTTTTTGAGGGTGGCGTCGTTGGAGTCGGTGTCGCGTTTTTTGCGGAGGGCATCGATTTCCTTGTGGAGGATTTCGATGTCGTGGGTGGCGGTGGCGATGTCGCGGCCGCGGGAGTTTTTGCGATGGACGACCCATGCCCATGCGAAGCCGATGCTGCCGACGATGAAGCAGGCGGCGATGACGTTGAAGGTGACGCCTGCGGGGAGGGGTTGCTGACGGGGTTTGGAGCGAGAGGGCCGAGCCATGGGAGTGGGAGGGATCAGGCTGAGGGGAGCCGTTCGGCGACGCGGAGGCGTGCGCTGCGGGAGCGAGGGTTGGCGGCGAGTTCGGCTGGGGAAGGGGAGATGGCGCGGCGGGAGGGTAGGGAGAGGCAGAGATCGGGGTTGGGGCGAGGGGCGGGCCACTCTGGGCGATCGGTTTCGGTTTCGCTGAGGTGGCGCATCCAGAGTTTGACGATTCTGTCTTCGAGGGAGTGGAAGGTGATGACGGCGATGCGGCCGTTGGGGAGGAGGCAGGATGGGGCGGCGGCGAGGGCGCGCTGGAGGCAGCCGAGCTCGTCGTTGACGGCGATGCGGAGGGCCTGGAAGGATTTGACGGCGGGGTGCTGGGCTCCTTTTTTAGGGACTACCGAGGCGATGACGTCGGCGAGTTCGGTGGTGGAGGAGAACGGTTGGGATTCGCGGTGGCGGACGATGGCGGCGGCGATGCGGCGGGAGGCGTGTTCTTCGCCGAGACGGTAGAGCGTGTCAGCGATTTCGGATTCGGGCCATGAATTGACGATGGAGGCGGCGCTGATGGCGTCTGACTGGTCCATGCGCATGTCGAGCGGGCCGTTGAAGCGGATGGAGAAGCCGCGGGAGGCGTCGTCGAACTGGTGGCTGCTGACGCCGATGTCGAGGAGGATGCCGTGGAG
>JAIXPK010000483.1 GCA_027486335.1 Verrucomicrobiaceae bacterium | reverse complement strand
TCTCCGGCATCCCCCCCACAATCACAGGCCTCCCGCGCCACTCCGGCCGGTCACGCTGCTCGACCGACGCATAAAACGCGTCCATATCCATGTGAAAAATGACGCGCGGCCCCGCCATAACCCGCCCTTCACCCAGCCTCTCCCCGCCGTCCAGCCGGGATTCTCCTCCCCAGCCCCATCCCCAACCCCATCCCCTTTCGCAGGTTGCGGACCGCACCCGCCCTGCTTAAAAACCCCCAAGCCCCATGCCTTCCATCCACGACACCGCCATCGTCTCCCCACGCGCCGAAATCGGCCGCGATGTCGTCATCGGCCCCTACTGCGTCATCGGTGACCACGTCGTCCTCGGCGACCACTGCCACCTCCAGAACCACGTCACCCTCATGGGCCCTTCCCACATCGGCCCTCGCAACCGCTTCTACAGCTTCTGCTCCATCGGCCAGCAGACCCAGGACCTCAAATACCACGGCGAACCCACGTTCCTCGAAATCGGCACCGACAACGTCTTCCGCGAATTCTGCACCGTAAACCGCGGCACGCTCCCCGGCGAAAAAACCATCATCGGCAACCACGGCAACTTCCTCGCCTACTCCCACATCGCCCACGACTGCATCGTCGGCAATCACGTCATCTTCTCCAACAACGGCACCCTCGCAGGACACGTCATCGTCGAAGACCACGTCATCCTCGGCGGCCTCACCGCCGTCCACCAGTTCTGCCGCATCGGCCGCCACGCCATCACCGGAGGTTGCTCCAAAATCGTCCAGGACGTCGCCCCCTTCACCATCGTCGACGGCAACCCCGCCGCCACCCGCGGCGTCAACCTCGTCGGCCTCCAGCGCAGCGGCTTCTCCGAAGAAGATACCCGCGCCCTCAAAGAAGCCTACAAGGCCTTCTTCATGCGCGGCTCCACCACCCCGGAATCCATCGACTCCCTCTCCGCCTCCCCTCACGGAGCCAACCCCCACGTCCTCCACCTCATCGCCTTCTTCCAATCCAGTCAGCGCGGCGTCACCCGCTGACCGCCCGCGCCTCCCCCCCTCACAACTCCCCAGCCTCCAACCGTAGCAAGGCCGTCCCGGCCTTGTCGATGCCCCAGCAAATCACCACCCGCACTCCTTACGCCCGCCATTACAAGGCCGCCCCGGCCTTGTCACCCCCACCACCCCCTCACAACTCCCCAGCCTCCAACTCCTCAAGATACCGGAACTCCGGTGCCTTCACCCCCGCCTCCTCCCGGATCCTAACCAACCGCGGCGACTCAAAAAACGCCCGCGCCGCCTCAAGGCTCGTCCATCGCGAAAAATGCACGATCCGATTCCCATCCCCCTCATACCTCAACACCTGATAACTCCGCTCCCCCGCCTCCCTCCGAATCTCCGCCGCCCCATCAAAGACTAACTTCCACGCAGCATAGTCGGCCACTTCATGAATGATCAGCACATAAGACATCCCCCACCCTGATCACCCCGCGCCCCCGGTCAATCGCTCAAGCCCCTCAAGGCACCCCCGGCACCACCGGCACAAAAAACGCCCGCTCCGGCGGCACCGCCGGGCGCCACGTCGACCGCACCCGCCCGTCCGGCAGCACCACCCGACGCGTCAACTGCATCGGCACCGTCCACGCCCACAGATCACCACTCCCCGCCACCCGCACCGCCGCCCCATCCGCCGCCGCCGCGTGATCCACCGCCCACTCGTACGGCCAACCCGCACCCGGCACTAACTCCACCCGGTCCCCCGCCCGGTTGTCACTCGTCCCATACGCATACTCCTCCCACGCCGTCAGTCCGTCCCCATCCCGATCCATCCGCGGATCCCCGCTGAACCCGACCGCATCACTCCCGTTAGGATTCCCGTGATCGCCCGTGCTCGCCCGCCAGTTCGCTGGATCATTCAGATCCATCCCCGCACGCGGATTCACCAGCACCAGACTCCGCCCGCCCCCGTCAGCCTCGTCCGGCCACGCCCCCGTCCCGTCCCACACAAAATCCAGCAGGGTCGTCAACCCGTCCGCACTCACCAATGTCAGCCGCTCCCCGGCATTCGACAGGCTGTCCCGGTAAATCCCCCCGAAACCAGCCGCCCACCCCTGCACCCGCTGATACGCAATCGCACTGTCCGCCAGCACCAACCGCTCCCCTGGCCCTAGGATCGTGTCCCGGTTCCCCGGAAACGCAAAGGTCACCCCGCTCGTAAACCGCGCCCCCCGCAGATTCACCGCCCCAGGCCCCGCATTCATCAATTCCATGAACTCCCCGTCATCATCCCCCTGCGGATTGTAATGCAGCTCGGAACACACTAGCCAACCCGGCGGACACGCATGTGCCCCCACCTGGTGAAAGGTCTCGCTCATCGCACTCCACACCCGCGTCGCCGCCACCCACGACCGCGCCCGCACCACCGAATTCACCGACACCACCGGCGGCGTCCCCGCCACATACGTCTGCGCCACCGGCGACAACCCCGGCGTCCCCCGGAAACTCAGCAGTTCCACCGCCACTAACGCATCATCATCCCCCGCCGCCGCATTCAACCCCTGCACCGACAGCACATTCGTCCCGTCCCTCAACAGCGGCAGAAATCCCGTCAGATCCACCGTCTCCCCAGCCAGCGCCACCCCGTCCGCCGTCTCACCTGTCGCCGCACTCGTCCCCGTCAGCGGAAACGGCACATTCCGCCCCGCCACCCGCGTCCCATTCAGAAACGCCGCATACCCGTCGTCCGCCCTAACCCTCAGCGTCAGCGACACCGTCGCCGCTCGCTCCGCCGCACTCAGCACAAACGGATACCTCGTGTACACACTCGCATTCACCCCCCTCGCCGCACCCCCAATGTCCTGCACCACCCCAATCCCCAACGCATCACCCACCGGAGCAAACCCAACCCCATTCGCCGCACCAACCCACCCGCTGTCATCATAATCCACATGCGTCCACACCGCCTGATCCGACACCGCCACGTTGTTCGCCAGCGCCTGCACTTCGTCCGGCCGCAACCCGCGACGGTAGATCCTAACCTCATCAATCTGTCCGTCAAAATACCGCTCTCCGCCATTCCCCCGAGCCCCGATCGCCCACCCCACCGTCGGCACCGTCACCGCCCCCGTCGCACTCGGCGCACTCGCAATCTGCACGCCGTCCCGATACACCCGCCACGCCTCCCCATCCCACAATCCCGCAATGTGATGCCATGTCCCCAGATCCGCCGCCGCCGATCCCGCCCCCGTCGACGGCCCCGACACAATCACCGTTCCCGCATTCCCAGCCCAGTACCCACATTGATAGGACCCTGCATTGATCCGCAGCGTGATCTCCCCGTTCGGCGTCCCCGTGTCGTGCCCTTTGTTCACAATGTTCCGCACCCCGGTCGTATTGTCAGGCTTCACCCACGCCGAAATCGTAATCTGCCCGGTAATCTGCAAGCCCGCAGGATTCCCGATAAACACATAATCATTCGCCCCGTCCAGCTCCACACAGCCACTCCCAAACCTCCCGGGACTCGCCGCCAGCGCCCCGTTCGAAAACGCCCCGTTAAACAATCCCTGCGCCTCCGCCGGGCTCCCATCCATCGGCCAGTACGCCGCCAGCCCCGGAATCACAGCACTCGCAATCCCCTCGCCACTCGTCGCCGGCACCCGGTACCGCCCCGTCGCCCCCGCACCCAGCACCTGCGTGTTCGGCACCAGCGCCCCGCCCATCCTCGGATCCGGCCCATTCACCGTGTACAATATCCCCGCCGCCGCAGTCCCCGTCGTCAATTGCACGCCCGTCCCAGCCGCCACCACCCCCGGCCCCGGATTCGCCACCGGTGCCGCCACCGCAGGATAAAACCCCGCCGTCGTATAGTGCCCTAACACCGTCGTCGTCCGCGGCACCGTGAACGTCGCCGCCGTCCCCACCCGACTCCCCAGAAACCAGTTCAACGCACCATCCCGAGCCGCCGTCCAACTCGGCGGCGTCCTGTAATTCCACCGCGCACACTCCGGAATAATCGCCTTCTCAATCCCCGCACACAACTCCGTCAGCCGCGCCGCATTCGCCGCCGGAGTCATCGCACCCCCCGGAGCCACAAACGCCCGCTGAATCCTATCCGCCAGCAGCATCCGGTAATCACTCCCGCCATCACGATACAGCATCGAAAACAACGACCCCGGCCCGTCACCAGCCGCCTTCCCTGGCGTCGACCGTCCCGTCCGGTCCGACCCCGGCCCGCCATACGCCGCCAGATACAGATACCCGTCCGCATCATTCAGCATGAACTTCCCCCCGTGCCCGGGCCCAGTCGGCCCCGTCAGTCGATACTCGTCCTCCGACTTCCCGAACATCCACATCGTCATGTAATCCACATACTGCGGCACATCCACCAGCGGCCTCAGCTTCCCGTACACATCCCCCCCCCCGGACAACGCCCGCGCCTTCATCTCCGTCCACATCGCCCCAGTCCCGTTGTCATAAGGCAACCCCGGATCCGCCCAGCCCCCCACATTCAGGTTCCCGTTAATCGACTCATAATCACTGCTCCTCCCCCCGTAATACGACGACATCATCTCCGCCGCCCAACGCTCCCGCAGATGATAGAGCCCCCAGTACGACCCATTCAGATACAGATGCACAAACCGCCCGTGCGGCGCAAACGCACCCATGTCCAGCATCGTCGCATCCGTGAAAATGTTAGACATGTAGAACCCGCGGTCCACCATGTCGTGCGACCCGTTCCGCAGCTCGATCTGGTCGAATTCCTCCGTCGCCGCCAGCCCGCGGTCAAATCCTGCAAACAACGGAAACCGCAGCTTCCCCGCTCCATACTCACCCTTGAAACTGATCCGATAACTCTTCTTCGCAAAATTCGTGAACGCCCCGCCAAACAGCTTCGCCCCGCACGGAATCACAAAACCAGGCCCGCCCGCCGGATCAATCCACTCCAGCGCCCCCACCTTGTCACTCGCCCCGTCAATCGTCACCGGCCCCACCGTCATGCTCATGCTCGGCACCTGCTTCAGCGCATCCACCATCTGCGGCGCATAAAGAGGGTTCGTCGCAATCGACGCATTCAGCCACCCAGCCGTACTCTGCGTCGCCGGAAATAGATACGTATGCGTCACCACATCCGACGGCACCCATCCCGCACGAAACGCCGCCGCCCGAATCACCCGCGTCGCACTCACCGCAATGAATCCCCCGGGCACTAACACCGTCCCAGTCGTCGCCGTCGGTGCCGCCCCGTTCGTCGTGTACCTCACCTCCGCCCCAGGCGTCGTCGTCGTAATCGTCAGGTTCTGCGCCGCCGCATAAAACCCCCGCGCCACGGAAAACACTGGCTCCGCCGTCACTCCCTCAAACCTCGTCCCGTTCGCCGCACCAGGCGTCGGCACCTGAAAATACCCCTCCCCGCCACCACTCCGCCCATAACTGTGATCCACCGCCTGCACCGGATACACCGCCACCGCCGGCCAGGCCGCCGGAATCTGGCTCACCACGGTCTTCCCGTCCCGACCCACCAGCCCCACATACTCCCCACTCGTGTTCAGCGCAAAATTCGTGTGCGGAATCTCCAGCGGCTCGCCCGGCGTCGCCCGGTTCGACGCCCAAACCCACGCATACCCATTAGCAGGCACACTGAACGACGGAAACCGCCACTTCGTCGGATTCGACGGATTATCCGTCAGGTGATAACCATTCAGATTCACCGTAAACGGATTCGGATTGAACACCTCCACCCAGTCGTGCCGCTGCCCTTCACTATCCTCAATCCCTCCCGCATTGCTCGCCAGAAACTCCGAAACCTCCGGCGGCAGCTCCGTCTCATCCACCCCCACCGTCACCGTCCGCACCGTCACCCCAGCCCCATTCGTCGCCGTCAGCGTATACGTCGTCCTTGCATCAGGCCTAACCGTCACCCGACCCGTCGGCACACTAACCACCCCAATCCCCTGATCAATCGTCACCGTCGTCGCACCCGCCACCTTCCACTCCAGCACCGCCTCCGCCGGCAATCCCGGCCGCCCCGTCACCGTCACATTCCCAGCATCCACCCCGAAATACGTCACCTCCGGCGTCGGTGCCTCATACACCTCAATCTCCGCCACATTTGGACAATTCGTCGTCAGTCCGTCATTCGTGATCCTCACAAATCTCCCGCGGAACGTCCCCGCTGGATGCAACCCCGCCGTCAGCACATCCACCCCGCCTTGCGGATTGTTCTCACCCCCAGGCCTAATCGTGTACCTCCACCGCTCAACCCCAGCCACTCCCCCATTGTCACTGAATACACTCATCCTCACTCTCGACAGCCGGTTCGCATTCCCATTGATCTGACTGTACAACTGAATCTGCTCCAACGGCACTTCCCGCCCCAGATCAATCTGATAGTAAAACCCATTCACCCCGGCCGTCACCGGAGCCGTCACCGTCGTCGCATCCCCGTCCGTCACCAACCCCGGCACGCCAGTCGTCGGCCCGCTCGCCACCACCGGACGACCCGCCGCCACGTTCACGTCGCCAGCCCGCAGCCAGCCCGCTCCCATCAGCATTCCGATTATCAAAAGTGATCGCTTCATGAACCCCCATCCTGCCACTTCCCCCGCCCCCTGCACCAGCTTTCTGTTTCCCGATCAGCCACCACGGCTTTACTTTTCCCCTCGCCCGCAGAATCTCCCCACCATGCTCCCAGACGCCGTCCTCCAACTCATCCGCATGGCCCTCTCCGAAGACCTCGGCCCAGGCGACGTCACCGCTTCCTGCTTCGTCCCCCAAAACCGCTCGGCCTCCGCAGACATCGTCGCCCGCGAACATGGCATCCTCGCCGGCACCGAAACCGCCGCCGCCGTCTTCCGCGGGCTCGACCCACTCATCTCCGTCACCTCCCACCTCACCGACGGCGCACCACTCTCCCGAGGCACCAAAGTCATCTCCCTCTCCGGCCCAGCCCGTAGCATCCTCTCCGCAGAACGCACCGCCCTCAACTTCCTCCAGCGCCTCAGCGGCATCGCCACCCAAACCCGCCGCGCCGTCGACGCCATCGCACACACCCCCACACGCATCCTCGATACCCGCAAAACCACCCCCGGCTGGCGCTGGCTCGAAAAAGCCGCCGTCCGCGCCGGCGGCGGCACCAACCACCGCTCCGGCCTCTACGACATGGTCATGGTCAAAGACAATCACCTCATGTCCGCAGGCAACCCCGCCGAACTCAAAGCAGGCATCGCCCGCGCCAAATCCCTCCATCCCTCCATCCGCATCGAAATCGAAGCCGATACACCGGAACAAGTCGCCCAATTCCTCCAGCTCGAAGGCGTCAACATCATCCTCCTCGACAACATGGACAACGACACCGTCGCCCGCTGCGTCTCCATGGCCAAAGGCTCAGGCATCCAACTCGAAGCCTCCGGCGGCATTACGCTCGAACGTCTCCCCTCCCTCGCCGCCACCGGCGTCGACTTCATCAGCAGCGGCGCCCTCACCCACTCCGTCAAAGCCCTCGACCTCGGCCTCGACTTCGCCCCGCACGCATGACCCTCGTCTCCCCGCTCGACGAAGCCGCCCTCTCCGCCGCCTGCCACCGTCTCTGGCCCGGCGCTTCCGCCCGCTGTCTCGACGCCACCTCGTCCACCAACGACGACGCCCGCACCCTCGGTCTCTCCGGCGCGCCCCACGGCTCCCTCATCACCGCCGATTCCCAATCCTCCGGCCGCGGCCGCCGCGGCTCGTCATGGATCTCCCCTCCCGGCCGCAATCTCATCCTCTCCATCCTCCTCCGGCCTTCCCTCCCACAAGATCAATGGCCACGCCTCACCCACGCCGCCGCCCTCGCCGTCACCCGCACGCTCGACCTCTCCTCCGCACTCCCACCCGCCACCATCAAATGGCCTAACGATGTCTTCCTCGCCGACCGCAAGGTCTGCGGCATCCTCCTCGAATCCGTCCTCCACCCGTCCTCAGGCTTCGTCGTCGTCGGCCTCGGCATCAATCTCAACGCCTCCCCCGACGACTTCCCCCCGGACCTCCGCCCCAACGCCACTTCCGTCTTCGCAGAAAACGGCGGCACCCCAATAGACCGCACCGCCTTCACCATCGCCTTCCTCGAATCCTTCGCCCAATCCATCCACACCGCCACCTCCAACTTCCCCGCCCTCCTCGCCGACTGCTCCCAACGCAGCTCCCTCACCGGCAAATCCATCCGCCTCACCTCCCACGGCACCGAATTCACAGGCTCATGGGCCGGCCTCGGCCCCAACGGCGAACTCCTCCTCCTCCTCCCAGACGGCTCCACCTCCGCCTTCTCCTCCGCCGACCTCGTCCGCCCCATCGATTGACCCCACTTCTCACCTCTCACCTCCACCTCCTTGTTTCTAATTTCCGATTTCTAACCTCTAACTTCTCACTTCTCACTTCCTTCACCTGCTCCCTAGCAACTCCCGGCTCGTCCCGCCGCCGCCCGTCACCAGCGGCTCGCTCGTCACGACCATCGTCGTCCCCGGTCGAATCACCGCCTTCATCTTCCCCGCAAACGCCGGCGGCGGCACCATCATCGACCGCACGTCCTCCACCCGGCCTCCGCCCTCCACCCGGTGCCACACGCCATCACTCCCATACAGAAACACACTCTCCCCGCGGAACCGCTCCATCCCGCCACTCACCGTCAGCGGAGCCCTCCCCGTCTCCTTCCCGTTCTGATAAACCACCACATTCCGCGTCGTCGTGCTCATCACAATCGCCCCAGGCGATCCCCCGCTCCCACCGCCCCCCGCCACACCCACCGTCATCGTCGGCAGCTTCGCACTCTTTGAAATAATCACCGTCCCACCCTTCTTCGTCACGCCGTACAGCTCCCGCGCAAACGGCTCAGGCATCCGCACACACCCGTGCGACGCAGGATGCCCCGGATTGAAACCCGCATGCAACGCCACCCCATCCCACGTCAACCGCTCCATGTAGGGCATCGGCGCGTTGCCATACGTCTTCGAATGATGATCCACATCCTTCTCCAGAATCTGAAACACCCCCGTCGGCGTCGCATGCCCTTCCTTCCCAGTACTCACCGCCGCCCGCCCAATCCTCACCCCGTTCCGATACACCACAGCCTCCTGCCGCGGAATGCTCACAAACACCAAAACCGGCCCAGCCGTCGCTCGCTCCGGATGCCACGTGTACTGCTGCGGCCTCAATCTCGAATAAATCGACGGCACCACCGCCCCCATCGGCGTCCCTCCAACCCCGGAACACCCGGCCACCCCTCCCGCCACCAATACAATCGCCACCACACCCCAAACACTCGCCTTCAATTCATTCGCTTCTTTCATGCCGCCCTCATTCCCCATCTCCCCCACCACCGCCACCGAAATCTCCGCTCCCAAATCCCCATTCTCCGCCCCCACGTTCCCCGATCCCCGATCTCCGTTCTCACTTCTCACTTCTCACTTCTCACTTCCCCAGAAAAATCCCCTGGCGTCGCCCGCTCCCTGCGCCTTATGCTCCCCATACCATGATCCCTGATATCTCCCTCGGCGTTGTCTACACCATCGTCTTCCTCGGCCTCGGAGTCATTGCCTTCACCTACCTCCTCAAGGGCCGGAACTGATCCCCCCAAGGGACTCCGCGGGCCAGTCCCGACCGCTCTCCGCCATCACCCCAATGGCCGACGCCCGCTTCTCCTCCCTCTCCCCCGAGGACAAGGCCTCCGTCTCCTTCGTGCATTGCATCGAAGCCGCCGACGGTGCCGCCCAGCTCATCCCGCTCGACATCCGCGCCGCCGCCAGCCAATCCGCCGCCGCGCACGAATCCGACGCCGCCTTTCTCCGCGATCGCTCCCGACGTCTCCTCGCCGCCCTCCCCTCTCTCTGGCAGGAAAAATCCGCCGCCCTCGCCGCCCCGGCTCCCCCATGGCAACGCTGGGCCCTCCCAGCCACCCTCGCCGCCGCCTTCCTCCTCGGCTGGTTCACCAACGAACTCGGCCCCGCCCGCCAGATCAACGTCCTCTCCTTCCCCATCCTCGGCCTCATCGCATGGAATGCCGCCGTCGCCGCATGGAGCATCTGGTCCCACTGGAAAAAACCCGCCAAACCCCACACTCCCGCCGCCCCGCAACTGCAATCCCCGGACCTCCTCGCCCAAACCACCGCGCTCTACCAGTCCGCCACCGCCACCACCACCGCTCCCATCCGTAGAGCCAGACTCAGACAAGCCTTCCACATCGCCGCCATCGCCCTAACGATAGGCATCATCACCGGCATGTACACCCGCGGCCTCGCCCGCGCCTACACCGTCACATGGGAAAGCACGTTCCTCCAGGAACCCCAGGTCCGCGCCCTCACCCGAGTCGCCCTCGGCCCCGCCTCAATCGTCACCAACATCCCCGTCCCCGACCCCGCACGCGGCTCCGCCGCCCCGTGGATCCACCTCTGGGCCGCCACCGCCGCACTCTTCATCCTCGTCCCCCGCATCCTCCTCTGGAACATGGCGCGACTCGAACAACGCGCCGCCACCAACTCCCTCGACAACCACTGGCACCGCATCGCCGAACGCTGCCGCGACTCTAGCGGCTCACGCGCCGCCATCCTCCACGTCTTCCCCGTCCACGCCGAGCCCGACTCCCCTTCCCGCGACGCCCTCCGCATCATCGCTCAACACCTCTGGGGCCCAGCCACCCTCGCCCACTTCCACCCACCCATCGCCTACGGCTCAGAAGACGACGCCTTCTCCTCCCTCACCGATCCTCCCTCCCTCCTCGCCCTCGTCTTCTCCCTCGCCGCCACCCCCGAACAAGACCTCCACGGCACCCTCGCCGCCTCCTCCCTAACCTCCCTCTCCCCCTCCGGCCAGGCCATCGCCCTCCTCGACGCCGCCGCCTTCGAATCCCGCTACGCTGCCCTCCCCGAATACCAGGACCGCCTCCGCTCCCGCCTCGCCGCATGGCGCAAAGTCCTCCCACCATCCCTCCCAGTCATCATCCTCGACTCCTCCGCACGCTCCCACCCAGCCCACACCGCCCGCTCCCTCGCCCTCTCCTAACCCCCCGCCCCCTTCCGACCAAGCCCCCCCAACAAGCCCCTCCGACCAAGCCGTCCCAACCAGCCTCCGACCGAGCCCGGGATCGCGAGGCTCTGTACTCGCGCCACCCAACAAGCATCGCCCCCTCCGACCAAGCCACCCAACCAGCCTCCGACCGAGCCCGGGATCGCGAGGCTCCGTACTCGCGCCACCCAACAAGCATTGCCCCCTCCAACCAGCCTCCCAACCAGCCTCCCAACCAGCCTCCGAACCAGCCCCGGGATCGCGAGGCTCCGTACTCGCGCCACCCCACAAGCGCCTCCGACCAATCCCACCCAACCAGCCTCCGACCAAGCACCGGGATCGCGAGGCTCTGTACTCGCGCCTCCCAACAAGCCTTCCGACCAAGCCGTCCCAACCAGCCTCCGACCGAGCCCGGGATCGCGAGGCTCCGTACTCGCGCCACCCAACAAGCAATCCCCCCCACCCAACAATCCACCCAACCAGCCTCACAGCCCCAGAGAACGCGCCGCACTGCTCCACCGCCAATCCTCAGGTCGCCGCACCAGACCCGCCTTCACCGGGTTGTTATGAATGTAATCCAGCGCCTGCACAAAGTGACCATCGTTCCGAATGTAGCGGTCCCAATAGTCCGGACACCATACCTGCGGCAGCGATTCACCCGCCTGCCCCACGAGCCGCCCAATCGCATTGCCCGTGAATGTCTTCCACGAACCACCACCGTCCCCGTCGCCCAACCCGGCAGGGTCTGAAACAAGGCATGCACGTGATTCGGCATCACCACCCATGCCATCAGGTGATAACGCTCACCGTCGAAGTGCAGCAGCGCATCCTGCACGATCCGCGCACATTCCTCCCGCCGCAACCAGCACGCCCCGTGGCCCGCATCAGCCAAACCCTCGAGACGGCGATGCGTTTCCACGTCCCTCAGCTCCGGATCAAGCCCATCAATCTCCGCCAGCAACCGCCCAACCACCGCGCCCGGCAAGCTGTCCGCTAGCCGGAACGTCACGTGCTGGATCACCTCCGGCGAATCGAAATGCGGCAGGTAACCACGCGAATGCCATCCACGAGGCACAGGTTCCACGGCGGGATCATCGTTCATCAAGTCAGGGCCGGCAAGGCGGCCAACTGCTCACTTCTACCCAAGTCACCGCAATCCGGGCAAACGACATTTTCGCTCCAGCAACACAAATTCACTCCCTCCCAACCAGCCTCCGACCAAGCCCGGGATCGCGAGGCTCCGTACTCGCGCCTCCCAACAAGCCCCTCCGACCAAGCCCTCCCAACCCAGCCTCCGACCAAGCCCGGGATCGCGAGGCTCCGCACTCGCGCCACCCTCCAACCAAGCCCTCCCAACCAGCCTCCGACCAAGCACCGGGATCGCGAGGCTCCGCACTCGCGCCACCCAACCAGCAATTGCCCCCTCCGACCACCCGGGATCGCGAGGCTACGTACTCGCGCCTCCCAACAAGCAATCACCCCCTCCGACCAAGCCCACCCAACCAGCCTCCGCCCAAGCCCGGGATCGCGAGGCTCCGCACTCGCGCCACCCAACCAGCAATCGCCCCCTCCGACCAAGCCATCCCCCTTCCCAACCAACCCATCCCCGCCCTACCCCCACCCCACCCAGTCCTCCGGGATTGCCCTTGGCGACCCCTCCCTTTTCACCTAGAAACAATCTCCGCACCCCATGGTCACCACGCTCCAAGCCACCATCGAAGGACTCGGCGCTTACTCCGTCGCCGAAGCGGCACGCTATGCCAGGATGCCAAAGGCCACTCTGAACCGTTGGTTCTTCGGAACGAAAGCTGGCGAGCCGATGAGCCGCAGTAGAATTCTCGATGACCACAGCAAACACATCAGCTTCACCGACTTCGTCGAAGCCCTCGCCATCCGCTCCCTGCGCGCTGATCACGGCGTCCCGCTACAGAAAATCAAAGAGGCCCTCCGCAACGCCAAGGAACACTACCACATCGAGCACCCCTTCGCCAGAAAGGATCACCGCACGGTCCTCGTCGGCAAAGACCTCCACATCTTTCTCAAGGAAGACGACCATAACCCGGTTGGCCTGACAGGCAAAGACATGGGTCAGAAATCCATGAAACCCTGCATCGAGGCCTACATGAAAGACCTCGACTATGACGCCAACGGCTACGCCGTCCTCTACCGCGCCTTCACCTTCCGAGATCAAATCATCGAGCTGAACCCGAAGATCCGCTTCGGCGCACCCTGCCTCGCCGGCTCCGGTTATTCGGCCGAAACCCTCTGGCGCGCCGCCGTCACCGAAGGCAGCATCGAAAAAGCCGCCGATCTCTACGAAGTCCCCCCTGCAGCCGTCGAAGCCGCCTACCGCTACTGGAATCAGGACAGCGCCAACGTAAGCGTCACGCCAAGTGCCTTTAGCGGAAGGGATCGATTCAGGCAGCGGGGCTGCTAATCAGGCGGCGGAACTGTTACGCACCGGGTCAGCAGCGGCAGGAGCGGCGGCTGACTTG
>JAIXPK010000209.1 GCA_027486335.1 Verrucomicrobiaceae bacterium | reverse complement strand
GCCACCGCCAGTCCCTCACCACCACTGAACAAGCTGAACACCCGGCCCCGCCGCGTCGGGGTCCCGTCCTCCGTCACCAACCCTAACTTCCGCCACGCATACACCGCAGTGTGGCTCGCCGCCGTCGTCATTCCGCCATCCACCGCAAACTCCGCATCCCGCTCCTCCGTCACCACCCGTTCCTCCGGCGCCACCAATCGCGCCCCCGACGCATCCGCATACACCGGCCATTCCAACGCCCCGTAATCAATCAGCAGCGCCAGCACTTCCCCGCGCCTCACCAATCCCGCAGCCACCCCGCCCTCCAGTTGCCCCGCCAGCCGCACCACCACCCGCTCCCCGATCTCCCCCTCGCTCCACTCCCCGCCCGCTCGTTCTCCAATCATCCTCGCCGCCGGCTTCGTCAGCGAAAAAGCCCCCGTCTCGCGCAGCACCGCCAACGCCAGCTCCCGACCATACCTAACTTCCCCATCCGCACTCGCCAGTCGGCACACCCGCCCGATCCGGAACGCCTTCGTCATGAACTCAAAGTCTCCCGTCGCCCGCACCGCCTTCCCCTCCCGCCACACCAGCGCCGTCCCCAGCGCCGCCGTCCCCACCCGCTCCTTCCTCATCGTCTCCCATTCCCCCGCCGCATTCCTAACTTCCCGCCGCGTCGGCTGAAGCCCGAACAGATTCGTCGGCGCTCCACCCGCCGGCACCACCGCCCCGGGCACCGCCTTCTCAAAACCCAGCACAATCTTCTGCCGGCTGAACAATTGCTCGCAGAACGCCGCCGCAGCCGGAAACGGTGCCTCCCCACGCGCCGCCGCACGCTCCATCACCCGCAGCAGCACCGGCCAGTCAATCTGATTGCTCCGCCGCAACGCCCGCGGCGACGCATCACTCAACCGCGGCGTCCGCGCCGCACTGATCACATAACCAATCTCATCCAGTCCCCGCCTCCCCGCCCGACCAAACATCTGCAGCAGTTCATCCGGCGCAATCTGCCGCTCCCTCCGTCCGTCAAAGTACACCGTCTCCGCCACAATCACCGACCGCATCGAAAAGTTAATCCCCGCCGCCAGCCCGGTCGTCGCCGCAATCACCCGCAACTGCCCGGCCTTCGCCAGCGGCTCGATAATCCCCGCCCGCTGCTGATAACTCATCCCGCTGTGGTGACAAGCCACCCGCTGCCTCAGCAAGGCCGCATAGTCCGCCCCCAGAATCCTCTCCTGCTCCTTCGTCAGCACTAGCGGATCAGGCGTCGGCACCGACACCGCAATCCGCCGCGCAATCGCCTCCGCGTCCTTCCGCCGCGGCGCAAACACCAGCAGCGGCCCCAACCCTGACAACAGCACCCCTGCCGCCAGCCGCGGCCAGAACCCCGTGATCTGCTTCGGTGCCTGCCGCGGCAGCTGCTCCACCGGCATCTCCTCCAGCGGCACCGGACGCTCCCGCACCGACACCAGTTCCACCCGCCGCCCCAATCGCCTCATCCACTCCACCACCTCCCGCGCATTCCCCACACTCCCGCTCAGCAGCAGCAGCCGCGTCGTCGCAGGTGCCAGCGCCACCGCCAGCTCATAACATGCCCCCCGCACCGGATCCCCCAGCATCTGGTACTCATCAATCACTAGCAACGTCGGCCCATCTCCCCGCAGCAACCGCTCCCGCTGCGTCTCCAGCGTCGCCACCACCACCGGTGCCCCCGCATTCTCCGACACATCCCCAGTCACAATCCCGGCATTCCATCCCTGCCGCTGCCACTCCAGTCGCTTGTCGTTCGCCAGCGCCCGCGTCGGCACCGTGAACACCGCCTGCCCCTTCCACCCTCCCTTCACCAGCAACTCGAAAATCCACGTCTTCCCCGCACCCGTCGGCGCATCCACCACCACATCACTCCCCCCGCGCAACGCCCGCACCGCTTCCTGCTGCCACAAATCCGGCAACGCTAGGTTCAGTGAAAATCCCCCGGCATTCATCGTCCTCAACACCCACTCATACCCCGGCCTCAGGACGATTCCTCATGAAATCCGCCACCTGCCCGAAAAATGCCTCCAGCTCCACCCGCACCTCCTCCGCCACCCCGCATTCCTCCATCGCCGCTCCCATCAGCGCCAGCCACCGATCCCGTTCCGCCACCCCGATCGCAAACCCCACATGCCTCATCCTCAGTCTCGGATGCCCCCGCTCCTCAATGTACTTCATCTCCCCAAGCAGCCGGAAACACAGAAAATCCGCCAGCCGCTCCTCCGCCCCCGCCCAATCCCCCTCGGGATACATCGGCCCAATCAGATCATCCGTCCGCACCCGACGGTAAAATGCCGCCGTCAGCCGCCGCAACGCCGCCGCGTCCATCCCGTCCGCAATCACTTGCTCGTTCATCCCCCTCCGCTCCACCCGCCTCGCCACCATCGCAAGCAGGCTCTCAAACCATCCCCGCCTCCGCCATCCGCTCCTCCATCTCGCTCTTCTGCAGCGCCCCGATCATGTCCTCCAGATCCCCATCCATGAACGCCGGCAGATGGTACAGCGTCACGTTGATCCGGTGATCCGTCACCCGGTTCTGCGGGTAATTGTACGTCCTCACCTTCTCCTCCCGACCCCCGCTCCCAATCAGACTCTTCCGGTGCGCCGAATACTTCGCCGCCTCCTCCGTCTGCCGCCGCTCCAGCAACCGCGACCGCAGCACCGTCATCGCCTTCTCCTTATTCTTGATCTGACTCCGCCCGTCCTGACACCTCACAATCAGCCCCGTCGGCAAATGCATGATCTGCACCGCCGAATCCGTCGTGTTCACCCCCTGCCCGCCACTCCCACTCGCCCGACACACCTCCACCCGAATCTCATCCGCCCGAATCTCCACATCCACTTCCTCCGCCTCCGGCAGCACCGCCACCGTCGCCGTCGACGTGTGAATCCTCCCCTGCGCCTCCGTCGCCGGCACCCGCTGCACCCGATGCACCCCGCTCTCATACTTCAACCACCGGAACACTTCCTCCCCACTCACCTTGAAAATCACCTCCCGGAACCCCCCAGCATCCGACGCACTCGCATCCATCGGCTCCACCTTCCAACCCCGACCCTCCGCATACCGCATGTACATCCGCATCAGATCCCCCGCAAAAATCGCCGCCTCATCCCCACCCGTTCCCGCCCGAATCTCCACCAGCGCATCCCGATCCTCACTCGGATCCCGCGGCAGCAACGCATACTGAATCTCTACCGACAACCCCGCCAGCCGCTCCTCCAGCACCGGCACCTCCTCCGCCGCCATCGCCGCCATCTCCTCATCCTCCCCCTTCGCCAGCACCACACTCTCCTCCAATTCCCGCCCCGTCTGCCCATAACGATCCCACATCCCCAGCAACTTCCGGATCGACGCATGCTCCCGCGTCAAATCCCCCGCCCGCTTCGGATCATTGAAAAAATCAGGCGCAGCAATCCCCACCTCCAGCTCCGCCAGCCGCAGTCGCTTCCTCTCAATCAGCGTCGCGTAATCCATAAGTCCCGCAATTCTCACTCAACGCAGCTCAGCCCATCACCCCCCAATCACTCACCCACGGCCATCCCCGCGCCAAACAAAAGCGGCGCATGCCCGCTCCCGGACACGCACCGCCATTGCTGAAAATCCCAGATGATCCTACGAACCAGCCGCCGCAAGCTTCGGCTTCGCCGTCCGGCGCAGCGTCACCGCACCAAAACGCTTCGCAAACTTGTCCACACGACCAGCCGTGTCGACAAACCGCTGCTCACCAGTGAAGAACGGGTGGCAGGCCGCGCAAATCCCGATCTTGATCTCCTTCTGAGTCGAACGGGTGTTATACACCGTGCCACACGTGCACGTAATGGTGGTTTCCTGGTAATTGGGATGCAGATCGGCCTT
>JAIXPK010000054.1 GCA_027486335.1 Verrucomicrobiaceae bacterium | reverse complement strand
TCCTTCGCCCGCATCGACGCCACCGGCAAGGCATCCGCCCTAACCATCCGCGCCGCCGAGGCCAACCGCAGAAAACCTCGCTACGCCAACGGCTTCGAAATCACCAGCATCACCTCCGGCTGGACCACAGACCCCGCCGCCGCCTCGCTCGCCCACTCCAGCACGTGGCTCCTCGCCAACCCAATCTCCCTCAACCCCGGCGAATCCCTCCGCGTCTCGCTTCCGGACCACGCCGCCGCCGCCCTCCGCGTCTCCACCTCCCCGGTCATCTCCAACTTCCACCAGTCGCCCCCTCTCGCCGACGCCGCCGCATTCCTCGTCCTCCACCAGCCAGCCCTAGCCAAACCCATCCTCGCACTCGACGACCAGATCACCGCCACCCGCAATGGCCTCACTCAGGTCATGGTCACCGAACGCGCCCCTACTCCCCTAACGATCCGCGTCCTCGCCCGCGGCAACTGGCAGGACGAATCCGGCCCGGTCGCCCCTCCCCTCACCCCCGGCGAATCCCTTCGCGTCTCGATCCCGGATCACTCCGCCGCCGCCCTCCGCGTCTCCACTTCCCCGATTATCTCCAACTTCCATCAGTCCCCGCCCACCGCCGACGTCGCCTCATTCCTCGTCCTCCACCAGCCCGCCCTAGCCAAACCCATCCTCGCGCTCGACGACCAGATCACCGCCACCCGCAACGGCTACACTCCGGTCATGGTCACCGAACGCGCCCCCACTCCCCTGACCATCCGTGTCCTCGCCCGCGGCAACTGGCAGGACGAATCCGGCCCCGTCGCCCCTCCCCTCACCCCGGGCTTCCTCCCCCAACCCGATAAACACGGCCCGCTCTCCCGTCTCGACCTCGCCAACTGGATCACATCCCCCCAAAACCCACTCACCGCTCGCGTCGTCATGAACCGGCTCTGGCGGCAACTCTTCGGCACCGGCCTCAGCGCCCAGACCGACGACCTCGGCGCTCAAGGCGAAGCGCCCTCCCACCCGGAACTCCTCGACTGGCTCGCCGCTGAATTCATGTCCGACTGGGACTTCCGCAGAATGGTCCGTCTCATCGTCTCCAGTCACTCCTACCGCCAATCCTCGCTCCCTAACCCCGCCTCCCGCGACGCCGACCCGCTCAACCGCTGGCTCGCCTCCCAGAACCCGCGGCGTCTCGAAGCCGAAGCCGTCCGCGACAACGCCCTCGCCATCGCCGGTCTCCTCGATCTCTCCTTCGGCGGCCCTCCCGTCAAACCCTATCAACCCGCCGACTACTACGCCGGTCTCCAGTTCCCAGACCGCGACTACACCCCTGACAAGGGCCCGGACCAGTACCGCCGCGGCATCTACTCGCACTGGCAACGCACGTTCCTGCACCCCATGCTCGCAAACTTCGACGCCCCCTCCCGCGAAGACTGCGTCGCCCTCCGCACCGCCTCCAACACCCCGCAGCAGGCCCTCACGCTCCTCAACGATCCTTCGTTCGTCGAAGCCGCCCGGGTCTGGGCCTCCCGTCTCCTCCCCGCCGCTAACAACGACGCCGAACGCATCCGCCTCGCCTTCTCCGAATCCCTCACCCGCCCGCCCACCCCGGATGAACTCCGCGGGCTCCTCGACTTCCTCAATGCCGCCCGCAAGGCCTACGCCGAGCGCCCCGATGACATCCCGCGTCTTCTCGCCATCGGCAACTCCCCGCCTCCCCAAGACGCCTCCCCGGAACTCGCCGCATGGACTTCCCTCTGCCGCGTCATCCTCAATCTCCACGAAACCATCACCCGGTACTGAACCGCTCAGACCCATGTTCCTCCCTCCCATCTCCCCGGAATCCATCGCCCGCCGCTCGTTCCTCCGCCAAAGCGGTCTCGGCCTCGGCGCCCTCGCCCTCAATCTCCTCGATTCCCCCGCCCGCGCCGCCACCCTCCCTCACTATCAGCCGAAAATCCGCCGCGTCATCCACCTCTGCATGGCCGGCGGTCCCTCACAATTCGAAAGCTTCGACTGGAAACCGGAACTCAAACGTCTCCACGGCCAGCCATTCCCAGAAAGCTTCACCAAGGGCCAGCAGCTCGCCCAGCTCCAGAACACGGTCCTCAAAGCCCGCGGAGCCTTCACCGACTTCAGAAAATACGGCCAGAGCGGTCAGGAAATCTCCTCGCTCTTCCCCCACACCGCAGGCATCGCCGACGACCTCTGCATCATCCGCAGCATGGTCACCGAACAGATCAATCACGACCCCGCTCAGGCCTTCATGAACAGCGGCTCCATCCTCAAGGGCCGCCCTAGCATGGGCTCATGGCTCCTCTACGGTCTCGGCTCGGAATCCCAGAACCTCCCCGGCTTCATCGTCCTCATGTCTCAGGCCAAGGGCTACAACGGAGCCCAGCCAGTCTCCGCCAGACAATGGAGCGCCGGATTTCTGCCTAGCAAATACCAGGGGATCCTCTTCCAGTCCCGCGGCGACGCGGTCCACTACGTCGGCAACCCGGACGGGGTCTGCCAGAGCACCCAGCGGCTCGTCGTCGACGAAATCAACCGGCTCAACCGTCTCACCGCCGACGAACACCTCGACCCGGAAGCCGCCACCCGCATCGCTCAGTACGAGCTCGCCTTCCGCATGCAGTCCAGTGTCCCGGAACTCACCGACTTCCGCGACGAACCCCAGCACGTCCTCGATCTCTACGGTCTCAAGGAACCCGGCGACGGCTCCTTCGCCGGCAATTGCCTCCTCGCTCGCCGTCTCGCCGAACGCGGAGTCCGCTTCATCCAGCTCTACCACCGCGCATGGGACCATCACGGCAACATCGAGGAATCCATGCCCAAAGCCGCCCTCGACACCGACCAAGCCTGCGCCGCTCTCGTCAAAGACCTCAAGGAACGCGGCATGCTCGACGACACGCTCGTCATCTGGGGCGGCGAATTCGGCCGCACCCCCATGGGCCAGGGCTCCGGCCGCGACCACCACATCAATTCCTTCTCCATGTGGCTCGCCGGCGGCGGCATCAAACCAGGCATCACATGGGGTGCCACCGACGAACTCGGCTACCGCTCAGTCCTCGACGTCGTCTCCATGCACGACCTCCACGCCACCATGCTCCACCTCGCAGGCATCGACCACTCCCGCTTCTCCGTCAAATTCCAGGGCCTCGACGCCCGCCTCACCGGGGTCGACCCCTGCAAACCCATCAAAGGCATCCTCGCCTGACCCACCACCCTCCCCTCCCAGCCACTTTTCCGCATTTCTGTCTGTGACCAACTCCCCAGCCCTGCGTCTCCAGTCCCAAATGCCCTCATGCTGCACCCGGATGCCTCTCCCCCTGCGGACTGGGACCGCCTCGTCGCCCTCGTCCGCAACGGGAGCGAATCCGCGGCACGCTCTCTCGTCGAGGCCCTCTACCCGCACGTCATCCGCATCGTCCGCTCCCACCTCCCACGCGCCACCGACGAACAGGACGTCGCTCAGGATGTCTTCCTCAAGGTCTTCACCCGCATCGACTCGTTCCGCGCCGACCAGCCTTTCCCCCACTGGGTCGCCCGCATCACCGTCAACACTTGCGTCGACCGTCTCCGCCGTCAGAAAATCCGTCCCGAAATCCGCTTCGCCGACCTCTCCGAAGACGAAGCCGAATTCCTCGAAAACTCCATCGCCAACCCGGAACATTCCTCGGATCCCGCAGACTCCGACGGCCGCGAGGTCGTCGATAAGCTCCTCGACACGCTCAACCCCACCGAACAAACTGTCCTCCGTCTCCTCGACCTCGAACAGAAATCCGTCCGCGAAATCTCCGACCTCACCGGCTG
>JAIXPK010000375.1 GCA_027486335.1 Verrucomicrobiaceae bacterium | reverse complement strand
TCCCACCGCACCGTGTAATCACTCACACTCCGGTAATCACAGTTCCGGATGTTGTGCACCGTCACCACATCCCCCTCAACCTCCGCCCACGGCAACTCCACCACATCCAGCTGCCACACCCGCTCATGCGACGGCTTCAGCGTCAGCCACCACCCCAGCACCACCCCGAACATCAACAGCCACGCCCCCATCCACCTCACCCACTCCCGCCGCCACCTCACCCGCGCCGCCACCATCGCCACCACCAGCAGCACCGCCGCCGGCACCCGCAGCACCCGCACCGGAAAATCAAAATACAACGCCCCCACCGCCCACAAACACCCCACCAGCAGCACCACCGCCGGCACCCATCGCATCGTCAATTTCAGCACTCTCTGCATCATCCCCCACCCTCACCCCATCCCCCCCACCCGCGCAAGCCACTCCTGCACTCCCCCTCACCCCGCGCTTGCACTCCCCCATCCCCCCACCAATGCTCCACTCCTCAACGCCGCCGGGATGGCGAAATTGGTAGACGCGCCAGACTTAGGATCTGGTACCGAAAGGTGTGCAGGTTCGAGTCCTGTTCCCGGCACCATCCCCATCAGGAAAACGGCTTCCCGTGCAATTTTACACCTGAAGGTCCGGGCAGACTCACCAAAACACCGCCCCCTCCGGCACACTCAGGCTCAAGTCATCCACAGCCACCTGCCTGCCGAAGCACTTGGTCACCTTGGTAACTTCGACAGCGGGCATGAAGGCGGTGAAGGAGCCTTGTGCGGAATATGCGAGCCATGGGAGGCGGGAAGAAAAAGCACAGCGATTCGCTTCCCTTTTGCCTTTGACCGGATCCCCGCAGACGTGAAATTGTGACGAAAGCATGCGCAGGCACGCCAACTGGCAAACTCAGAAACAATGATGGACTACGCAAGCTGGACTCATCGCGCTTCGCTGTTCCTCCGCAAACTCACCCATCTCCCTGGGGAGATTGCCATCTCCGACGGTATTGATGCGGCGGGAGATGATGATCACACCAGGGATTGGCTCCAATCGGCCAAATGCAGCCTTCCTCCTGAGTTGAGAGACTTTATCGCAACCGCGAGCCGCCGATGTTGCTTTAGTTATCGTTGGAAACCAAACGGAGGGTTGCCGGCTTTGCTTGCGGGCATTTATCCGAACCGATCGGAGATTACGGGAGGCGCTGATTTTTGCGAAGCCTCCAATTTTAGATGCTACGACAATCGCGATTTTTTCGCGCGTCTTGGAAGAATCGGTTTATTTGCCCGCGCCGACGACCCCGAAAGAACCCACGGCCGCATCGCTATTCTTGCGATGAATAATGGCGATCAGATCTCCGTGGTCTCCAAAGATGCGGAACCCGGCGGGAAGATTGTCTACGTTCCGAAAGAGAGTCTTGAGCAGCCTCAAGTCATCAGCGACAGTTTCGGCGAGTTTCTGGTGAGTTGGGAGCAAATTGCATACATCACCCCGAGTTGGGAAAACCTCGCCCCGTGGCTGGATCCAAAGACAGGCTTGCTAAAGCCAGACTCCACCAAGGCGGAGCGCTTGCGCCAGGTCTTGGCAGCCTCTAGCGCCGAAGAAAGGAGCATCGCATGAATGGTTCACCGGAAGCTTTACGCGCATGGATGCGCCGCGCCGAATCGTTCGTCCGGGGCCTCAATCACCTTCAGGGCGAGTGGGGTATCTCGGTTTCCATCGAACCGCCCATCACCGCAGCGGAGGCGGATCGACTTGCGGCCGAACTCCCCCTGGGGTTGCCAGCGCCACTCCGCATGCTCTATCTCGAGGGAGCCGGGAGGTTCGATTGCAGATTCCACTGGTCCCCGAGAAAGGACGTATTGCCGCAAACCGAGCGCGTCTTTCCGTATCAGCAAACGTTGTTCGGAGGTCCGGCATTTATCGCGTGGAACGAATTGCTGCAGGTGCATGGAATCCACACATGGTGGGATGGCCAGGACGACCCTTCCACGGAGGAACAACAAAAAGGACGGGAGATTTGGCGTCAAACGGTCCCGTTTATTGCGGTCGGCAACGGCGACATAGTGGGCCTGCATGTCACCGGCGAATCGGATGTCTATCCAGTCGTCTATCTTTGCCATGATGACGAGGAATGCCCGGTCACGCCCATAAGCCCGAGCTTCGAGCACTTCCTCTCCGAGTGGGAGAAGATTTGCTACGCCGGGCCGGAAATATGGTTGCTCAGCAGCTTTTTGCAGAAGGGAAAAGCGCTGAGTGGCGACGGCAGCAACGCGCGCGCGTGGCGCGAGATCATGACTCCGGCGCGCGTTTGATTCAGTAAGCTATCGGCGGCAATCAGCCCGCGTCGACTCGAAGAGGTCTGTCCAATCATCCTACGGTCCCCCGGGTCCCCCCGCGTCGCGAAGAGGTCTGTCCGACTCAAAGAGGTCCGTCCAATCATCCCCACCCGTCCGCCCCCACCTTCCCCCACCTAATCCAATTCCCTTTCCCTCCCCGCCGACCGCACCAGCACGATCGCCACACCCCGTCGCCGGTGGCACCATCCCCCTCATGCAGCCCCGCGCTTTCCCGATGCTCCCCCCATCGGTCGGCAGGCCGTCCTCCGCAGCCTCGCCGGCCGGTCCCTCATACTCCCCAGCCTGCTCGCCCACCGACTCGCGAAGAGGTCTGTCCAATCAAACCGACTCGCGAAGAGGTCTGTCCAATCAACCTCGCTCAAGTGGACCAATGCGTACCTTCGCGGGGCACCTCCAAACACTCCGGAAGAGGTATGTCTCATCGTGCACGCATCATCCTGTCGCGCCTTCATAGGCATGACCTCCTCTTCCGGTTCTCTCTTTCCACACGCCCTGATCCCTCTTCCTCAAGTGGTCTGTCCAATCCTCAACGACGTGGCCAATTCCGCCTCGCCGCCGCGCGCGCGTGTGTGAACGACATCCCACAAGCCCGGGGGGACCTACCAACTCCCTCACCGACCAGGAACTCCGACCCGTGGAGGAAACCAGGAGGCGGAAACCAGGAGGCAGACCTCGCCGAGATTTCATCGAGATCGGACAAGATCGGACATGTCGAGGCGGACAAGTCGACAGGCCTCTTTGCGGGATCCTCTGCGAACAACCCCTTGACTTCACTTCACCCGCATGTTCAGTGTCCCCGCACTACCATGGCCAAGCCTCGCGTCTACACTGAGCCGGAAACTGAAGCCGGGGTCTACCACGTCTGTTCGCGCGTGGTCGACCAGCGGCACATCTTTGGGGAGCCCGAAAAGGAGGAATTTGTCCGCATGATGCGGTCGTTGGCCGCGTTTCACGGGGTCGAGATCCTGACGTT
>JAIXPK010000035.1 GCA_027486335.1 Verrucomicrobiaceae bacterium | reverse complement strand
GTGATGACCTCGCCGCGCATGGAGGCGGCTAGGGCTGGGGTGAATTCGGGGAAGCGGGAGGCGTCGGGTTTGATGTCGGTGCCGACGCGGTCGAGGTCGAGCCATTGGGCGGCGAAGCGGTGGCCGAGGGAAGCGGCGCGCGGGTCGGCGAGGAGACGGCGGATTTCGGCCAGGTAGACCTCGTCTTTGAGAAGCTCGCCGGAGAGGGCTTTCTGGAAGAGGGTGTCGTCGGGCATGGAGGCCCAGAGGAAGTAGGAGAGCCGGGAGGCTAGGGCGAAGGGCGGGAGCGGCTGGACGCCGGGCTGGGCGGGTTCCGGTTCAGCGAGGAAGAGGAAGTGAGGGGAGACGATGATGCCCGTGAGCATGAGCCGGACGGCGAGATCGTAGCGGTCGCCGCGGGCGGAGGCGCGGTCGAAGGCGGCGAGGTATTTTTCGGGTTCGCCGGGGTTGGCGGGGCGGCGGAAGGCGCGAGGGAGGAAGCGGTCGAGGACCTTGCGAGCGGCGTCGCGGGGTGGGAGAGAGTCGCTAGGAAGATCGCCGAGGAGGGCGGTGCGTGCGGCGGCGTCGGGGGCGGGCATGGCGTCCGGGGCGTCCGGGAGGAGGGCGGCCATGACGAGTTCTGCGGCGTCGAGGTATTTTTCGATGGCGAGGGTGGAGGTGAAGAGCGTGTCGCCGGTGGTGTCGAAGCCTTCGCCGCCGGCACCATCGGCGGGGAGGTTAGAGGCGGCGTCGATGGAGAGCCCGGTGAGGTCGCGGATCGAGTTGCGGTATTCGTCGCGGGTGATGCGGCGGCTCATGACGTGGCCGGCGTAGAAACTCTGAGTGCGGTCCGAGGCGAGTTTGGAGCAATCGAGTTCTTCTTTGGGGAGCTTGCGGAGCCAGTCGAGGATTTCGTTGCGTTCGTCGAATTCGGGGCCTGGGGAACCTTCGGGGGGCATTTCGAAGGCGAAGATGCGTTCGAGGATATCGGCCCAGAGTTTGGGGTTTTTGACGATGTCGTCGTAGTTGGCCTGGGAGGCAAGATTGAGGTCGCCTTTTTGCTTCTCGTTGCCGTGGCATTTATAGCAATAGCGGTCGATTTTGGCGTGAATTTTCTCGTCGTAGAGTTTGCGGTGGGCGGCGTCTTCGGCTTGGGCCGGGAAGGAGGTGAGGAGGGCGAGCGAAGCTGCCGCATTAAGGAACTTTGAAGGGACGACGGCCATGCGAGTGGGAGGGGAACGGAGCGATGGGCCGTGGCATTTCAGAGGAAAAGCGGCGAGGAGGAGTGGTCAGCGATTGCGGCGCGGGCGATTGGGGGATTCTGGTGGCTGGCCGGGGTGATTGGAGAGCCATGTGAGGGCGGAGGGATGAGCGGCCCATGCCTCGCTGAGGACGGTGGCGTAGGCGAGGGCTTCTTCTTTGGAGCCTTGTTTGTAGGTATCGGGGATGTTTTTGGGAGGCGTGCGGCCGAGGAGGAAGACCTCGACGTGGCGGTTCTGTTTTCGGGCGATGGCGAGGGCGCTGAGGGCTTCTGGTTCGTCGGAGGCGAGGAAGCGTTCGAGGACGCGGCACCATGCGAGGGGGCCGAGGGTGGCGGAATCGGCGGCGTAGCGGGTGATGAGGGCGCTGGCTTCGGCGGTGCGGTTGAGGGCGAGGAGGAGCGGGACGAGGAGGAGACGGATCCCGGTGACGTCTTTTTCGTCGAGGGCGAGGAGGTCGGTGTATTCGGCGCAGGCGGCCTCGAACTGGAGGTCGGTGTGGAGGGAGGTGGCGAGTTGGGCGCGGGTGCGGAGGTAGGGTTCGGTTTCGGGGAAGCTGGAGAAGTTAGGCGGGTAGTCGGTGAAGGCGTCCGGGCCGAGGAGATGGGCGGCGGTGGCGACGATGGCGCGGAGGGCGTTGAGGTGTTCCTCGTCCGACCAGCCGGCGTATTCCGAGAGGAGGAGGAGGGCGTCGATGTTTTCCGGGTCGAGGTCGAGGGCGAGGCGGGTGAACCAGAGCTGGTCTTCGCCGGCGGGGAGGGAGAGAGCGTCTTCGATGAGTTCGGCGGCGCGCTGGGAGTGGCTGAGGGCGATGGGGTCGAGGTCGTCGCTGATGGCGCGTTCGATCATGGAGCGGAGGGCGATGGGGTCGATGGGCTTGGGTGGATAGGAGGACATGGTGAGGAAAGCTGGATGGGGGATGGTGGGCGCGGAGCGGGAGGCAGGAAAGGGCGCACCCCGGAGACTGCGGCTGCCTCTGGGGAGGCGTGCGGCAGGTCCGGGGTGCGCGGTGAGCTGGGGGATCTGGCTAGGCTGTGTCTGAAAAGCGGGAGCTCCGAGGGCAGGAGGCCACTCCTGACTTAGGAAGGAACTACCGAATCACGGTGGAGGGTGCTTCGCTGCGGCAGCGACAAGGCCGGGACGGCCTTGCTACGGCGGCATGCGTTGATTCCATGGATTTCTCAAACGCAGCCCGTGGATCCAAGGCTTAGTAGCGGTAGTGTTCCGGCTTGTAAGGGCCTTCGACGGGCGGGCCAATGTAGTCGGAGTGTTCCTGGGTGGGGGTGGAGAGCTTGACCGGCGTTTTCTCTAGGT
>JAIXPK010000397.1 GCA_027486335.1 Verrucomicrobiaceae bacterium | reverse complement strand
TCCACAGGTCGCCCCATATGATCCTGAGTCATACGCGTCTACCAATTCCGCCACGAGAGCATTGCTTGCGGGGAGGTCACTAAAAGCACGGCTCCGCGCCGCAGACAACTGGAATTTCTCAAGGCTTTCTCTGTTTCCCGCTGGCACACCGGGATCCCCAGTGGAATGATTCCGATTCTATCATCCATGGGCCTGTTCGCTACCGCCTTGTACCTCATCCTCGCCGCCCTCCGCGTCGCCGCCATCGTCTTCAGCCTCGGAATGCTCCCAGGCATCTGGGTCCTCTGGCGCGCACGCCTCAGATCCCGCGCCCTCCAATGGGCCGCATGGTCCGCAGCCTTCCTCGCCTTCTTCTTCATCATGCCGACGCTCGTCGACTTCCTTGGACCCAAAATCGGCGACGCCAAACCCGAGGGCCTCTGGATCGCCTACGTCGCCACAGGCTTCTTCCTCGTCCTCCTCCTCCCGGAACCCCTCCGCCGCGCCCGCTTCCTCGCCTCCCGCAAAGACCATGGCCACGGCGAACGCCGCAAACGCCGCAAACGGGTCCGCACCTCCGACTCCCCTGCCGACGACGCCTGACTTCCGCCCTCCCACCGCCCGCGGGGTCGCCTCCATGCTTGATGACGCGGGAGAGGAGGAACATCGTACTGGCCATCTCCGGGTGCTCAGCTCCCAGTGTCCTTCTGAGCAGATCCAGCGCCTCTCCGAACATCGCGGCCGCCCCCGCAAGGTCGCCCCGATCCCGCAAAACCACTCCGATGTCGTTGATCGAAGTTGCCACCGCCGGATGTTCACGCCCGAAAAGCTCCAGCCGCATCGCCAGTCCCTCGCGCATCATGACTTCATGAGTTCAGTCAGGAACACTCACCGCAGCAAACACTTCCACCGGCTCGCTCCGCCCCTTCACCTGCCGCCGCCCGCACGGTTCACAATGCCCCGCTCCCGTCTCCCAGCCGGACAGAAAATCCCCGCTCACCAGCACCCGCCTGTCAAAGTCCCGCGTCAGCGCTTCCAGCCGGAACGCCAGATTCACCGCATCTCCCAGCAGCGTGAACTCCCCCGCACTGATCGCCCCGTACGCCACCGGCCCCAGATGAATCGCCGCCCCAGTCCGGAAAGCCAACCCCACCCGCCCAAGCGTCGCTTCATGCGCCCTCTCCACTTCCTCCGCCACCCGCTGCAGCGCCAGCGCCGCCCTCAGCGCCTCCCTCCTCACCGGTATCGATGTGTCCATCCAATACGCCAGAACACAATCCCCGATAAACTTGTCCACCGTCGCCCCGTGCCCGTCCAGCACCCGCCCCACCGCAGAATACCACGACCCGATCACCGGAGCCAGTTCGTCAGGAGCAAGCTGCTCGGAAAGCGCCGTGAACCCCTCAATGTCACTCACCAGTATCACCGCATCCCTCGACCGCACCCCGATCAGCGTCTGATGCGACAGCGTGTCCATCGCCGCATCCGCCACAAGAACACTCCCTGCAAACCGCAATTCATAATCCCCGATCCTGACCACATCGCCGTTCCTCAGCAGCTGCGCTGTCGTCACTCTCCGCTCGTTGATGTAACTCCCGTTGCTGCTCCCCAAATCGAAAAACCAGTACCCGTCCGGCTGCCGCCGGATCAGCGCATGCTGGCGCGATGCTCGCGGATCCCCCACCGGCACCACCGCATCGCGGCTCCGGCCAAGCGTGCTAACGTCCTCCAGCTCGAAGGTCTCGCCACCTGCTTCATGTATCAGTTTGCCACTCAATACCCATCATCATTGCAGGATCCTCCATCCCCCGGCAACGCTGAAATCCCGTAACCCAGCACCGCATTCATGTTCACGCCCACCCCGACCTCTCAGTCGAAAAACAGGACGTGCCCATCCTCCATCAGCAGCACCGCGCCCGCGCCACCACGCGCCCGCACCGCCCGGCACCCGCCCCGGCCTCCCGCATCCAGCACAGTCTCCACCGCAAACGGAGGCTTGCCGCCTAACACCTCCGCACCACACTCCCCCGCCAGCACCACCCGCCCATCCCGCAGGAATCCCGCCGCCGTCACGCCCTCCCCCGGCAACTCCCAAGTCTCCAGCGCCCACCCGCGTCCCCGCAACCCCAGCAGGACCGCCCGCCCCCCAGCCACCACCACCGCCCTCCCCTCCCGCCCACGCCCGCTCACCGCCAGCCCAGTTACCTCCGCCTCCATCTCCACTCTCGCAAAGTCAATCCGCTCGCTAACACAGCACACCACCCGACCCACCGCAATCCAAAGGTCATCCCCCAGCCCGCTCACCAGCCACCGGCCCTCCACTTCACCCTCCCCTACCAGATCAATCACCCGCACGCGCCGCAGCACGCCGTCATCCCCGTAAATCTCCGCCACCAATCCCCCCGTCTCCTTCCGCGTCAGCAGCACCCACTCGCCCTCCCGTCCCCCCGGCCCCAACGCCAGCACTCCCCTGACAATCACCCGACCCATCGCCGTCGCCCACGTCGCCACCGTCTCCCAACCCCGCACCAGCACCACCGGCCCCGCCGCCGCCATCAAATGCTCCACCGCCTCCACCCCCTCCGGCCCTTCCACCTCTCCTAACACCCGCTCCACCACCCACGGCCGCTTCTCGTCCCGCCACACCACTTCCCGCGGCAATTGCAGCCGCATCCCCGCCATCGTCACCCGGCCATCATCCATCCCTAGCGAATCCCACCGGTACGCTCCCTCGCCACCCGCCTCCGGCCCCAGCACCCGATCCGGAACCTTCACCGCCGCCGCCACGCGCACCGCCGGAACCGCCATCCGCTTCCCCGCCAGATAACGCGACGCATCATCCCCTAGCAATACATCACCCGGGAAAAACCGCGCCAGCTCCGTCACCATGAACCGCGCCGCATCCCGGCTCTGCTTCCGACCCAGCGCATCCCCGGCCACCACCAGCGCCGTCTCCGCCGCCGCTCCCCTCACCCCCGACTCAGGATAACCCAGAAACACGGTCCGCAACGCCGCCATCATCGCCGTCCGCGGCCGCACCCCGCGCTCAGGATGCCTCCCCATCTCCTCCAGCAGCCCCCGCGCCTCCCCATGCCGCCCCAATCGCCCCAGCAGCGCAAAATATTCCTCGAACGCCGCCCCGTTTCGCCCGTTCCGCCACGCCTCTCCTAACACCTCAAGCGCACGCTCCACCCGACCCAGTCTCCGCTCCAGCAGCTCCGCCTGCTTCAACGGATCCCGCGACAACCGCACCGCCTGCTCCCACTCCCCCCGCGCCTCCTCATCCTGCCCCAGTCTCGCCAGCAACTCCCCCGCCTTCTCGTGATTCCCCGCCTCCCGCCACGCCACCACCGCCTCGCTCAACAACCCCGCCGACTCAAAACAACCCGCCGCCTTCGACGGCACCCGCAACCGCTCGCGGTACACCCGCGCCGCTTCCCGCCACCGACCCGCACGCTCCAGCATCTGCGCCGCCATCGCCCAATCACCTAGCAACTCCCCGTAAATCCGCGCCGCCCGCAGCCACCGCCCCGCCGCACTCTCCCGCACCGCCGCCTCCCGATACGCTCGCTCCAGCCGCAACCGGGTCGCATGATCCACCGCCCACTCATCACCACCCCCATTCCCGTTCCGCATCGGATCCCATTCCTCCGGCCGCTCCCCTAGCACATTCCCCGGCAGCGGCCCCGGCCCCCTCCCCTTCCCGCCTCCCACCAGCGGAATCGCACGACGCAACGCCCCCGCCGGATCACTCCCGAACGCGTCCAGCAACCGCTCGATCTCCGCCTTTCTCCGCTCCGCCAGATCCTGACGAAATCTCCGGCTCCACGCATCCACCCGCGACGCCGCCGCATCCCGCCCCATCGCCCGCAACGCCCCCGCCCCCAGATCACCCATCGCCGCACCAGCCCTCCGCGCCGCCGCCGACCATCCCTCCGGCCCAGGCTCAACCCCCGCACTCTCCCCGATCCCTCCCGCCTCCGACGCCAGAAACCCGTCTCCCTCCCTCCCTTCCTCCAACCCCAGATGCCGCAACACCGCCCCAGCCGGAGCCCCCGGCACCGCATCCATCCACCCGGCCTTCCTAACTTCCGGAACGCTTAACAATTCCTCCGGCAGCACCGCCTCCTCCGCACTCCACCCCGTCACGCCCAGCACCGGATGCACAAAATGAACCTGCCGCGGAAACATCGCCCGCACTTCCGCCTCCGTCAGCGCCATCACCACCCGCGACCGCACCGGCACCAGCACCCCCGGCCACATCTCCCCCAGCGCCACCACCCGCGGCCGGAATCTCACCGCCCCCACCACTCCCGTCACCACCAGCACCACGCCCGCCACATTCCCCGATTTCTCCCCAGCCACCACATGCATCCTCACCCCAGCCCCCGGATGCCCCGCCACAAAAACCCGCGCTTCCTCTAGCCATTCCCCGACCTCCGACGACGGCAGCCACCCCGCCACCGCCACCAGCGGTTCCTCACTCATTCGCAGCTTCAAAACGCACGCCTTCATCGGATCATCTGGGCCATCTCGGCAAATCGACGCAGCAATCGCCCGACCGTCTCCGCCGACCCGGCCACCCCGCTCCCTGCCAGCCATTCCCCATTCCCGCAACCCGCAACCGCCGCATCTCGCACCCACGCCGCCCCGGGGTTCTCCAGCACACCAAGCACCGCCATCTCCACCTCCCCCTCCGCATCCCTCATCAGCACATGCAGCACACCCCTCACATCAAAAACCAATCGGCATTCCGGCACCCATTCCGCCACATAAATCTCCGGCTCGCTCCCCTCCAACTCCCCACGCTGTCTCACCGGACGGAACGGCCGCGCCGCCGCCAGCAGGCTCTTCCCAGTCACTTTCCATAACAAATCCGGCATCACCAGCTGCCACCTCGACCCTCCCGCCCGCACCACCAATCCCCCCGCACTGTCAAATCCCGCCGACACCGGAGCCCCCATCATCCCCGGCAACCCTCCCCTCACCACCTCCCGCATATCCCCCTTCACATCCTCCTCCACCTCCCCCAGCCACACCAATCCGCTCCCGTCATACCCATACTCCCCGCCCAGCCCATCCTCCGTCACCGGACGCTCGCATAGGGTCCGCCCATCCACCAGCGACACCGCCTCCACCATCCCCGCAGATCGACTCACCAGCGCACCATTCGACACCCGCACACTAACCCACCCCTCCATCCGCAACGCCATCCGCACCACCCGCTCGCCTCCCAACCCATCCACCCGCAACACCATCGCTCCCGCCCCCGTCCCCAGACACACCACCACATAACCCTCGCCCTCCCGCAGCACCACATACCTCTCCGCCTCCACCAACCGCCGCGCCGCCACCTCCACCGCCCCACCCATCCCCGCATCCCACCGCATCAACCGCCCGTTCTCACCCACCGCCACCACCGACCTCTCACCAATCCTGACAACATCCGATCCCTCCCGCACCCGACACGGAAACCGCAACGGCAGCGGCCGCTCCCGGTAAAACGCCAGCGACGCCGCTACCGCCGTCAGATCCGTCAGCTCCACCACCACCCGCGCCGCCTCATGCCGCCGCTTCACCCCGAAAATCACCTCCGGATCAATCCGACCCGTCGCCACAACCACCGCGCCCGACACACTCCGCCGCGCCAGTTCCACCTTCCCGCTCCGCGTCAGCCCGATCACAAACATCCTCCCGCCCGCCGCACTCACCCGACCGCTCATCTCATGCAGCGCATCCCTCACCTCATCAACTAACGGATCAACCGTCACCAGAAACACATCCGGCAATCCCCCCTCTGCATCCACCTCGAACGCCCGCAACGCCGCCGCCGTCGCCAACCCGGGCTCCAGCACCGCCAGACAATCCCGCACTCCCTCCACCGTCGTCAGGTCCACTGCCTCAAATCGCCGCCCCCGCCGCTGCCACACAACCACCCCATCCCCCTTCGGCGCACTAACCACCAACCCCAGCGCCGCCGCCATCGCCAGCACCCTCACCGTCCCCCACATCCGAATCCCCCCATCCAGCAGAATCACCCGCCGCACCGCCGGCCATTGCGGCGGCGTGTCCCGCTCCAGATACAACGCCTCGCCCGACGCCAGCCGCGCCGCCAGCACCAGATCATCCGCCGCCAACTCGCTCAGCAGCAATCGGTCCAATGGCCCCCGCATCGCAATCCCCGACACGCCCCCCACCGGCAACCCGCCCGGCTGACCATCCACCCGCGCCACACTCAGCATCGCCACCATCCGCCACACCACCGCCGCCACCGCTTCCATCTCCGCATCGCTCGACTCCGCCAGTCGCTCCATCAAGGTCCGTCCATCCCGCCCGCTCTCCGGAACCTCCGGCAACGCCGCAGCCCCCACATCCGCCGCCACACCCGTCCGCAATCTCGTCTCCAAACCCACGCCCACCGTCTCCGCCGCCCCCTTCAGCGCCCGCAGATCCCTCATCATCCTCAACGGCACAATGTCCCGCGGCGCTTCCTCGCTCAACCACCTCCACCCGCGCGCCCTCACCTCCGCCACCACACGCTCCGATACCTCCACCTCCATCCGCGCCCACGATCTCCGAAACAAGGTCCTCAGCAATTCCCCGCGCGCCGCCACCCCCGTCCGCAATCCCTCCGGCAACGCACTCACCGTCTCCAACAATTCCATCGCTTCACCCACCAATCGACGACTCGGAGCCGACGTGTCCCCCGCGATCTCCTCCAAACACCGCAATACCCCGCGCCGCACCGCCGGCGTCCGACCCCGGCACGCCATCAGCACCATCAGCATCGCCCCCAATGGCGGCAACCCATCCGGCGCCAGATGCTCCACCAACCCGAACAATTCCTCAGCCACCGCCACAGTCCCGTCATCCCGCCACACCGGATTCGCCTCCTCATCCCAGAACCACACGTAATCCTTCGGCGGCACCAGCCACCGGATCAGCGTCGCCTCACTCACGTCCGCCCCGCCGTCCGGCGCAACGCCCCCAGCGTCACCCCGACAAACGCCTCCGCTGGCACCACTTCGCATCCCCCATCCTCACCCATCAATGCCACCGCCCCGCGCCCCAACCCCAGCACCGTCCCCACCCATTCCGCACGGCACCATTCCCCCAACACCAGCCCGCACGGCACCGCCAGCCCTCCCTCAACATACCACGCCTCCCCTCGCACCGGCGGCAATGGCTCGCCCCTCACTAGCACGCGCCGCCCCGACACCGCCATCTCCAGCCGCCCCATCCGCAATCGCGACGCCCCTTCCGCCCACCGCAGCATCGTCTCCAAATCCGTTAGCAGCAGGCTCGCCTTCCTCTCCTCCCTCCCTGGCACCAACCGCAACGCCACCCGATCCCCCATTCTCCCTCCCGCCCTCACCTCAGGCATCGCCACCGGCAAGCTCCTAACCAACGGTTCCCAAACTCCCGCAGGCACCCGCGCCACCGGAAGTCGCTTCCCCACCGGCACCAGCCCACCCATCCCATCGTCCCGATACCGCCCCAGGCTCGGCACCATCATCGCCATCCCCGCATCCGCCTCCGGCACCCGCAACCACCATCGCCCGCCTTCACCACACAATTCCCAACCCTCCCGGGTCCGCATCGGCCCCAGTTCCGCAAAATCCTTTTCCTCAATCTCCAGCAGCATCGCCCTTCAGAAAAATTCAGCCAGCCCCGCCCGACCTCCGCGCCCACAACTCCCGACACTTCGCCTCCAATCGCTCCCGCGCCTCCACCACCCGCACCCACTGCACCCGCTCCGCCAGCAACCGCAGCACATCCCCAGCCGCGGGATCCGCTAACCCCATCCCCCAGCGCGACTCCAACCCGTCCAGCTCCCGCGCCAGCGCCTCCGCATCCGGCTCCCCTCCCCCCCCAGCCCCCGGATGATCCCCCGCTACCATCCCCTCACGCTCCACCACCGCCCGCACCAGCGCCGCCACCATCTCCATCTGTTCCTCACGATCCCACACATGCGCCAGCACCCACAAATCACTCAACCGAGCCTCCCCGCGACCCGCCATCAGCGCACTCCCCGCCACCGCACGCTGCAACCGCACCGCTCGTCTGTCAGACACCACCACTCCAGCCGCCCGCAACCGCCGCACCAATCCTATCAACTCTTCCCTGACTCCATCCATCGCCACCGCCGTCAACCCTCTCTGAATCTCCCTCACCATCTCCGCCCCCGGTCCCTCACCCGCACTCTCCCTCCGCCCCATCACCCAACCCGCCGCCAGCACCGCGCCCAATTGCTCATCCGTCACCGGCCCGCACCGCACCCGCAGCAGAAACCGGTCAAACAACGCCCGCAACGCCTCGTCCTCCGGCAATTGATTGCTCGCCCCCACCACCATCAGCGCCGGCACCGCCCGAGTCTCCGCCCCGCGCCGGAACACCCGCTCGTTCAGCACCATCAGCAATCCATTCAATATCGCACTGTTCGCATTCAGCAGTTCATCCAGAAACACCACGTCCGCCTCCGGCAGCATCCCCGCCGTGTTCGTCACCAGCTCGCCCTCCCTCAACCTCCGGATGTCAAACGGCCCGAACAACTCGTTAGGCTCCGTGAACCTCGTCAGCAGATAATCAAAACTCTTCGCCCCCAGCCGCCGCGTCATCTCATGCACCAGCGCCGTCTTCGCCGTCCCCGGCGGCCCCAGCAGAAACAGATTCTCCCCCGCCGCCAGCGCCACCCCCATCAGGTCAATGATCCCATCCTTCCCCACAAACACTCCCTTCATCGGCTCAAAAACTCTCTGCCGGAGCTGAAGGGCGGCTGTCGGTACGTCAATCATCGGTTTCCCAACACCCAAACAGGGAAATCGCCTCCGCGCAAGCCAACCGCCGTCTCCCCTCGCCATTCCCCCAGCGACCGCTCCGCCGCCGCCCTCACTTCCTCATCCGCCAGCCACCACTCCGCACGCGACACCATCACGCGGTCCAGAAACAACTGCCACAACCCCTCATGCCCCCGCATCGCCTCCCACGCGACCCCATCCACCATCCCACGCCCCACCACCTCCCGACGCATCCCCGCACCCGACAACGGCCACCGCTCCGCCACCCGCACCAGCGCCCCGATAAGCGGATCCCCCGGTGCCAATCCCCGCGCCAACCGCTCCACATCCGGCAACCACCGCAACGCCACATCCACCGACCACTGCGCCGCCGCACAAGGCTCAGGCATCTCCGCCCCTCCCAGCAATTCCTCCACTTCCTCCGCACTCACCTCCCGCACCAGCAGACACCACGCCGCCCGAAACAACAACCTCGCCCCCGCTCGCGCCGCCTCCCCATCAAACGCCAGCACCTCACCCCCCAGATCCTCGCTCGCCTCCGCATGCCACTCCCTCAGCATCGCCCCCAGTCCCTCATCCACCGCCGCAGCCATCTCCATCTCCGCCAACCGCTCCCGCATCGTCCCCGTCCCACCCAACCGCAACACCGCCACGCCCCTCGCCCGCACGTCCCTCAGAAACGCACGCACGCTGTCACTCGTCTCCAGCCCTCCACTCATCCCCTCCCTCTGCCCCGATCCAACCCCTTCCGCAACGCCCGATCTCCACCCCACAAGCCACCGTAGCAAGGCCGTCCCGGCCTTGTCTTCACCCCAGCCACCCTCCCCACAAGCCACCGTAGCAAGGCCGT
>JAIXPK010000547.1 GCA_027486335.1 Verrucomicrobiaceae bacterium | reverse complement strand
TCAGGCCGATGGCAAGGACAAAAGACCGCATGGAAGACATCGGAAAAAAGTTAGCCCTGGAACGAGAAGGGCTGATGCATTTTGAATGGCACCGGCCGACCGTCGCGCATTCCTGGTTTAAACCGCCACTGGCGGACGGCAGAGATACAGTTCCGGAGCAGGTCCGGATGGTCGGATTCGAGCGTTTTCACTTCCGCAACGCTGCCGTCAGACCCAACCACCAGCAGAAGCTTCACCTTCCCAGCAACTCCTTTGACCGGCTTCGGATTCACCCGCGTCGTCACCGTCGGCTTGTTGTCAAGGTCCGCAGACGAAACCATCCCGCCACCACCTCCCAATCCCGCACCACCCGTTCCCGTACCACCGGCAAATCCAACCCCGCCAAGCCCCGCGGACGAAGCACCCATCGAATCACCACTCGCACCGCCCAGCGCGGAACTGAGGTCGGAGAGGCTGAGATTCGCCATCGCTGGCGCGGCATCCTGCGCCGCCGCCGCCTGACTGAGATTCTGCACCTGTTCCTCCGTGTCGGAAGGCGGAGGCGGCTCGTCTTGCGGCCGCTCCTCGTTCTTCTGTTCCTCCTTCTGCTGCTCAATCTGCACGTTCTCGACCACCACCTTCTTGGCCTCGGCCGCCGCCTCGTGCTTCGGAATCAGCATGCCGCCAAAGAGAAAAATCACTAGGTGCGCACCGACCCCGACCGTCAGGGCGAGCGCAAGCTTCGGGCTCTTTTCTTCTTTCGCAGCCGCACGGCGGGTGCGGAAATCCGCATCCGGAGGAAGTTGCACAGGGGCCTTTTTGGGACGGAAGAGCGACATGGCAGCAGGGGGTTACTTGCGTTCAACCGACAATCCGACATTGGTAATGCCGAGCTTCTTGATTTCATCGACGGCCTTCACCATCTGCGTCCAGCTGGCATCACCGTCGCCATTGACCATCACCTGACATTCCTTCGACTCCGCCTTCAGCGCATTCAGCTTCACGCTGAGCTGCGGCCCGGCCACCTTCTCCTTGTTGAAGAACATCTCCCCGTTGGCCATCACCGTCACCGTGGCCGTCGCCTTCTTCTTGTCAGGAGCAGACGCCGAAGATGCCGCCGGAACCTTGACCTTCATGCCCTCGTTCTTCGACATCGACAGCGCCATCAGCGTCATCGTCGCAAGAAGAAAGAACACGATGTCGATCAACGGGATGATCTCGATCTTGGCGACCTTCTTCGGCTTTTTGGCGAACTTCATGGCGGCGGTCAGGCAGCAGCTTCCGCAGTGGAAGCCATTTCATGCGTTTCCCTCGTAATCAGGCTGCGGGCGCGCGCCTTGAGCTGCTTGTCGCCGTTCCGCTGCACGATCAGTTCCAGTCGGGTCGCCGCAGATTCAAGATCGTGCTCCGCGTCTTCCACCATCTTGTTGAGATAGTTGAATGGAATCAGACCAGCCATCGCGATGAGCAGACCGAACGCCGTGGCAATGAGCGCTTCCGCAATACCACCAGTGATCGCGCCGCCACCCGAAAGGTCGCCCGTCACCATCGAGAACGTGTGCATCATCCCCGTAACCGTACCAAGCAGACCAAGCAGCGGCGCAATCGTGATCCCCGTGTCGAGAATCATGAAGCCCCACTTCATGCGCTTGATCTCCTTCGAGGCAGACAGGGACAACGCGTCGCTGATTGACGTGTCGGCGTGATCAAGGGCATAACCAAGCGCCCGGGCCACATAGTCAGTGCTGTTGTTGCCAACCCGTGCGGCCGTATCAATATCGTTCCGCTCCACCGCATCAAGGACCACCGCCACATCCTTGGGACGCCGACGGGTCTTCTCACGCAGAATGAACCAGAGCCGCTGCAGCGCCGTGGATGCCACAAGAATCGACACAAAAAGCAGCGGCCACATGATCGGCCCACCTGCGATGAACGTGTCGGCAAGGCTGTGCTTCTTAACAAATTGCTGGATTGCCGTGCCGAGCGATGGATCAAGCGGCAGAATGCCGGATCCCGTGGAAGCGAGTTGCTGGATGCCGGGAGTCATAGCGGGGTCGAGGGTGCGGATGACAGGATTGGTGGAGCCAGTCTGGCCCATCGCGATCCCGGCGGTCTTACCGTCCGGGGAGGAAAACACTGCAACTGGGCCGATCAGCGCAAACTTGCCCTTCTGAACCACCCCGGCCGCATCAACGGCCTGTCCGTCGAACCGAGTCCCGCCAATGATCTCATTCAGCCGACCCGCAGAGGTTTCCAGAAGCTTGACCTGGATCGCGAACTTCTCGCGCAGCGGCATCTCGATGACTTCCGGCGCCTTGCGCGCGGCGTCTATCTCCGGAAGATATCGCTGCACTTCAGCAGGATGCAGCCGCCCTTCAAAACCGCGGGCATACTCGTCGAGAATGTTGGAAACGACCTGATTCTCGTCAGCGCTCAGCTTGTTCGCAGCACGAAGGTTCGTGATGTCGAGTTCCAGTTGGTTCACCTCCATCAGAAGCGGATCAAGTGCCTCCTGAAGATCCCGCAGCGCCGCCTCGCGCGCCTGCAGTTCCTTATTGAGCGGATCCTTCTCCTTCTGAATGCCAGCCTGGACTTCACCAAGCTTCCCGAGACTGCGGTTGAGGTCTTCGCTCGCAGAAGCCGAAGCAGTGGCAATCACCGCAGGTACCTTCGGCGGAAGTCCAGCACCCGGTTTGGCCGGAGCCTGTGCAAATGCCGCGGAGGCAAGACCAGTGAATAGGAAAATGACGGAAATCGGGCGCATGGTCGTGTTCATTTCACGGTGGCGGGCAGCGCGAAAACTTTGGGCGACCCGGATTTGTCAACAATCTCGATCACATCATCAACGTCGCGGGCGATCGCATTGTTGGTCGTCCACTCCCAGCCGTTCGGCCCCGGACGTCCACTGCCGGCAAAATCCCCCGCAAGGTTCACAAAATACGCCTGCCCAAGGCCGACATAGACCACCGTCACATTCGTCTCCCGGCCGTCCGGCAGCTTGCGCGTCTCCACAGCCTTGTGGAGCAGCGGATACACCTGATTCACCTGGTCAATCAGCCCGACAATCGCCTGATACCGGGAAGCAATCGGAATCACCTTCTCGCGCCCCGCCGCCTGCTCCTTCAACGCCTCAGCCCGCGCCTTCGCAGACGCATCAAGCTGCGCCACCAGAATATCAAGCTTCTTCTCCTTCGCGATCGCCTCAGGAACCATCGCCACCGCAGAACGCACCGCAGCCTCAAGGCTGTCCGCCATCTTGTTCACATCCGTCGCAGCCTCAAGAATCAGTGCCTTCTCCGCCGCCATCTCCTGCTTCTTCTTCAACGCCTCCTCCTTCCGCTTGCGGGCGTCCGCAAGCTTCGCCTCCAACTCCGTGATCTGCCCGTTCACCAGCTCGATCTGCCCCTTCAGCAACGCCTTGCCCTCATCCCAGTCGCGCCGTTCCTCCATGATCCGCTTCTCGGTCTCAGCCCACTTCTGAAGCGTTTCCCGCGTCTTCTCGTAGCTCACCGTGTCGTCTTTCGCCACCGGCTTCGCCGGAACGGCAGGAGGAGGCGACGCCGGTTGCTGCGCAGAAAGCAGCGCAATTCCGGAGAGGAGCAGGGGAAACGCAAGACGCAGGGAATTCATGAGAGCCGATTCGGTCCCATGATATACCCGCCGCCCCTGCAGCGTGGTGGGTTCGTGGTGACAATCCTGTCACTCACGATTTCGTCACATGGACGGGCCTTGACGGTTCAAAACCCCACCCTCGACGCTCAGTGCCGGAGCGCAATTCCCGCCTTCTCGATCGGATGCAGCCCTCGCGCCGAAAGCGCCGGCGGCGACCCATCAGGGAACATCTTGCCGGGATTCGCAATTGTCAGCGGATCCATCGCCGCACGCACCGCATGCATCACCTCGACATCATGCCCCGTGAACATCTCGCCCAGAAACGCCTTCTTCTCGAGCCCGACACCATGCTCGCCTGTAATACTGCCACCCATCGCAATGCAGAGTCGCAGAATCTCCGCGGCAGCCTCCTCCGCCCCCTCAAGCGCCCCCTCAATGCGACCGTCAAACATGATCAGCGGGTGCAGATTGCCATCCCCCGCATGGAAAACATTCGCAATCCGGATCCCGTGCCGGTCCGCAATCTCCGCAATCCCACGCAGCGCCTCGCCAAGCCTCCTCCGCGGCACCACCCCATCCTGCACAATGAAGTCCGGACTGAGCCGCCCCACCGCAGAAAAAGCGCTCTTCCGCCCCTTCCAGATCCGCAGCCGTTCATCGTCATCGCGCGCAAAGGCGCTCGTGCGGGCCCCGCTCTGGCGGATGATCTCATCCAGCCGGACTCGCTCGCATTCCACCTGGTCATACGGTCCTTCAAGTTCCACGATCAGCATCGCCGCTGCCTCTTTCGGATAACCCGCTCCAACCGCAGCATCCGCCGCATCCATCGCCAGCCGGTCCATGATCTCCATCGCACCAGGTAGAATGCCGCTCGCCACAATCGCAGACACCGCACTCCCCGCTTCCTCGGTGCTCGCATACCCGGCCATGATCGTGTGATAGCGTTCCACCTTCGGAATCAGCCGCAGCGTGATCTCAATCGCGATCCCGAAAAGCCCTTCGCTCCCGTTGAACAGTCCCGTCACGTCAGGGCCCGCCCCTTCAAGGCTCTCGCCGCCGAACTCCGTCACCGTCCCATCGGCTAGCACCACCTTCATCCCGGTGACATGATTCGACGTCATCCCGTACTTCAGACAGTGAGCACCCCCGGCGTTGAACGCCACATTCCCCCCAATCGTGCAGATCTGCTGGCTGGAAGGATCCGGCGCAAAAATCAGCCCAAACGGCGCAGCAGCCTTCGTAACGCTCGCATTGAATACCCCCGGCTCCACCACCGCCGTGCGCCCCACCGGATCCAGACTCAGAATCCGGTTCATCCGGTTCAGCGCAATCACTAACCCCTTCGCACATGGCACCGACCCGCCACTCAGACTAGTCCCACTTCCCCTCGCCGTAAACGCCACCCGATGCCGGTGGCAGATCCGCACCGCAGCAATCACATCCTCAGCTGTCAGACACACCACGATCGCACCAGGAATCACCGAAAACGCCGTCAGCCCGTCGGATTCATAAGCCGCAAGATGCGCAGGCGAAGCAAGCAAGCGGTCGTCCGGAAAAACAGCGCGCAGTTCCTCCATGGCCGCGGGAGTCAATACCGCAGCGCCATCCGATGGGTCAGAAGATACCATGTCACCAGCATGGTGCCGCCCTCAGCCTCGCGCAACGGACGCTTCCACGGCCCATCAGCCGCCACCACTCAGCCGCCACCAGCCCGCCGCAGCCACGCCTGACAGTCCGCAGGCGTCTCCATGAACAGCAGCGCTTCGCAAAAGGCATACAGCCCCGCCTCATCAAGCCGCCGCACCCGGGAAGCCGCTCGCCCCGCCAACCCAGGAAACTTCCTCTGCAGCAATCCCAGCGCCACCCGCAGGCTCGCCTCCCGCCTTCCCTCCTCAAGGCCAACCGTACGGCCTTGTTCGCGTCCTTGTTCAAGCCCCTCTTCACGCCCGTGGATACGGCCGATCTGCACGAATGGATTGACGAGCTTTGGCATGGTGGCGAGGTCGGGTTCAGTGATTGAACAGAAAACCAGGCGTGTTGATCAGTGCCCACGCCAGATCCTGCGCCGCCGTCAGCCGCTGATTCGCTAGCTGCTGCCGACTGAGTGCCGCATCGCGGCGCAGCGAAGCCAGCAGCGGTTCCACCGCAACCGGCTGCTCAGCCGCAGCCACCGCATTCCGATGCTCCGCAAGGCCCTGATCCGGCGGCAATGGCTTCTCCGCCTCCACCAGCGCCGCACGCGCCGCCGCCGTCTCCTTGTCCCCTGCCGCCAGATGATCAATCAGCGCCGCCTTCTGCTCCGGCGAACGCTTCTCCGCAGCCACCGCAAGGATCGCCGCAATCTCCCCCGGCGCTCCGAAATTCAGTTCTCCCTCGGCATCCGTCACGCTCAGCCGGAACCTCCCGATGGAGTGCTTGCCGTCAGTGTACTGCTGACGAAGCACCACCCGCAGCGAACCCGGACCAACCTGCAGCGGCTTCCCATCGACAGCACAGCTGAACACCGCCGTCTGCGTCTTCCCAACCCCGTCAGGATAGACCCCCCAGCCGTCCGGGTCCGGACCAACCCGACCATTGATCGCGCCAACCACTTCATATTGCCCCTGCTGCGCCGTCGCTGTGGCCTTGCTGAATCGAATCGGCACCGGAGCCGCGTCCGCCGGACTCGCAGGAATCCATGCGGCCTCGATCTCGCTCAGCACAAAGTTTCCGGCCTCGTTGCGGCCCGGACCCTTCGCCGGAAGCGATTCGTCCGTCAGAGCTTCTAGTCGAATCCCGCTGAGATTCGTCAGCGTGGTCGGCAGCGTCACCGTGAAATCCTGCTTCCCGGACTCGCCATTGGCTACGTAGCTCCCATCCGCCTGCCGCACTAGCGGGTTCTTCACCTGCGAACTCTCCGCCGCAGAAGGCGTCGGCACCGCCCACGGTGTCTGCCCCGCAGGCACCTGCTTCTCCCACTCAGGAATCCGGCCCGCAATCGCCACGCGGGCCGCCTCGATCGCCGCCTTCGCCGCCGCAATCCTCTCCGCCCGCTGCTTCTCCATCTCCGCAAGCCTCGGCACCAGCGCCGCCTCGTACGCCGTCAGCGCCGCCTTCGCTCCCGCAATCCGCTCGTCCCGCACCTTCGCCGCCGCCTCCATCGCCGGCCGGAGCTCCTCCTCGCGCTTCGCCAGCGCCGCCTCCAGCGCCTTGTGATCGGCCTCGATCTCCGGAAGCACCGCCGCCGCTTCCTTGATCTCAGCCGGACTCGCCGGCCGGTTCAGAATGCGCAGGTACAACTCGCTGATCAGCGTCGCATCGTCAGGAACACTCGCCGCAAGCTTCGCCAGCGCATTGTCAGGCTGAGAAACCGCATCGCCAACCGTCGGCCCCGACACCAGCGCCATGATCGGCCCCAGCTGAAGATCACTGCTCCGCTCGCATTCGCACGCACTCTCCCGGACCGGCCGCCCCGCATTCGCCAGAAACCCGTCCGCCGGCCCCTGCAGGCTGTCCGCTAACTGCGACGCCCTCACATTCCCCGGCAACCCGGAATTCGATCCCGTCACCGCATGAATCGCATCGTACAGCACCTCCGCAGGCAACCGCCGCGGAATCGCATGGCTGTAATTCGTCCGGTCATCCTCATTCCAACGGTTCGTCTCCATCCCAAGCTGATAGGTCCGGCTCTGACAGATCGTCCGGATGATCCGCCGCACATCAAACTTCCCAGCCGTAAACTCCGCCGTCAGCCACTGCAGCAACTCCGGATTCGACGGTGGATTGCCCGCCCGGATGTCATCCAGCGGCTCGATGATCCCGATCCCCGTCAGGTAGCCCCACAGGCGGTTCACATAACTGAGCGCAAAATACGGGTTCTCCGGACTCGTGATCCACGCAGCCAGCGCATTCCGGCGCGTCGCATTGTCAGGCAGCGCCACACTCACCGGATACGGAAACTCCGGCGCAGCCACCTTCCCCGTCCGGTCGTGCTTCACCTCGCCCGCATCGCGGTCAAGAACCGCTTCAAACAGCGGCCGCGCACCCTCCACCGCCGACCCCCCGATGTTGCGGTCTCCACTCGCAGGATCCCGCTCCAGCCCCACCCGCGCAAAATACGCCGCAAGATGATAGTACTGATCCTGCGTCCAGCGCTCGAACGGGTGATCGTGACACTTGTTGCAGTTGAACCGGGTCGCCAGAAACAGGTGTGTCGTGTTCTCCATCGTCTCCGCCGGATCCCGCAGAATCTTGTAGTAACCCGCCGCCGGATTCTCCCGATTCGATCCCGACGCCGTCAGGATCTCCCTCACAAACTGATCGTACGGCATGTTCGCCGCCACCCGCTCGCGAATCCAGTTCCTCAGCAGCGTCGCCCCCTCCCCGCCCAGAAACTTGCTGTTCACCTGCAGCAGGTCCGCCCACTTGTTCGTCCAGTGGTCAATGAACTCCGGCGACCCGATCAGCCGGTCAATCAGCTCGTCCCGCTTCACCCGGCCATGCCGTGAATCGGCAGTAAACGCCCGGACCGCTTCAGCCGACGGCGGCAGGCCCGTCAGATCAAGATAGAGCCGCCTCACAAAATCCGTATCCGAACAGAGATTCCCCGGCATCGTCTTCATCCGCTCAAGCTTCGCCGCCACCAGCTCATCAATCCGGTTATGCACAGGCGGAGCCTCCCACGCAAATCCACTCCGGTCACCCATCACCGTCATCACCGTCGAGGCATACGCACCTTCATACCGCGCCAGCACGGGCGCTTCGCCGCGACGCAGCGCCGCGAGCAGACCCGATTTGTTATGCTTCGCCACATCCCCATTGCCCGTCTCAATGAACGCCTCGCGCGTCACATCCCGGGAAGTCCCATCCGCATAACGCGCCGTCACCCGGAACTGCTGCCGGTACCCTTCCCGCTGCACCACCGGAAGCCTCGGCTGCAGCTCGATCGCCGTCACCCGCGGCGCATCCATCTTCACCGGCATCCCCGCCGCAATCCACGCACGCACCGTATTGTAATACGCATCCCCCGGCTTCATCAGCTGCCCGCCTTCGTGGGGAACCCCCGCACTCCCCTTCAGCAGCATCAGCGAATCATCAGGCGACGCCGCGTTCGTCCGTCGCCCCCGGATGTCATCCGTGAACGCCCGGATGTCATAAACCGGGTCATAACCCCGCAGACTCAGCTTGAACCCAGCCTTCCCTTCCTTCGCCCCGTGGCACGTGCCCGCATTGCATCCCATCCTCGAAATCACCGGCGTCACTTCCTGAATGTAATCCGGCACCCGATCGCCTCCCAGCCCCGTCACCCTAACCTTCACCGCCCCCGTCTGACCGCCCCACTCAATCCGCAGCGCCCCATCTCCCTCCGCCACCGGCGTCACCAGCCCTGTCGCAGAAACCGTCGCCGCATTGCCCTCCAGCGAAACCTTCGCCGCTCTCGTCACATCCGCCGACGTTCCATCCGCAAAGACCGCAGTCACCAGCAGCTGCCCGGATGCCCCCGGGCCTCGCAAATCAAAGTCCGCCGGCGCAATGCTCAACGACGCAACCCCCTCCGTCGCCGGAACCGTCTCCGGAATCTCCGCAGCCTCCATCACCGGCGGAGCGGCCCGCAACGCAATCGGCAGGGCGCAGAAAACAAATGTCAGCAGCAGTTTCATGGCCCCCACCATACCCGGGATCCGCCGCGGGAAAGCACGGTTTCGCGGACGCACCCCGCAGCCCCTCCTCCACTCACCACCGCCCCCGCAACCCCGTCACCAACGCCTCCGGCAGCCGCGTCGCTCCCGCTGCACCCCCGCAAAGCGAACCCACCACCGCCCCGCGATGGCAATTGTCCCCACCAGCCATCGCATTCGCCGTCACCGCTCCAGCAAAATCGCCAGCGTACTTCCACGCAAAATAAAGCGACGCCGCGAACGCATCGAGAATGTAGCACGCCGGACTCAACCTCCGCCCCACCACCGTCAGATCATCCTCCTGCAACCACGCCGTCAGCTTCCGCGCCGATACCCATCGCGTTCCATGCCGCAGAATCTCTTCCCTCAACCCCTCGCCACCCCGCACGCCCAGCAGCATCCGCGCAAACGCCGTCGCCGCCTCCATCACGTCAGGATCCCCATGCGAAAACCCCACATGCTCCTTCACCGCAGCCATCGCCGCCTCCGGATCGTCCCCTAGCCTCCCCACCAGCAGCGGAACCGGCACCAGCCCTCCAATATGCACGTCATTCCCACCGCACCGCCGCTGCTTGTTCCCGCGAGCATATGCCGCAAAGAAATGCCGGTGGTACTCCTCAACATAGGTGTCGCCGTGACTCCCATCCGTCAGCATGAACGCCGTGTACCGCTCCAGCCAATCGTCAAGGTCGTAGCCCCCGCACGCGCTCAGCGACTCATCCAGCACCCGCAGCAGCTGAAAATTCAGCGTGTTCTCCCCCGCCTTCAGTCCCTGATGATAGTGCACGCCGCGCTGGCCCCAGTACTTCGCACGTCCATGCAGGATATCGCC
>JAIXPK010000407.1 GCA_027486335.1 Verrucomicrobiaceae bacterium | reverse complement strand
TCACCGAAGCCCTCCTCCCCGCCGTCCGCAAGGAACTCATCGACCTCGTCGCCGCAGGCTGCACCGAAATCACCGTCGATGAACCTTCCATGAGCTGCTACGGCCACCGCGAAGACACCTCCCGCTTCGTCGATATCTTCAACCGCACCGTCGAAGGCATCACCGGCCGCTGCCGCCTCAGCACCCACCTCTGCTTCGGTAACTTCAAAGCCCGCGCCGTCGGCCCGCGCCGCTACGCCCCTCTCTTCCCAGCCTTCCTCAACCTCCAACTCGACGAAATCCACCTCGAAATGGCTAGCCGCGAATTCGCGGAACTCGACATCATCGCCGCCATCGCACCCCACCGCGATGTCTGCATCGGCATCGTCGACGTCAAAAGCTACTTCATCGAATCCCCTCACTGGATCGCCGAAAGTGTCCGCCGCTGTCTCCAGTTCGCCAAACCAGACCAGCTCTCCTTCGCCCCCGACTGCGGCCTCAGCCAGACCGCACGCTGGGCCGCGAAACAAAAACTCGCCAACATGGTCGCCGGGGTCCAACTCGTCCGTAAGGAACTCGGCATCCAATCCTGATTCCCGGAAACAGCTCGCCCGCTCCGGTCGTTCTTCCTGAACCTCCTCCGCATGCGCGCCGCCACTCTCTCCGCCACCCTCGCCCTCGCCGCCTCCGCCGCAAGGCTCCACGCCGGCCCTCTCACCGACGGCACCCAACTCTTCGGCACTGGCTTCCCCGAACTCTCCGCCGCCGCACCCGCCGGCCCAGCCAACTCATGGCTCGTCGTCGCCGATAACGAACTCCCCAGACTCGGGCTCTTCAATCTCGCCAGCTTTCCAGCCTCCCAATCCGCACCCGCCCTCCGCTCCGCCCAATCCGGCTCCCTCGAAGTCGATGACCTCGAAGCCGTCACCATCTTCCCATGGGACATCGACGGCGATGCCAAACCCGAAGCCTCCTATCACGTCTTCGCCGCTTCCTGCGCCCGCACCCGCGGCAAAGGCCGCGTCGAACCGCTCCGCGACGCCCTCTTCGCCATCCGCATCAACCCCGACTCCCCTCCCGCCTCCGCCTTCCCCGATCCCGCCTCCATCGAATACAACCGCACCCTCCGCTCCCAGATCCGCTCGCTCGGCGCCGAACACGCCTCCGATCCATGGGGCCCCATCCTCCGCAACAGTGTCCACTCCCCAGGCACCCAACCCGACGCCCCTAACGCCTCCCTCAGCACGGAATCCGGCCTCAACATCGAGGGGCTCTCCCTCTCCCTCGACGGATCGTCCCTCCTCCTCGGTCTCCGTAGCCCGCTCGTCAATGGCCGCGCCCTCCTCATCCCCCTCACCAACCCAATCGGCGCCCTCGGCCTCGGCGAAAGCCAACCCCAACCCGCCACCCTCGGAACCCCAACCCTCCTCAACCTCAACGGTCTCGGCTTCCGCAGCATCGAACGCGATCCCTCCGGCAATTTCTTCTGGATCGCCGCAGGCCCTGCCTCCTCCGACGACGCACCCTTCCAACTCTTCACATGGAACGGCAATCCTGACTCCCCACCGACACCAGTCGTCTCCCCAGCCGCTTCCCTAGCCACTTCCCGCTCCCCGGAAGCCATCGCCATCGCACCGGAATGGCCCGCCGCCCTCGTCTTCTCAGACGGCGGCAGCAAACTCCCTTTCTTCCGCGGCACCGCCGTCGCCCCTCCGCCTCCACCATCCGCCCGCTGATCCAGCACCCCACCCCACCCTCTCACTTCACCCCTGGCATCCACCGATCCAGCAACGCCTTCTCACCAGCAGTCAACGGCCGCTCTCCCATCGCCGTACGGACTTTCTTCGCGTCTTCATCCCGCCCTCCCGCCGCCAGCACCGCCACACTCACCACCGGATTCCCAGCCTCCGCCTCTCTCCGGTTCTTCCCGCCATTCCCTTCCAGTAACTCTAGCGCTTCCTTCGGCTGCCCCGATACCAATCGCGCCAGCGCCGCCGTCACCTGAAACGGCGCATACCCACGCGCACCAGCCGCCATCTCAACGGCCGCCGCCGCATCGTCAGCACCACTCCGCCCCTCCAACAGCCGCATCCGGATCAGGCGATTGCGCACTTCCTCCAGCCGCGGCCACCCTCTCAACAGCGACTCAAGAACCGCCATCGCTCCCGCACGCCCTTCCACCGCGCCCGACTGCAGCTCCGCCACCTCAAGCTTCGCCAGTACCTCCTCCTCAGGATCCTTCTCCAGCACCTTATACAACCCAATCGCCAACTCCCGATCCCCTCGCCCTTCCGCATACTCCGCCGCCTCCCGAACCTCCTCCGGATCCCCCTCAGCCGCCGCCCTCAGCAACTTCATCCGACTGTCCGTCAACTCATCACCACCACCAAGGCCAGCCGCAATCCGATACCGGAATCCCGCACGCTTCAACGCAGACACCCCAGCCGTCATCCGCCCCATCACCGCCTTCGCTCCCTCAAAATCCCCGCTCTCCAGCAGCGCCTCCACACGCAACGACTCCCACTCGCCGGCGTCGCCCCATTGCGGATTCCCTTCATATATCCCCAACACCCGCTCCCATGCCCCAAGCTCCAGAAACCACCTCGCAATCCTCAACTGCATCTCTTCCGCCACCGGCATGAACTCCTCCATCACACGCCCAAACACCACCTGCCGCGACTCCGGCTCAGCCGCCAGCTCCATCGCGTGCAGCCACAACTGACATCCCACCCCATCCTCCGGATCCAACCGCGCCACTAACGGCGCAAACGCCGCCCGAAAACCCGCCAGCCTCTCCTCGTCCACCTTCTCCCTCACCCCCTTCACGCCCATCACTCGCGCCGCCAGCTCCGCTCCACGCTGCCTCACCCGCAACCCTCTCTCCCCATCCCCAATCAATCGCTCCAGACGCTCCAATCCCTCGTCCACTCCTTCCCCTCCACCACTCAGCAACACCTCACACAACCCCAATTCCGCCTCACCTCGCTTGCTCCCAGCCTCCACTGCCATCCGCAACCTCTTCTCCGCTTCCTCACGCTCCCCTCTCATCAGCATCCACCGCGCCACCACCACCATCCGCCCCTCCGTCATCCCGCTAGCCCCACTCTGACTCCACTCATTCAACGCTCTCACCGGCGTCAGCTCCAGCCGCCCCCAATCCACCGCCACCTTCGCCGCACGCTCCAAATCCTCCTCCCCCACCTCCTCGCTCACAAGCAGCTTCTGCAACGCAGGCATCACCGCGTTGTCCCTCCGCTCCCCATACAAATCCACCGCCGTTCGCAACACCATCAAATCGTCCCCATCCAGCTTCAACGCCTCTTCCACCAGCGCCGTCGCCTTCTTCTCATCCTCAGCCAGCCAACTCGCCTTCGCCTCCGCAGCAAGCTCCCTCGCCTTCACCCCCCGAAAGACTCCCAGATACACCGCTCCACGCCACAATCCCCAGCCCAGCACCCCTCCCACCGCCAGCACCGCCGCCACCTTCCAAATCACCTTCCGCCACGGATGCTCTTCCTTCTTCATCACCCGCACCCGCACCCGTACCCGACGCATCCCCGGCCGCTCACCTCCACCATCTCCCTCCTCACCCACTCCCCCCTCAACCCGCTCGCCCTCTCCTCCGCCAGCCCGCTCCTCCTCCACCGTCGCCTTCACGGTTTCCTCCACACTCTCCTCCACACTCTCCTCCACAGCCCCAGCCGCAGCCTCACCACGCACCTTCGCCTTTGGCCGCCTCAACAGCGGCTCCCCTCCTGCCCCTCTCTCGCGTTTCCCCGATTTCATTCAGTTCTCAATGGTTTGTCTTGCCCCGCCATGCCTACCAGCAACAGCCAGCATCACTGATTCATACCCCCCAAATGGGAGGTATGTTTCACTCAGATTAATCGCCGCACCCGGATCGGTCATGTTTGTCAACGGGAGCAACACACTCCCTTATCCCTTATTTTGCATCACCGTATTATCCATGCAAGCATAGTGTTTCAACGTTTAAATCGACCCACCGCTCCCAGCTCTTCCCCCTCCCCCTTCCCCACTCCTCGGGACTTTCATGTTTACTTGCCGCTCCCTCGGTGTTGAATGGACCCGCTCTCCGCGGCCGGGCCGCCACCATACTCCATGAAACCTTCTCTCCGTTTCCTCAGGGCCGCCGCCGCGGCCCTCCTCCCCGCCTCCCTCGCCACCGCCCAACTCGCCCCGCCTCCTCAGGCACCCGCGGCAGACGGCGAAAAAACCACCTCCCTCGGCCGCCAGTACGAGGGCATCGTCAACATCGAGTGCAATACCCTCGAGGTCGACTACCGCACCCCATGGAACCCAGCCACCCCCGGCGGCGGCTCCGGCACAGGCTTCCTCATCGCAGAAAACCTCTTCATGACCAACGCACACGTGGTCAGCGACGCCTCCCGCCTCATCATCCGCAAGGTCGGCGACCCCACACCCTACCGCGCTCGCGTCAAACACATCGCCCACGACTGCGACCTCGCACTCCTCGAACTCGTCAAACCAGCCGCCGCCTTCTCCACCGTCGAACCCCTCAAAATAGCCGAGGAAGTCCCCAAACTCGACACCACCGTCAAGGTCGTCGGCTTCCCCATCGGCGGCGAACGCATCTCCGTCACCCGCGGGGTCGTCAGCCGAGTCGACTACCAGGAATACTCCCACAGCGGCGCGGACCAGCACCTCGCCATCCAGATCGACGCCGCCATCAACCCCGGCAACTCCGGCGGCCCTGTCCTCCAGGACAACATGGTCGTCGGCGTCGCCTTCCAAGGCTACAGCGGCGATGTCGCCCAGAACACCGGCTACATGATCCCCACCCCAGTCATGCGCCGTTTCCTCAAGGACGTCGAAGACGGCAAATACGACCGCTTCGTCGACCTCAGCATCACTCACTTCCCCCTCATGAACCCAGCCCAGCGCAAAGCACTCGGGCTCCCCGAAGACGGTGACCTCGGCGTCATGGTCGCTTCCGTCGACTCCGAAGGCTCCGCCGGCGGTGCCCTCAAAACCGGCGACGTCATCCTCGAAATCGATGGCCACGCCGTCGAAAGCAACGGCTCCATCGACATCGATGGCGAACAAACCGAACTCGCAGAAGTCGTCGAACGCAAATTCGCCGGCGATAAGCTCGCCCTCAAAATCATCCGCGACCGCAAACCGGAATCCGTCGAAATCACTCTCAAAGGAGCCTCCCACTACCTCATGCAGGCCAATCGCTACGAGCAGCAACCCCAGTACGTCATGTTCGCCGGTCTCGTCTTCCAACCCATGGACAAACCGCTCATGACCGTCGCCGCTCCCGGTTCCCTCCGCTCCCGCTACTGGTTCCAGTACTTCACCACCGACGAGCTCTACCGCGAAAAACCCCAACCGGTCGTCCTCACCAATGTCCTCCCTGACGAAATCAATACATGGCTCCGCGAATTCTCCGGCCAGATCGTCGAGGAAATCAACGGCGTCAAAATCACCCGCCTCAAAGACGTCTCCGACGCCCTCCAGAAGGAAGACGGCTCTTCCTTCCACCTCATCAAGCTCGCCGGCGAAGGCCGCCCGCTCGTCATCGACCGTAAACAAGCCGCCGACGCCCAGCCCCGCCTCCTCCAGAAATACGGTCTCGGAGCCTCCGCCTACATCGAATAACCCATCCCCAAGGCCTCCTCTCCGTCTCCCGCCTCTCTTCCCATGATCCCTTTCAGATCTCTCCTCACCGCCTGCCTCCTCGCAGCCGTCTCCCCGCTCTTCGCAGAAGACGCCGCCTCCCCGGCTCGCTCCATGCTTCGCGTCAATATCACCAGCCAGCCCTACAACTTCGGGCTGCCATGGCAGAAACAAAACCCCGGCACCCGCCGCGGCCTCGGCGCTCTCCTCCCCGGCAACCGCGTCCTCATCACCGCCGAAATGGCCCAGGACGCCAGCTACGTCGAACTCGAAGCCGCCGCCTCCGGCCGCAAACTCACCGGCAAAATCGAAGCCGTCGACTACGAACTCAATCTCGCCACCGTCATCCCAGCCGCCGATACCGGCGACTTCTTCGCCGGCATGATCCCCCTCGCCGTCGACTCCGCCCTCAAACCAAAGGCCACCCTCGACGTCTGGCAGTTCGAAGCCAACGGCGCTCCCGTCGTCTCCCCCATCGAACTCAACCGCGTCGACCTCGCCCCCTACTTCCTCGACGACCAGTTCTTCCTCATCTTCCAGGCCACCGGCGGGGTCCAGTACCGCGCTGGAACCTTCACGCTCCCGGTCGTCCACGACGGCAAACTCGCCGGCATGCTCCTCCGTTACAACTCCCGCGACCAGGTCGCCGACATCCTCCCTCCCGGCATGATCAGCCGCTTCCTCGATGATGTCGCCGTCCCCCCATACGAAGGAACCCCTAACTTCGGAGCCAAACTCACCGGCACGCTCGACCCCCAGCTCCGCTCATTCCTCAAACTCAAGGACGTCGAAGGCGGCATGCTCGTCACTGGAATCACCCCAGGCTTCTCCGCCGATAAAGCCGGCATCAAGGACGGCGACGTCATCCTCGCTATCAACAACCTCACCATCGACAGCCGCGGTTACTACAACGACCCCGACTTCGGTCTCCTCGCCGCAGGCCACCTCCTCCGCGGCGGCGCCAAAGTCGGCGAATCCGTCCAGCTCAAGGTCGCCCGCGACGGGACCATCCTCAACATCCCCTGCACGCTCCTCCGCCGCAATTCCGAGGACTACCTCGTCGACCCCTACATGTTCGACCGCGGCCCGCGCTTCCTCATCCTCGGCGGTCTCCTCTTCCAGGAACTCACCCAGAACTACCTCCAGCTCGCCGG
>JAIXPK010000533.1 GCA_027486335.1 Verrucomicrobiaceae bacterium | reverse complement strand
TTCGCAACGTTCGCAGTCCGGGCGTAGTCAATGTTCTCAGGTGAAGAAGCCATATGCTTGAAATTCGCGGGTGCTTTACTTGGCCGCAGGTACTTGCGGCGGGGTTCCGGCAATCGCCGTAGGTAGCGGCGCGTCTCTCTTCAGCCCCAGCAGGTACTCAACCAGTGCCTTGGCTTCATCAGTAGGTACGATCTCCATCCCCGCCTCCAGCGGCAGATTCGCAGGAATCACCAGCGCATCCGCACTCCCTTCAGGCTTCTCCTTCTTCACCACCTTAAATAGGTGCTTGAACGATGGACTCGTCGACCAGCCCCGCAATGACCGCGGCGCATAAAAATGCTGGTACAGCGCATTCACCTTCGCAGCGTCAGGACGCCCGTCCTTGTCAAGATACCGATACCCCGCGTTCGCAAGGTCAGGCCCAATCCGCCGGATCCCGAACATCGCGAAATCCTCATGCATGTAGTCCCATGGGTGCGTCTGCCGCACCGCCACCGGCTGGTCCTTCGCATACTCCTGCTCCCGGCCGGATCCTTTCTTGAACTGATCAATCCCCGCATAGTCCGGACGCACCACCTGCGTGTGACATTGCGCACATCCTTCCTGAATGTAAACCAGCTCCCCCCGCTTCCGATCCCCAGAATAATTCACAGGGTAATACAATCCCTTCATCTCCTCAGGATCCTTCGGAGGTGCCGCAGGATTCGCCGGATCAGGAACCGATTGGTAAGCCACTGCGATGCGCCCGCGCTCAGTCCCGTACGGCACCAAGGTCATGACGATCGTCGGCACGCCCACACAGGCGCCCATGGTCAGGATGAATGATTTCAGACTGTTCATGCCTCTGCTCCTTCGGTGGTGATGACAAGTTCCGCCGTCTCGTAAGGCGTCGGTTGGTGAATCAGCGTCGGTGCCCCAGCCTTGCGGCCCCGGTTCATGACCATAAGGACAAGCTGATGGATGAAGACCACATTCGCCGCGACAAGGAAGATCCAGAGGAAGATCCGTCCGACCAGATACCCTTTAGAAAACATCACCGCCGTTTCGAAACCCGCCTCCCATTCATCAATCGCCGCTCCGTGCGAGAGCCCGGCAATCAGCAGCAGCGCACACAACCCGATGATCGCATACGCCGACAGCCAGAAATGCAGCCGGATCCGCGCCCCGCTCACCCACTCGCACGCCGTAATCCGCGGGACGATGAAATAGATCGCTCCAAACATCGCCATCGTGAAGAACATATAAGTCCCCATCATCATCACCCCATCCTGCGCAAAACTCAGGAATGTGTACCGACTCAATGACATCGATCCAAGCACCGCGGACGCCACACACGTGCAGACATATCCCACCGCTCCGAAAAAGGTGAACCGCAGGCTCGGACTCACGTTCACCAGTTCGTGTGCACCCCGCACCGTCTGGTAATGATTCAGACACACCGCCAGCATCGGAATCAGAAGAAGGATCTGGGCCGTCCCCGCGACCGCAGGAATCCACGCAGGCACCGGACCGCCAATCAGTTCCTGAGCCCCCGCCCACGGAGCCAGCGCAAGAAGCGACCAGAATGCAAAACTGCTCAGATTGTAGCTGTGAATCGCCTTACCCGTAATCTTCGGAATGATGAAGTACGCACTCGCCAGCCCAACCGGCACCATCCAGAGGAAGGTGACCCCGTTAGCATACCACGAGGCAATCACCGGACCAGCCACCCCGGCCTTCTTAAACACATTCAGCAGCACGTTGGCCACCAGATACATCCAAGGCCAGGTGAAACACGCCGCAAGAATATACCATTGCGAAATGTACCCGCTGCCCGGACGCCGCGCGGAATACATCACCACCAGCCACACCACAATCAGCAGATAGGCTGCCAGCAGCAGCGGCCACACCATCGCCGGAAATTCCAGCAGCTTCATGTGCAGATTACCCTGACCACCTAGAATGCCCGCCACGCCGAGCGTGACACCAAGATTCCAGAAGTGCCCCGCCACAATCAGCGTCACAGGATTTCGCAACTCCGTGCGGCAGAGCCGGGCCATGATCCAGATCATCACCCCGAACCCAGCCTGATAGGCCCAGCCGTAAACCAGTGCATTCACAAACGCCGGCTGCACCCGCGCAAGATTCAGCACCTCATACTTGAACGCCCCAGTGGCCACAAACTTCAGTGAAGCAAGCAGCCCAAGTAACGTCGCCACCAGCAGCCATGCCGCGCCGCTGGTGAAAAAGAACAGAACCGGCAGGCGCGTCGACTTGTCGATCGCAGCGCGCTGCAGAATATCCTCCGGGGTGACTCCGGGGGGCAGGGATGGAGTTTCCTGACTCATGGGCGGAAAAATCGAATCGCTCCGGGTTGCGGGTTACTTGCCTTCAAACTTGGAAAGGTTTGGATCGTGCGTCGTGGCTGCCTCTTTGGCCGCCGCTTCAGGTGTCTTCAATGGGCCCGGACTGGGCTTTTGCGATTTCAGCACTCCAGCAGCGTACCCCACAATCGCATCCGCAGGCAGACGCACTGTCTTTCCAGCCTCCACCTCCGCTGCCGTGCTGTACTCCTTATTCTGCTCCGTCACCACTGCCTTCGCAATCTCCGCTCGGGCAGCCCCAGCCCCGCCATCGCTCGTCGCTCCGTCGGAAGGAAGCGCCCACCAGCGGTAAACCGCCAGCAGCACGGCCACCGCCGCAATGGCCCCGAACGCTCCCCAGAACGTGAGGAATCGGGTGCCGAGGGTGTCTCCAGGATGTTCTTGCATGGAATTAGCAGCCATTGGGATTAGTTCATCACGTTGACCGACTCCTCGAGCCGCGGGTCACCGCACGGATAAATACTGTGCTTCGCCAGGTTCTTCAGCAGCACGAAACCGTAAAGCCCCGCAAACGTCACCAGCGCAATCAAATCGAAGGCCACATCGCGGATCCACGTCACCGAACCCGTCGCTGAGGACCAGTCGTAAAGTGCCCGTCCGCGCTCCGGAACCACCATCCAGTACATCTCCAGAATGTGCACCCCAAGGATGAATGCCGCACAGGCCATGATGTAACCGACGTCCCGCTTCGCATTCCGACGCAGGAGCAGCACAAACGGCAGCGCGAAGTGCAGAAACACCAGCCCAAGGCTCGCATACCACCAGCCATTCGTATTCCGAATCGCATAAAACTGCGTTTCCTCCGGGATGTTCGCATACCAGATCAGGAAGAACTGGCTGAACGCAATGTACGCCCAGAACACCGTGAACGCGAACATCAGCTTGCCCATCAGGTGGAAGTGCTCCGGAGAAACAATGTGCTTCAGATGCCCCGTCTTCACCAGCGTGCCTACCACAAGGATAATCGCCGCCATCGAAGCCAGCGCCGATCCCGCAAAAACATTCACCCCGAACATCGTCGAAAACCACTTGTAGTTCATGCTCTTCACCCAATCGATCGACGCAAACGTCGAACAAAGGGCAAAAACCACCATCAACCCGCTCGCCCACCGGCGCGCCTTGTACGTCGGACCAACGTCACCTGTCGAATCCTGCGATACCGACAGCCCCAGCATCTTGCGCGCTGCAAGGAACAAAGACACAAAGATGATCAGGTACCGGTAGTCCCAGCCAGGCAGGAAGTTCCAGCCAATGTGCAGGTACGGAAACTTCTTATACAGCAGCAGGGTGTCATGATTCGCTCCCAGCGCATCGTGGAGCGACAACCCCTTCGCTTCCGGAGATGGATGGGCCAGCACATCCTGATGCAGCCCGATCCATTCCCACAGGTGCTTGGTCCACTCAGGCTTCGCAGCCAGCGGCAGCATCGGCGTGAACAATGGCAACCCCAGCAGAAACAGCAACCCAAATGACTGAGCAAGCGTCTCAGGAATCCGGCGGATCGCCACTCCCCACGATGAATTCGACGCACTGTGCAGCAGAACCCAGAAAAGGGCGCCCGCTGTCACCGTGAAAAACACCTCAAATGCAAACAGGTAGCTGAAGGCAAATGCACTCGCCCGCTCCCCACCAAGGAGAAACAGAAGAAGCGACACCGCAAGCCCAGCACCGCCGGCCCCAAGCAGTATAGTCTTCCACTGCGCAAATTTGCTTGCCTGCAGCTGCTCGCCGTCGGCAGGGAGTTCGGAAACCTCAACGTGATGACTCATGTCAGGGAAATGGTTGATTACTTCGCCGCGGTAACCGGGGCCGGGTTGAGTTTATCCCACGCCGCCTTAACAGCAGGGTCGGTAAGAGGTGCACTGCGGCTCATCTGAAGTGTGCGCACCCACGCCACAATCGCCCAGCGCTCCATCACCGGAATGTTCGCTCCATAGGATCCCATCAATCCCTTACCTTTCGAAATGGTCTCGAAAATCGACCCATTCGCCCGGTACGCTGGATCCTTCGGATCAAGGAATGGAGGGGTGTGGAAATTCGCAATGTTCGGCACCCCGAATTTGCTCGTCACGCCCACTCCGTTGCCGGACCGACCATGACAGACGGCACAGTTGATATCATATCGCTCTTTGCCAAGTCGCAGAAACGCTTCGTCCACCACCACTTGCTCCGGATACCCTTCACCGTAAAAATCACCCAACCGACCTGTGTTGTAGTAATCGCCGCCGTGGGAAAACCCATAGTCGGCATACCCGCCATCCGCTGCCGCCTTCACCGGAATCTTCAGCCCCATCGGGACAGTCCCAGCCACCGGTTTACGCGCGGATGCGCCATTGCCAAGGAATCGGCTCGCTGCCTGAGGCTTGAGCTTCGCCTGATGGTCCATGTCGTTGAATATCTCAATCGGCGTGCGCGTGGACTTGTCTCCGCGGAATCCCGCGGTGCCGACCACCAGCACTCCTGCAAGGAGCAAAGCCAGGAAAAAGTAACGCATAAGTCAGTCAGGATCAGCCGTTTAGACTTCGTCTTCCACAAGTTCGATGTTTTGTCCGCCAACCTCGGCAAGAAACGCCTTGGTCTTCTCCAGCGAAAACCGGGGATCGCGGGCCTCAATGCACAGGAAGAACCGGTCATCCGAAAACCGCGCAAACGCCGCAGAATTGAACAGCGGATGATGCAATCGCGGCAGCTTCATCATCACCAGACACGTAAACAGCGCCGTAAACGCCGAAAACAGAATCGTCAGCTCGAACATCACCGGGAAAAATGCCGGGATCGTGTAGATGTTCGCAGGCTTCGCCTGCACCACCGTCGGATAATCGATCACCTGTGTGAAGTACTGCAGGGCAAACGCCGTCATCGTTCCGGTGATGCCCCCGACAAACACAAACTTGGGCAGAATGCTCCGGGGCAGCCCCATCGCATCGTCCATGCCGTGAATCGGAAAGGGTGAATGGACATCCCAACTGGAAAACCCAGCGTCACGCACCTTCTCGGCGGCATGATAGACGTCCTGCACGCTGGTGAATTCAGCGAGGTATCCGTGGACTCGTTTCAGTGGTGTGCTCAAAGCAGTGATCCGGTGAAAGGTTCAGCAGGCATTGGTTTCAGGAAACAGCTCCTCCGGCCGCCCGGCCGCCAGTGTGCTCGTAATCCCCATCGTAAGTCGGTGCTGCAACCACCGCATCCCGCTCCTTAAGCTTCGGATTGAAGTGCGGGTCTGCCTCCGGAAGCACCGCCTTGACTTCCCCGATCGCAATCACCGGCAGGTACCTCAGGAACAGCAGGAACAGCATCGTGAAGAATCCAAACGTGCCGATGAACGACCAGATTTCCACCCAGCTCGGATGATACATGTCCCACGCTCCAGGAAGGAAATCCCGGGTCAGCGTCGTCACAATGATCACAAACCGCTCATACCACATCCCCGCATTCACACACATGCAAACCGCCATCACCACCCAAAGGTTCTCCCGGCACTTCTTGAACCAGAACGCCTGCGGCGCAATCACGTTGCAGAAGAACATCCCATAGTATGCCCACGTGTACGGCCCGTACAGAATCCGCCACTTGAACGCATCAAACTCAAACAGGCTTCCCGAATACCACGCGATGAACAACTCCATCAGGTAGGCGTATCCAACGATCGTTCCCGTCAGCACGATGATCTTCGACATGTTGTCGATGTGCTTCATCGTGAAAAGGTCCTGCAGCCCGTAAATCTTCCGAACCGGAATCATCAGCGTCAGAACCATCGCAAACCCACCGAAAATCGCGCCCGCCACAAAGTACGGAGGAAAGATCGTCGTGTGCCATCCCGGAACCACCGAGGTCGCAAAGTCAAAGGAAACGACCGTGTGCACCGAGAGCACCAGCGGTGTCGAAAGCGCGGCCAACAGCCCGTACGCAATCTCATAGTGCCGCCACTGACGGTTGCCACCTCTCCACCCAAGCGCAAACAACGCATATAGCGTCCGCTTCACAGGATGCTTCGTCCGGTCACGCATCGTCGCAAGATCCGGAACCAATCCAAGGAACCAGAAAATCACCGACACCGTGAAGTAGGTGGACACCGCAAAAACGTCCCACAGCAGCGGCGACTTGAAGTTCTGCCAGATCTGATTGCTGTTCGGAATCGGCGCAAGAAACCACGCCATCCACACCCGACCAACGTGCAGCGCGGGGAACAAACCCGCGCACATCACCGCGAAAATCGTCATCGCCTCCGCAGACCGGTTCACCGCCGTCCGCCACTTCTGGCGCGTCAGGTACAGAATCGCTGAAATCAGCGTCCCCGCATGACCGATCCCGATCCAGAAGACGAAGTTCGTAATGTCCCATCCCCACGCCGCCGGCTGATTCGGTCCCCAGACCCCAACGCCCGTCGAAATCAGGTACGTGAAGCACCCGACCATGATCAGCGTCAGGAAGAAACTGGGAACAATCAGAATCCACCAGAGCAGCGGCTGAGGCTCCTCAATGACACTGGCGATCTTATTCGTGATCCAGCTGTAGTTGCGGTTATTGAGAACCAGCGGCTCGCGGAGGAGCACCTTCGCTCGGGAAGGGGCGCCTGCAGGCGGGTGATCATGGGCTTCGGCGGTGGCCATAGGCTG
>JAIXPK010000210.1 GCA_027486335.1 Verrucomicrobiaceae bacterium | reverse complement strand
GCGCCCCCACTTCGGGGGCTGCGGCGTTCGGCATCGCTACGCTCGCCTCACGCCGCAGCCCCCGAAGGAGCTTGCCGCCCAAGGCTAAAGCCTTTTACAGAACAGACATTACACCCCCCAAGCGTGGTCGGGGGAAAGCTCAAGTCTAAGAAAAGTGGTGGTGCCGAACAAGAGAGTGGTGGACAACCGGCTACCCGCCCCGAGTCGAAATGACACCATTGAGTACGACCTTCAATCTTGTTGAGGAGTGGCGCTTCCGGTATCCGGTGTTACACCTCGACGTTCGCCAGAAGAAATGAGCCTGTCGAAAGCACACTCCGAAGCGTCACTCGCGGCTCACCTCTATCATGGTTGGACGATCTCCAATGTCTGTCGGGATGCTGCTACCGGAACTGTGTCCGAGCATGTTCTCCGTTGGGGGTTGCCCGAGTCGCCGCGGAAGCCGACCAATGAGGAGATTGGACGATTCACTCGGGTATCTACCGTTGAGGACAAGTTCGTGATTGAGGGGCGTGGAGTTGTGATCGTGCCGGGATTGCCGCGCGAGAAGGCGGGACTCTTGAAGCACGAAGACTTCATTGTACTTTTCGATTACGAAGAAATCGCACTCCTGACGCAGGTTCGATCAATTGAGTTGTCGTCGCCGCCGTCACCCAAGGGATGGTCGATTCTTCTTCCGGGTGATGTCAGATCGGGGGACATCAAGATTGGCATGCAGGTTTGGGCGCGGAAGAAAGACAAAGGTGAACAACGCGCTCCATCCAACGGCGGGCTATGGTCCGGTTTATTTCGGGGATTCCATGCCCGCCGTGGATGAGCTATACGATAGGAAAAAGTATAAAATGAGGGATCTTCTTTTCATTCGAGAGACCCCATCCTCGGAGGGATGCTTACTCACGGTCTGTGGGCTGGAGTTTCCAGATTTTGTCCGATTGGTCGGACGGCCCCTTAATCTTTTAGTGCTTCGCTCATTGTTTCCCGATGCGATCACTTTTCACGAGATCAATTTCGACGGCATCCGCGACAATCCTGAAGATCGACGATTCAACGATCTGGAGAAGCTTATTGATAGTCCTCAGTACCTTGGTGGTGATTTCTGGTGGATCGACTATCGAGACGAGCGCAGATTGCTTGCAATTGGTGACGATGAGCTTGGGGAAATCTGTTTTCTGGAACGCCAGGGGCGTCCTCTAAAGTCTCCATTTTTTGAGAGCCTCGAGAATCGCTTTGTTTATCTTGGCCACGATAACGGGTTCCATGCATCGATATTCGTTCGTGATCGTTTGGATGCTCTGGGGATGCTATGGAAGGCGATCGAGAATAGGGTTCTTGCTTGCGGGTTTTCGGTGACGTATGGAGGGTGTATTTTAGAGAGATTGCAGGAAGGCCTGGTTTTCGATTTCAGTGCTGCCGGCGAAGCCGGACTTCCAGTTTGGATCTACGAGGGGGATTTCTCGTTTGATACGTTTGACCGCGGTGATCTCTGTGAATCTTCAGTAGCCCTTACTTTGCCAACAGAACGAACATAAATTGATAGCACATGAGCGTGGGTTGGTGCGAGGACGAGCCCGGCAATAGCAGTCGGGGGTGATCTATGTGCTTTGTGTTTGGCGCGGGTCTTGATGAGCTTGGTTGGGTTGGTGAAGGGGTGGCGTTGTGGTCGGGGGGATTATGGGATGGATGGACGGGATGGAGTAGGTGTCAGTGTTTGAGGCTTGTGGAGGGGGCGAGTGTGGAGGGGTGAGATTGGACGGTGCCGGGCCGGCGGGGTCGGTGAGGGAAGGGAGGGTGTTCCGCCCTTTCAGGGCTGGGGATTTTCTTGGTGGGGGCACCCGGGGCGTTGCCCCGGTCTATCACATTTGGCCCCTTTGGGACCGCAGGGAGAGACGAGGTGGGAGGCTTGAGTGGGGGTTTTGGGAAGGGGGGCGGGTAGGCGCAGTTCGTGCGCAGGGAGAGCGGTGATTCTTGCAGGGGTCCAGAGCGTTTGGCGCGCTGGTTTGGTGGGGGCGTGTTCGGAGGGGTCTGCCGCCCCTGCCGGGGCGGCGGTCAATGAGTATGTTAGAACGGTGGCTTACGCCGCCGGCTAATTTCTGTTAAGCCTTCGGCTTCATGGGTGTGGTGATTGCGGGACGGGCGGCAGCCATAGAGTCTAAGCTGGGTCTAGCCTTAGGCTTAGCTTTTGGTTGTGTGGGGCGGTTTGGTGTCCGTCAGGCCTTCGGCTTGGCTGGCGGGCGTGTGTGGGTGGTCTGATTTCCGTCAAGCCTTCGGCTTGACGGTCCGGAGCATGCGGCTGGCTTGTACGGTGGGGGGATCAGCGGACTTCGGGGCCGCCCCAGTCGAAGCTGAGTTGGGTCCAGAGTGAGTGTTCGTCGCGTGAGTTGCTGAAGCGGTCCCAGTTGTATTGGAGGCCGATGGCGACGGTGGCGGCTTTATTGAAGAAGAGGCGGGCGGAGGGAGTGAGGCGGAAGCGGTTTTCGAGGCCTGCGTCGGCGATGCCGTCGGTGTATTCTGCGCGGAGGGCGAGTTCGAGTGGGCCGGCGAAGCCGGTTTGGTGGCCGTAGAGGGCGTAGGTGTAGATGCCGAAGTCGGAGAAGGAGCGGCGTTGGGGGGAATCGTCGTGGTCGGAATGATCGTCGTGATCGGCGTCGTGGTCGTCGTGGTGTTCTTCTTCGTCGTGGTGATCGGCGTCGTGGCTGGCGTGACCGTCGTCGTGATCGTCATGATCGTCGTGGTCTGAGGATTCGCCTGGGAGTGGGCCGCTGACGGCACCGAAGCGGCGGAACATGGCTTCGGAGCGCCAGCGGAAGTAGTCGCCGCCGGGTTCGAGGCCATTTTCGCGCCATTCGTATTCGGCGTGGAGGCCGTAGACGTGGGTGGTGCGGTTGAACTGGTTATCGCCCCATGCGCCGGAGGCGCCGAAGCGGAGCCGGTGGAAATCGTTGATTTGGACGAGATTGGTCCAGTTGGCGGAGAGGAGGAGGTCCTGGAAGGCTGCGCCGTGGGATTCGAAGGTGGCGGAGTCGTGGTCGTGATCGTCGTCGTGGGCGTGGTTGTGGTCATCGACGACGGCGTTGCCAGCGGAGAAGGAGAGAGCGCTTTGCCATGGGATGGGGAGGTTCCATGTGATTTCTGCGCCGCGGGTGGTGACGCTGTGATCGCCGAGGAGTTGATTATTGACGAGGAAGCTGTCGGTGAAGTCCCAGCCGTGGAGGTGGGTGGCGTTGTGGAAGCCGAAGCGGTTGAAGAACTGGCCGCCGCGGAGTTCGAAGCCACCGGGTAGGGATTTGATTTTGAGGAAGGATTCGTCGTGTTCGTAGTTCCAGCCTGAGGCCTGGTCCCAGTAGAAGTGGTGGCCGGTGAAGCCCTCGAAGTAGCGATTGAAGCGGAAGCTGCTTTCGGCCTCGATGCCCTGGAGCGTCCAGCCGTCCGCGTTGGGGTCGTGTGCGCCGGTGGCGAGGTCTGCGGGGTTGGCGGCGGAGGAACCGCCGTAGGCCTGGTTGATGTGGAGGTGAGGGAACCAGATGTTGGCGAGGCCGAGGCCGCCGGATTGGGGAGCGCCGAGGAGCGGGTTATTGAGGGGGGCGCCGAGACTGTAGGAACGGCCGGTGAACCATGGGCGTTCCATGATGGGGAGGTCGGCGTGTTCCAGCGGGGCTGGGAGGGAAGGGGTTGTGGTGCCGGCGAGGGAGTGGGCGGCGAGGAAGGCGGAGGGGAGCAGAGGGAGGAGGCGCATGGCGATTTACTGCAAATGGAGTGCGATAGATGCCGGGAGCGCAGGAATGGGTCGAGCGCAAGGCCGTGATGCAAAAAAGATGCATCAACGTGGGGAGGAGGGAGAGAGTGGGGAGGAAGTGTGAGGTGGCTGGTTGTAGCCGGCGTTCTGCCATGCGGTACCCATGCGGTAGACGTGGTCCTGCATGAGGGAGGGGATGCGGTGAGGGGTGGGGATGGAGGAGGAGAAGAGGAGGAGTTCCGGAGAGGAGCGGGAGCGCCAGATGACTTCCTCGCGCCAGTCGCCGAGGAGGTCGGCGGAGAGACAGGGCGTGGCTTTGGATGAGTTGTTAGATGCGGCTCCGTGGAGGTGGGCGGCGAGGAGTGAGGATTCGCGATGGGATTCCCAGTTCCATTTGGAGATGGACGTGCTGTCGAGGAGTTCGCGGAGGAGATCGCCGTCCCACCAGACGGCCATGTTGCAGGAGCGTGGGCGGGGGCCGATGGGTTGGCCGGAGGAAGAGAAGAGCGAGGGGAAGCCGGAGGCCCAGCATTCCGAGCCGTCGTGGCGGGGGTCGATGTCGCAGGCGAGCCCGCGGCCGGTGTCGAAGGCGGGGCGGCTCCAGAGGATGGAGCCGGAGGCGGCGTCGAGGCAGGCGATGCCGTGGGGGTGGCGGACCTTTTCGTGGACCCCGAAGAGTTCGAGGCCTGGGCGTGAGGGGATGAGATCGGCGAGGTGGAGGGCGTCGCCGTGGCCGAGTTTTGAGTTCCAGAGGGGGGCGCCGTGGTCGTCGATGGCCATGGATCCGTAGATGATTTCGTCGCGGGAGTCGTGGTCGACGTCGGCGACGGCGAGGTTGTGGTTGCCCTGGCCGGAGTAGTCGAGGTGCTGGGGGTTGGAGGAATCGAAGAGCCAGCGGAGGGAGAGTGAGCCATTGCGCCAGTCCCATGCGGCGAGCGTGGTTTTCTGATAGTAGCCGCGGGTCATGACGATGCTGGGACGGGAGCCGTCGAGGAAGGCGACGGTGGCGAGGAAGCGGTCCGAGCGATTGCCGTACGAGTCGCCCCAGTCGGAGACCTTGCCGCGTGGAGGGGAGAAGGGGGCGGAGGCGAGGGCGGCGCCGGTGAGCCCGTCGAAGACGGTTAGGTATTCCGGGCCGTCGAGGATTCTGCCGTAGGTGGGGCCTTTGGTGAGGGAGCGCCAGTCGCGGGAGGGATTGCCGATGGGTTTGCCGGTGCCGTCGATGGAGCCGTCGGCGGTGCGGGTGACGAATTCGGCGCGGCCGTCGCCGTCGAAGTCGAAGACGAGGAACGGGTTGTAGTGGGCACCTTCGCGGAGATTGGGGCCGAGGTGGATGGACCAGAATTTGCGGCCGGAGAGCGAGCGGGCTTCGAAGACTGGCGGGTCGGTGAGGCCGGGTTTGGAGTTGTCGAGAGAGCGGCCGGTGTGGTGGATGACGAGATCGAAGGCGCCGTCGCCGTCGAGGTCGCCGGGGGCGGCGTCGTTAGGGGTGTAGCCTTTGGGAGGGTCGACGGGGATGCGGAGGAATGGTTCTTTGAGGGGCCGGACTGGGGGTGAGGGAGGGGAGGCCGGGGAATCTGGGAGGATGGATTGGATGGAGTAGGAGGCGTCTGCGGGCGGGGCGGGGTCGGTGAAGGACGTGGGGCCGGAGAGCGGGGATGGGGTGAGGCGTGCGGGTGGAGTGTTAGGGGAGGCGCGCCATATGTGGAAGGTGGTGGCGGGAGGGTCGGAGCGGAGCGAGCGCCATGAGAGGAAGACCCCGCCGGAGGGGAGGGGGAGGGCGATGAGGGCGCGGTCGAGCTGTTCCTGCTGGCGGGGGGGCGGAGGTTGAGACAAGGCCGGGACGGCCTTGCTACGGTGGGGGTGCGGAGGTTGAGACAAGGCCGGGACGGCCTTGCTACGGTGGGGTGGCGG
>JAIXPK010000360.1 GCA_027486335.1 Verrucomicrobiaceae bacterium | reverse complement strand
GAGCGGCGGCGGTTTGCGGCGTTTGAGATGGCGTATCACGGGGACACGATGGGTGCGGCGTCGCTGGGGGGGATTCCGGCCTATCATGAGCGGTTTCGCGGGCATGTGATGGAGGCGTGCCGGGTGGGATCGATGGAGGACTTGGAGGCGTTGCCAAAGGAAGTGGTGGCGACTCTTGCGGGGGTGGTGATTGAGCCACTGATCATGGGTGCGGCGGGGATGAGGCTGTGGCCATGCGGGATGCTGCGGCGGCTGCGGGAATGGTGTACGGCGCGGGGCGTGCTGCTGATTGTGGATGAAGTGATGACCGGGTTCGGGAGGACGGGGAAGCTGTTTGCGTGCGAGCATGAGGGCGTGGTGCCGGACATGGTGGCGGTGGCGAAGGGATTGACGGGAGGGTTCATGCCGCTGGCGGCGACGATGACGACGGAGCGGGTGTTTGCGGCGTTTCTGGGGCGTGTGGAGGAGATGAAGACCTTTTTTTACGGGCACAGTTACAGCGGGCATGCGCTAGGGTGTGCGGCGGCGCTGGCGTCGCTGGAGGTATTCCGGCGGGAGCGGACGATGGAGCGACTGGGACCGCTGATGGAGGTGCTGGGGCGGGAGCTGGGGCGGTTGCGGGATGAGCAGAGGAAGCATGTGGGGGACGTGCGGCAGTGCGGGTTCATTGCGGGGATTGATGTGGTGCGGGATGCTGAGACGGGGGAGCGATGGGATTGGCGGGAGCAGATGGGGATGCGGGCGTGTGTGGCGGCGCGGAAGCATGGATTGCTGACCCGGCCGGTGCGGGACACCTTGGTGGTGATGCTGCCGTTGTGCTGCACGGCGGGGGAGGTGGAGCTGGCGGTGCGGGCGCTGGGATTGGCGATTGAGGAGACGTGCGGGGGTGCGGGTGTGTGAGCGATTGCGCGCGGGGAGTGGCGGGGGATGATGGCGCGTGCATGCGAGAATGATCCTGACAGTTTTTCTGAGTGCGGCGGCGGTTGCTGCTGAGCCTGCGTCGTGGGAAGGCCTGACTTTTCACAAGGCGGCCGGGCCCTTGGCGGCGGGAGCGCGGGCTGGTGACTGGCCGCGGTTTCTGGGGTTGGAGGACCGGCCGGTGTCTGCGGAGACGAAGTTGAACCATGCGCTGCCGGCGGGCGGGCCGCCGCTGGTGTGGGAATGTGAGAAGGGGGAGAGTTATGCGAGTCCGGCGATTGTCGGGGAGCGGCTGCTGTTGTTTCACAACACGGGAGGGAAGGAGACGCTGGATTGTCTGGAGGCGGCGACGGGGAAGCGGTGGTGGCGGGAGAGTTACGAAGTGGATTACCGGGATGATTTCGGGTACGGGAGCGGGCCGCGGGCGGCTCCGGTGGTGAGTGGGGGGAAAGTGGTGACGTTCGGGGTGGCGAGTCGACTGGTGTGTCGGGAGCTGGAGACGGGGAAGTTGCTATGGGAGCACGACTGCGAGAAGGAGTATGAAGTGCCTAAGTATTTTTTCGGGTCGGGGGCGACGCCGCTGGTGGTGGATGGGTTGGTGGTGGTGAATCTGGGTGGGGGTGGGGAGCGGTGTGTGGCGGCGTTTGATCTGGGGAGTGGGGCGTTGAAGTGGACGACGAAGCACGAGTGGGGGCAGAGTTATGCGTCGCCGATTCCGTGGGAGGTGCGTGGGAAGAAGCGCGTGCTGGTGTTTGCGGGAGGGAAGAGTGAGCCGTCGACGGGAGGGTTGCTGAGCATTGATCCGGCGACGGGGGTGACGGACGAACCGTTTTTCTGGCGGGCGCGGCGGTATCCGAGTGTGAATGCGGCGAGTCCGGTGGTTTGCGGGCCCGGGCGGGTGTTCATCACGCAGGCGTATGTGGATCGGGACAGCCCGTGCAATGGCGGGGTGATGCTAGAAGCAGGGCCTGACATGAAGTTTGCGGCGGTGTGGAAGGCTGAGGATTTCGGGGCGCACTGGACGACCCCGGTGTTCCATGAGGGGCACCTGTACGGGTTCAGCGGGGAGAAGGACCGGCAGTGCGAGCTGGTGTGTCATGCGGCTAGTGATGGGGCGCGGAAGTGGGCGCGGCGTTTTGATTTTCCGATGAAGTATCCGACTGGGGAGGAGATTCCGGTGGGATTGTTCCGGGGGAGCCTGCTGCGGGTGGACGGGAGTTTTCTGTGTCTTGGGGAATGGGGGACCTTGTGCTGGCTGGATCTGAAGCCGGAGGGGGCGAAGGTGGAATCGAGCGCGCAGTTGTTTGTGGCGACGCAGAGCTGGACCCTGCCGGCGTTGAGTCGTGGGCTGCTGTATGTGAGTCAGAATGAACCTGACCGTCAGACAGGCAAGCCGTCGCGGTTGTTGTGTTATGATCTGAGGGCGCGGGAATGAGGACGAAGAATGGAGTGCATGGGCTGGCGGCGGTTGTGGTGCTAGGGATGGTGGTGTCGTGCCGACCGGTTGAGGAGAAGCCAGCGGCGGGGCGGTATGTGCCGGTGCTGCCTGAGCCTCGGCGGGCGGCGCATCCACAGCCGGAGGTGGTGGCGTGGGTGGCGGCGTGGCAGGGAGTGAGGGAGCAGGTGACGGCGCTGCAGAGCGAGCTGGCGGAGCGGCAGCGCGTGCATGTGGAGAATCATTTTGACGGATTTCTGGAGCTGGATCCGGAGACCTTGGATCACGAGCGGCTGTGCAGCCTGTTTCATTTTCTGGAGCGCGGGTATTTCACGGTTGAGCGGGAGATTCTGGTGCGGCTGCTGGAGCGTCGGATTGAGCGGGCGGCGACGCCGATGGTGCTGCCTGGGGAAGGGCGGGTGACGCTGAAAGAGAGGATCGCGGCGGCGATGCAGAGTGACGAGTTGCGGACGGTGGATCTGGAGACGGCGCTGGAGTATTATCGGCGGCCGGGGGATGAGGCGTTCACGATACCGGAGGGGCTGACGGAGGAGGAGACGGCGGAGTTGCGGGCGGCGGTTGGGGAGATGCTGGAGTCGACGCGGCGGCGGATCCGGGAGCTGGATGTGAGGATTGCGGTGTTGAAGGAGAAGGCCGGGCTTGCGGCTGGGGGAGCGGCGGTGGAGACTGGGGCCGTGATGGAGGAACCTGAGAAGCCCTGATGATGGAACTGGTGACACCTGAGTGGTTGCTGCTGCTGCCGGTGCTGGGGCTGGGGGCATGGTTGTGGCCTGCGCTGGGATTGAGGCGGCCTTTGCGGGCGCTGGTGGCGGTGGTGGCGGTGGTGCTGCTGGCGCAGCCGCGGGCGCGATTGATGAAGCACGGGATGGATTTGTGGGTGCTGGTGGATCGTTCGGAGAGCACTGGTGGGGATGCGGACGCGGCGCTGCCGGAATGGAAGCAGTTGCTGGAGCGCGGGCGGCGGCACCGGGATGATCGGGTGCGGTGGGTGGATTATGCGGCGGACGTGGTGCCGCAGGAATTGAATGCCGGGGGGCCGTACACGGGCGGGCGGAAACTGAGTCGGACGGCGCTGGCGGTGCAGAATACGCTAGCGATGCGTGATCCTGACAAGGCGTCGCGGGTGCTGGTGTTTACGGACGGGTACAGTACGGAGCCGCTGGCCGGGTTGGCGGAGCGATTGCAGGCGGAGCGGGTGCCTTTGGATGTTCGATTGCTGCCGGGGCGGGACGGGGATGATTTCCGGGTGAGACGGTTGTCGCTGCCGCCGCGGGTGCGGGCGGGCGAGCCGTTTCTGATAGAGACGGAGGTGATGGGGCCGCGGGATGGAGTGGTGCCGCTGACGGTGCTGCGGGACGGGCAGGTGCTGGAGACTAGCGAAGTGACGATTGTGAAAGGGAAGGCGGTGCAGCGGTTTACGGACCGGATTGGGGCGGGCGGGGCGTATCGTTATGAAGTGCGGCTGGATGTTCCGGGGGATCCGTGGCCGGGGAACAACCGCGGGGAGAGCTGGATTGAGGTGTCGGGCGGGCCGAGACTGCTTTTGATTACGAATTACACGGATGATCCGGCAGCGGCGGCGTTCGGGCGGCAGTTCAGTGTGGAGACCGTGACGCAATTGAACACATTGCGGCCGGGGATGCTGACGGGGTGCAAGGCGGTGGTTTTGAATAACGTGCCGGCGTGGGATCTGCCGGCGGATTTCATCGCGGCGCTGCCGTTTTACGTGGAAGTGCAGGGTGGAGGGTTGCTGATGGCGGGAGGGCGGCGGAGTTTCGGAGCGGGCGGGTGGTTTCAGTCGGCGGTGGATCCACTGCTGCCGGTGTCGATGGAGCTGAAGGAGGATCAGCGGAAAGTGCAGACCGCGTTGAGCATTGTGCTGGACCGGTCGGGGAGCATGGCGGCGGCGGCGGGAGGCGGGACGAAGATGGATCTGGCGAACGAGGGAGCGGTGCGGGCGATTGAGATGCTAGGGATGCAGGATTCGGCTGGGGTGCTGGCGGTGGACAGTTCGGCGCACACGGCGGTGCCGTTTCAGAAGGTCGGGGACCGGGACAACCGGAAGAAGATGACCAGTGCGGCGCGTCGGGTGGAGAGTTCGGGGGGAGGGATTTATGTGTATGAGGGGCTGAAGGAAGGATGGTCGACGCTGAAGGGGGTTGGAGCGGGGACGCGGCATATCATCTTGTTTGCGGATGCGGCGGATGCGGAGGAGCCGGGGGATTACATCAAGCTGCTGGCGGAGGTGACGGCGGCGGGTGCGACGACGAGTGTGATTGCGCTAGGAACCGAGGGGGACAGCGATGCGGGGTTTCTGAAGGATGTGGCGGCGCGCGGGAAAGGACGTATTTTTTTCACGGACCGTGCGGAGGAAGTGCCTGCGGTGTTTACGGCGGAGGCGGTGGCGGTGGCGCGGAGTCTGTTCATTGATGAGCCGTTGGCGACGGCGGCGACGGGGCAGTGGCAGGAGGTGGCGGGGAAGGCGATCGAGTGGCCGGGTCGGGTGGATGGTTATAATCTGTCGTATCGGCGGGAATGGGCGGGGCAGGCGCTGGTTTCGAAGGATGAGTATGCGGCTCCGCTGGTGGCGTGGGGGCGGCGCGGGGCGGGGCGGAGTGCGGCTGTGAGTTTTCCGTTAGGCGGAGAGGTTTCTGCGACGGTGCGCGGGTGGAGCGGGTACGGGGATTTTCTGCAGACCCTAGCGAGGTGGCTGGCGGGGGATGAAGTGCCGCCGGGGGTGGGGTTGCGGTGGTCGGCGACGGGGACGACGCTGGCGGTGGAACTGCTGCATGACGGGTCGTGGGAGACGTCGTTCGGGACTGATCCGCCGCGGTTGCTGGTGGCGAGCGGGAGTCGGGCCGAGCGGCGGCGGGAGTTGATCTGGGAGCGGATGGCACCGGGGTCGTGGCAGGCGACGGCGGAGCTGGAGGAAGGGGAACTGGTGCGCGGGGCGGTGCAGGCTGGGAAGTTCACGCTGCCGTTTGGGCCGGCGTCGGTGGGGACGGGGACGGAGTGGCAGTTTGATCCCGGGAGGATTGCGGAGTTGCGGGAGGTGGCGGTGCGGAGTGGCGGGCGGGAGTTGGTGGATTTGTCGACGGCGTGGTTGAGTCCGCCGGTGCGCGAGTGGACGGATTTGCGGCGGTGGGTATTGCCGGGGTTGCTGGCGATGATACTGCTGGAGGTGCTGATGACGCGGACGGGGTGGCGGTTGCCGGTGCTGGGTGGGCGTGGGCGTGTGAAGGGAGTGCGGCGTGTGGGTCCGGTGAAGGTGGCGGGGAAAGTGGCGGTGAAGGCGGTTCCGGCGGTGCCAGCGGCTGCGGCTGTGGTGGTTGAGGAGACGCGGGAGGTGCCGGGACTGGGGACGGGGGAAGCGAGTGCTGTGGAGGCGGTGGATGCGGCGGCGGCGCGGCGGGAGCGATTTGCGCGGGCGCGGAAGCGTTGATGGCGAGGCGACGGGACTGGGGTGGTGTTTTCCGCTGGCGATGGGGGAGGTGTGGCGCGATAAGGGCGGCATCATGCGGACCCTGACAGGACTCTTCTTATTTGCCGTGCCGGTGGTGGCTGCGCCGCCGGCGGCTGATTTTGCGCACGAGGTTGTACCGATCCTGAAGAAGCACTGTGTGGAGTGTCATTCCGGGGCGAAGAAGAAGGGCGGGTTTTCGATGAACACGCGTGAGGAGTTCATGGCGGGGAGTGAGAACGGGCCGGTGGCGAAGGCGTTTGAGAGTCATGGGAGCCGACTGGTGGAGGTGATCGGGGCGAGTGATAAGGATGAGCGGATGCCGCCGAAGGGGGATGGTTTGAGTGCGGAGGAGATTGCGGTACTGACGCGGTGGGTGGATGCGGGGTTGCCGTGGGAGGAAGGGTTTGCGTTTCAGGCGGCGGCGTGGGAGCCGCCGTTGAGGCCGAATCGTCCGGAATTGCCGCCTGTGGTGGATGGGCGGGAGCATCCGGTGGATCGGTTGCTGGACGCGTGGATGGCGGAGAAGCGGGTGGCGCGGCCGGAGCCGCTGGGGGACGGGGAATTTCTGCGGCGTGTGACGCTGGACATTACGGGACTGCTGCCGACGCCGGAAGCGCTAGCGGCGTTTCTGGCGGATGGTGCGCCTGACAAGCGGAGCCGGGTGATTGACGGGTTGCTAGCGGACCGCGAGGCGTACGCGGGGCATTGGATCTCGTTCTGGAACGACCTGCTGAGGAATGACTATGCGGGAACTGGTTATATTGACGGCGGGAGGAGTCAGATCACGGGGTGGCTGTATGCGGCATTGCTGGGGAACAAGCCATACGACGTGTTTGCGCGGGAGCTGATCGCGCCGACGGCGGAGAGCGAAGGGTTCTCGCGGGGGATCAAGTGGCGGGGAGCGGTTAGTGCGGGGCAGGTTGTGCCGGTGCAGTTTGCGCAGAGTGTGGGTCAGGTGTTTCTGGGGATTAATCTGAAGTGTGCGTCGTGTCACGACAGCTTCATTGACCGATGGAAGCTGAGTGATGCGTATGGATTGGCGGCGATTTATGCGGATCAGCCGCTGGAGCTGCATCGTTGTGATGTGCCGACGGGGAAGCAGGCGGTGGCGGCGTGGTTGTTTCCGGAGATTGGTCAGGTGGATGCGAAGCTGCCGCGGGACGAGCGGTTGAAGCAACTGGCGGGATTGATGACGCATCCTGAGAACGGGCGGTTCACGCGGACGATTGTTAACCGGATGTGGCATCGGCTGACGGGGGCTGGGATTGTGCATCCGGTCGATGCGATGCAGAGTCCGCCGTGGCATGCTGGGTTGCTGGACTGGCTGGCGTCGGAGTTTGCGGCGACTGGTTATGATTTACAGAAGCTGATCCGGCTGATCTGCACGTCGCAGGCCTATCAATCGCGAGCGGCGGCGCTGGCTGGGGAGGGGACGCCGGAATGGCGCGGGCCGCGGGCGCGGCGGATGACTGCTGAGCAGTTTGTGGATGCGGTGTGGCGGCTGACGGGAACGGCGCCGGCGAAGGCGGATGCGAATGTTGCGCCGCGCGCGGCGGGTGGGGGACGTGGAGCGGGTGCCGGGGCGGCGTGGGTGTGGTCGAGCGACGGCGTGAAGGAACCGCATGCGCCTGGGCAGACGATTGCGTTGAGGCATCGGTTCAAGCTGGCGGCGGTGCCGGAGAAGGCGGTGGCTGCGGTGACGTGCGACAATGGGTTTGTGCTGTTTGTTAATGGGAAGAAGGTGGCGGAGAGCGGGAACTGGGAGCAGCCGGTGGGATTGGCGGAGTTGCCGTTGAAGGCTGGGGAGAATGAGATTGTGGCGGTGGCGACGAATGGTGGGAGTGGGCCGAATCCTGCGGGGTTCTGGTTTGAGGCGCGGCTGACGTCGGCGAAGGGAGAGTCGGGGGTGGTGCGGAGCGGGCGCGGATGGGAATGGACGGCGGATTTGCCTGACAAGGATGGCCGGTGGGCGAAGGCACCATCGAAGTGGATGCCGGCGGTGGCGCATGCGCGGCAGGGGACGTGGGCGGCGGTGAACGGGGCTCTAGCGGAGATTCTGGCCGGTGGGGGAGGCGGGCCGGTGGTGCGGGCGTCGCTGATGAAGAGCGACCTGCTGATGCGGGCGCTGGGGCGGCCGAATCGGGAGCAGATTGTGTCGACGCGGCCTGCGGAGCTGACGACGCTGGAGGCGATGGATTTGAACAACGGGGCGATCCTGACGGGATTGCTGGAGCGCGGGGCGACGCAGATTCTGGCGAAGCGGGCGTGGACCGCGGCTGAGCTGAGTGATTGGCTTTATGCGGCTGCGCTGAGCCGGAAGCCGACGGAGGAAGAGCGGGCGGTGGCGGGGGAGTTGCTGGGAGGGTCGCCGACGGCGTCGTCGCTTGCAGATCTGCTGTGGGCGGTTTGCATGCTGCCTGAGTTTCAACTGGTCCGCTGATTTCAACGAAAACCCTGACTGCCATGAATGCTCCTTTGCCACTGGATCCTGAAGACAGCCGCCGAGATTTTCTGCGCAAACTTGCGGCGGCATCGCTGGCTGCGTGGGCGGCTCCGACGCCGCGGGCGCACGGGGTTGAGCCGGTGAAGCATCCTGCGCCGAAGGCGGATGCGTGCATTGTGCTGTGGATGGGCGGGGGGATGGCGGCGCCTGACACGTTTGATCCGAAGCGGTATCAGCCGTTTGAGAAGGGCGTGTCGATGTCGAAGATTCTGAGCACGTTTCCGGCGATCCGGACGGCGGTGGACAACATTCAGATTTGTCAGGGACTGGAGCAGATTGCGTCGGTGATGGACCGGGCGACGCTGATTCGGTCGGCGGTGCAGCCTGATCTGGGGAGCATCCTGCATTCGCGGCATCAGTATCACTGGCATACGGGGTATGTGCCGCCGCAGACGGTGGCGGCACCGCACATCGGGGCGTGGATGTCGAAAGTGCTGGGGCCGAGGAATCCGGTGATGCCTGCATTCATCAACATCGGGCAGCGATTGGAAGGGCATGGGGAGAGCGAGGAATTGAAGGCGTTCACGCAGGGAGGATTTTTCGGGGCGGAGTACGGGCCGATGAATCTGCCGTTTCCTGGGGAGGCGGCGAATGCGGTGCGGCCGCCGGGTGGGATGACGGCGGGGCGGTTTGAGAACCGGCATGCGATGTACAAGCGGCTGATCGACCGGAGTCCGCAGCGGGAGTATCTGAGTGATTTTCAGCAGGAGAGCATGCTGCGGTCGATGGAGAACGCGCATCGGTTGCTGATGTCGAAGGAACGGGCGGCGTTTGATCTGGCGCTGGAGCCGCGGGAGAAAGTGGCGGCGTACGGGGAGAGCAATTTTGGTCAGGGATGCCTGCTGGCGCGGCGGTTGGTGGAGAACGGGGCGCGGTTTGTGGAAGTGACGACGGAGTACGTGCCGTTTCTGCACTGGGACACCCATGCGGACGGGCACAGCACGCTGGAGCGGATGCATCGTGAGATTGACGCGCCGATTGCGCAATTGATCCGGGATCTGGAGGAGAGGGGATTGCTGGATCGGACACTGGTGGTGCTGGCGTCCGAGTTCAGCCGGGATGCGATGATTGAAGGCGTGCCGGGATCGGCAGCGACGGATCAGGCGACGGTGGCGGGCGACCGATTGGAATCGCCGAAGCATTACGGCCTGCACCGGCATTTCACTGGTGGGACGAGTGTGGTGATGTTTGGCGGGGGGATGAAGAAAGGGTTTGTGTATGGGGAGACGGCACCGGAGCGGCCGCTGGTGGCGGTGAAGGATCCGGTGACGATTCCGGATCTGCATGCGACGATCTTCACGGCGATGGGGATCAGTCCGAAGACGGCGTACGACATTGAGCAGCGGCCGTTTTACGCGACGATTGACGGGAAGGGGGTTCCGGTGGCGGGGGTGGTGGCTTGAGGGAGGTGCGTGAGGGGACGGTTGAGGGCCTTGGATTTTCGTGTGCAAACCGGGTTGCCGTGTTGGTGGTGCGAGGGCAGACTTGGGGTTCTCCCATGAAAGTGTTTGGATTTTTATTTCTGGTTCTGGTGATTCTGGCAGGCGGCGTGAGTGCGCAGCAGGCGGAGTCGCGAGCGGAGCTCATCGTGATCAGCGGTGGGCCGGCGCTGAGGGCGTGGGAGGAGTACCGGGTGCCGGCGGATCAGCATGACCGGTACGCGGGGAATTTCATCAAGGCGGCGCACATCCGGATGCAGGGGATGAGGCGGACGCAGCCGCAGGCGCAGCTGACGTGGGCGATTTACCGGCCGGCTTATACGAGTCGGGATCGTGAGGATGCTGTGAGGCAGCCGCCCTATCAATGCAACATGGCGGAGATTCAGACCCGTGCGGCGACGGTGGATGCGAAGATTTTCTGGTTCAGCACGACCCCGCAGCTGATCAATTACCTGAACAACCGGAAGGGTCGGCCGATTGCGCACCTTGAGTACTTCGGTCACTCGAACAAATATGCGTTTCTGTTTGATTACAGCAGTGACATTCTTGGGGTGAGCACGTGTTATCTGCATGCGAGCGATCTGAAGGGATTGCGCGGGGGGATATTCACACGGAATGCGCACATTCAGAGCTGGGGGTGCCATACGGCGGAGTACATGAGTCAGATTTTCAAGCGTCGGACGGGGCATCCGATGATTGGTGCGGTGGGCAAGACGGATTATAGTGCAATTGCCGACAACGTGTCTCTTCCGGCGGTGAACGGCCGGTGGGGTCAGTAGAATTTTTTCAGTTCCCGACGCTCATTCTGATCATGGAATACCAAGAACTTCACCGACTTTATCACCTGCCGTTTTTCGAGCTGATTCAGGAATCCCGGCGGGTTCATGAGTCGCACTGGCCGGAGAATGAAGTGCAGTTGT
>JAIXPK010000345.1 GCA_027486335.1 Verrucomicrobiaceae bacterium | reverse complement strand
GTGGAGGCGTTCATCAATCCGGTGGTGGCGACGGTGTTCCGGAAGGACAAGGCGAAGTGGCTGAACATTCTGCATGCGGGGTGGCCTGCGGGGATTGTGCTAGGGGTGGTGTTCAACAAACTGTTCGGCGGGTTGGACTGGACGGTGCGGTTCGGGATGTGTTTTGTGCCGGTGCTGGTGTACACGCTGCTGATTCTTCCACGGAAGTTTCCGGTGCAGGAGCGGGTGGCGGCTGGGGTGTCGTACCGGGAGATGCTGCGTGAGGTGGGTGGGATTGGTTTTCTGATTACGGGGTGGCTGGTGGTGATGGGGTTGTCGCAGATGTTCAATCTGGGGTTAGGGTTGTGGGCGTGTGCGGGGATCGGGGCGGTGATCGGGGTGGCGCTGGGGATTTATACCGGGTCGGTGGGGAATCCGTTGTTTTTGCTAGTACTGCTGACGATGCCGTTTCTGGCGACGACGGAGCTGGGGACGGACACGTGGCTGCCGGATCTGCTGAAGCCTGAATTGGGGGTGAATGCGGGGTTGGCGCTGGCGTGGAGTGCGCTGCTGATGACGGTGCTGCGGGCGTTTGCGGGGCCGATTGTGCATCGGTTTTCGCCGGTGGGACTGCTGGTGGTGAGTGCGGCGGTGGCGGTGATCGGGTTGCTGGTGCTGGGGACGGTGAGTGGCGGGGTGGCGGTGCTGCTGGCGGTGACGCTGTATGCGGTTGGGAAGACGTTTCTGTGGTCGACGACACTGGGGATGGTGGCTGAGCAGTTTCCGAAGGGCGGGGCGCTGACGCTGAACGGGGTGTCAGCGGTTGGGGTGCTGGGGATGGGGATTCTGGGGAGTGTGGCGATGGGGTATTTTCAGGATGTGAAGGTGGCTGGGGATTTGAAGGCGGCGGGGATTTACGAGCGGGTGGCTGGGAAGCCGTCGCCGACGTTTCTGGGGGAAGCGCCGTCATTGGATGGGGCGAAGGTGGCGGAGCTGCCGAAGGCGGAGGCGGCGAAGGTGGAGGAGATCCGTGCGGTGCACCGGAAGGGGAGTTTCATCCGGCAGGCGGCGCTGCCGGCGTTCATGCTGGTGTGTTATCTGGGGCTGTGGGGGTATTTCCGGGCGCGTGGCGGGTATCGGCCGGTGGAGCTGGGTGCGGGGCACTGAGGCTGGTGGTGCGCCGGGGGTGAGCGAGGGATTTACAAAATCGAAGGGCGGCACCTTACGGCACCGCCCTTCTCCCCTTTTTGTTTTGCGCAGCACCCTCTGTTTGCGTGTCAGAGGATCCCGTGCTGCTCGGCTTTGCGGACCGACAGCGGCGACAGAATGGCAGAGAGGAGGCGGACTGTCGTCGGGGTTGATGTGCCGATTTTGTTGCGGATGCGGCTGGGTGCGTGGGGTGGTGAATGGCCGGGGGGCGGGTGATTTGGTCAGGGACGCAACCCTGTTAGGGTTGGGGGATTGTTTTTGGGGAGATCAAGGGGAGGCCATGGCTTTGCGTCGTCCATGTGTTCTCGCGCCCCGTTGGGACGCATGGATTCATAATCGCGGTATCCCAGGGCCTTCGCTTTGCTTCGTCCCTGGGCTTGGTTCTTGGGGCCCGTTGGGCCGGAAGGGGTGGGCTGGTGCGGAGACAAGGGCGGGACGCCCTTGCTACGGTGGGGTGGCAGAGGTGGAGGCTTGGGTTGAGACAAGGGCGGGACGGCGTTGGTGCGGGGGGGTGTTATTGGGTGGCGGGGTCGAAGACGGGGAGGCGGAGGACTTCGATGAGACGCCAGAGGATGGCGGCGTTGAGGGACCAGAGGAGGGATTGGTAGGACCATTCCATCCAGCGGGGGCCGTTGCCCATTCTGATGCGGGTCATGATGCTTTCCGCGGCCCAGATGAAGGAGAAGACGAGGGGGAGGTAGAGGGAGAGCATGAAGCGGTCGCCGCGGCCGATGGGGGTATACCAGCCGTAGGCGATGCCTGAGCCGAGGCAGGCGGCGAGGATGAACATGGCGGCGGCACCTGCGCCGCAGGGGAGGCGGAGGCATTCGAGGTCGGCGGGGCAGCGTCGGATTCTGAGGAAGGCGGCGGCGGTGAGGGTGATGCCGAGGCAGGCTCCGAGGTAGAGGCCGCGGGAGGGGAGGAGGTGTTTCCAGCCTTTGAATTCGGTGTTCCGTTTGGGTTTTGAGGAGCGAGGGGCGAGGAATCTCGACCATTTTTCCCAATAACCGTCGGTGAGGCGCTGCCAGATCTGGTCTTTGGAGTGGGTGCGGGCGTAGTTGGCGAGGGAGGGGCGATCGGCGGGGGGGACGGCTTCGAGGGCGGCTTTGTCGGGGTGGTTGCGCATGTAGGCGGCGCCGGATTCGAAGTCATCCATCCACATCCAGAGGCCGGGCCATGTGTGGGTGGGGCTGCCGAAGCGGTCTTCTGCGAAGTTGTAGCGGGGGCCGCAGACGGCGATCCAGCCGATGGCGAAGGCGACGAGGCCGAGGAAGTGGTTGCGTGGGGACCAGCGGCCTTCGGGGGCGGCGTCCTGGTGGCGGCGGCAGACGGCGCCGAGCCAGCGCCACGAGGCGGCGCAGAACCATGCGAGGACGATGATTTCGCTGGAGGTTTTGGCGAGCCATGCGAGGCCGGCGAGGATGCCGAAGAGGGCGTGGAGGGCGACGGAGTTGCTGAGGAGGAGGCG
>JAIXPK010000558.1 GCA_027486335.1 Verrucomicrobiaceae bacterium | reverse complement strand
GAGCCGAAGCCGAACGAGCCGACGGATCAGGCGTATGTGCCGACGATCGGGCATGCTTTGGCGTTGTCGTATGCATCGAGTGATCACCGGCGGGTGAAGGGGTTGATTGAGAGTGCGCACGCGATGCTGGCGGGGTTGGATGCGAGTGACGAGATGGCGTTTGCGCTGGCGCACGACAAACTGGCTAGCGTGCATTTGAATGATCAGAACGGGTTGAAGTATGATCAGGACAAGAATTTCGGTGGGGCGAACCTGCGTGGGGCGTTCAACCAGGTGCGGGTGCTGGAGGAGGCTGGTTACGGGAGCCGCGGGGAATTTGTGGGATTGGATGTGAAGGCGATGCGGACGCAGCGCGGGTTGCCGGTGACGGAGCATCTGAAGAACAGCCGAGAGCTGTTTCTCCATCTTGTGGAAAAGGTGCGGACGCTGGACAACGGGCTGGTGGGGCAGTATCGGGAGGCGCGGGATTATGAGGCGCTGGAGCTTTACGTGCTGAAGCACCTGATGGGCGTGAAGTGAGGAATGGCGGAAACAAATTTGTTATATGAAATCGTATCGACTCAATCGACTCTTCAACGGGAAGTCCGGCCGCTGTTTCGACGTGGCGGTTGACCATGGATTTTTCAATCAGCCTGGGTTTCTGCAGGGGATTGAGGACATGCGCAAGGTGCTGGCGGTGCTGGTGGATGCAGCGCCTGATGCGATTCAGCTGACGCTTGGGCAGGCGCGGCACCTCCAAGAGATCCGGGGGCGGCAGAAGCCTTCGCTGGTGCTCCGGACGGACGTGGCGAACATCTATGGGAAGGAACTGCCGAGCAGCCGATTCAGTCTGATGATTGAGGAGACAATGCTGCAGGCGGTGCGGGTGGATGCGGCTTGTGTGTGTGTGAATCTGTTTCAGATTCCGGGAGCGCCGGAGGTTCACGAGCAGTGTGTGGAGAACATTCTGAGATTGAAGCCGCAGGCGGATTACTACGGGATGCCGATGATGATTGAGCCCTTGGTCTTCCGGCCGAATGCGGAGGCAGGCGGGTACATGGTGAACGGGGATCTGACGGCGATCATGCACCTTGTGAGACAGGCGGTGGAGCTTGGTGCGGACATCATCAAGGCGGATCCGACGGATGATGTGAGTGTGTATCACAAGGTGGTGGAGACGGCGGCGGGGATTCCGGTGCTGGTGCGTGGAGGTGGGCGGGTGAGTGACCGGGAGATTCTGGAGCGGACGGAGGGATTGCTGGCGCAGGGGGCGGCTGGGATTGTGTATGGCCGGAATGTGATTCAGCATCCATCGCCGCGCGGGATCACGCGTGCGCTGATGGCGATGGTCCATGACGGGGCATCGGTGGAGAGTGCACTTGCCATGGTGACAGCATGACCTTGCCGGAGGTGATGACGCGGCTGGCCGCGCTGGGGACGGAGCAGACGAAGAAGACGCTGGTGCGTCATGGTGCGCCGGAGCCCCTTGCGGGGGTTCGGGTGGCTGATCTGCAGCCATTGCGGAAGCAATTGAAGGGGAAGCAGGAGCTGGCGATGGAGCTTTATGCGACCGGGCATTCGGATGCGATGTATCTAGCAGGACTGATTGCAGACGGTGCGAAGATGACGGTGGAGGAACTGGATGCGTGGGCGGCGGGAGCGAAGTGGCATCTGCATGCGGGGACGACGGTGCCGAGTGTGGCGGCGGAGCACCCTGAGGGGATGGCGTGTGCGGAGCGGTGGATTGCGTCTGCGGATGCGATGGTGGCGACGAGCGGGTGGTCGACCCTAGCGGCATTGGTTTCGACGGTGCCGGATGATGCGTTGCCGGTGGAGCGGCTGAAGGAATTGCTGGACCGGGCGGTGCGGGCGCTGCCGAAGGCGCCGGACCGGGTGCGTTATGCGATGAACGGGTATGTGATTGCGTGCGGGGCGTATTGCGAGCCTGCGGCGTCGCATGCGCTGGGGGTGGCGCGGGCGATTGGCAAGGTGAAGGTGGATATGGGGCGGACTGCGTGCAAGGTTCCGGATGCGGAGGATTACATTGCGCGGAGCCGGCGGGACGGGAAGGCTGCGCCGAAGCGCAAGACTTTGAGGTGTTAGTGCTGTTTTGAAGCGGTGGCGGCCTGCCATGCGGGCCAGCCGCCGTGGAGGACGTGGACCTCGCGGTCGCCGATGGGGACCTCGTAGCGGAGGCGGTTGCGGACGGCTTTACTGGCGGCGCATTTCTGGGCGTCGCAGTAGATGACGAGCGGGCGTCTGGCGTCGTCGGCGTCGAGGATTTTGATGAAAGGGAACATGAGGTCCGACCATTCCTGGTCGGTGAGTCGGATGGCTCCCGGGATGTGGGCGAGGGCGAACTGGGAGTTGGAGCGTGCGTCGACCCAGATGACGCCGCGGGATTTTTCGAGGGCGAGGGCGTCGGCGACGGAGATTTCGTCGGGGTCGGCGGATTCTGCGGTGAGGTAGAGGGCTGGGCGGTCTGGGTGGAACCGGTAGGTGAGGCCTGCGGCGGCGGCGGCGAGGGCGAGGAGGAGGGCGGCCTGAGCGGCGGCGCGGGGGATCATGGAGGGGTTGCGGGAGCGGCGGGTTGCGGGCGGGCGACGTTGAAGAAGAGGAGTTTCTTGCGGTAGCGTTCCCATGGGGCGTCGGTTTCGACGCGGAGCATGCCGAGCATGGGTTCGGCGGTGGATTGAGGTGTCAGGGTGATGATGTATTCACGGCCTGGGGTGACCTCGCG
>JAIXPK010000339.1 GCA_027486335.1 Verrucomicrobiaceae bacterium | reverse complement strand
GCGCCCCCACTTCGGGGGCTGCGGCGTTCGGCATCGCTACGCTCGCCTCACGCCGCAGCCCCCGAAGGAGCTTGCCGCCCAAGGCTAAAGCCTTTTACAGAACAGACATTACACCCCCCGACCGGCGTGGCGGAAGGTATAAGTGATGGTGTAGGGCGTCATATAGTTGGTGCTGGCATGCGTGACTCCACGTTGCAAAACATGAACGCAGTCCGAGCAAGACTGCGGACTGCATTGTAACGTTCCTTTATAACGTGCTGCCTGGCAAGGAGCTTCTTCAGAGTGCTCAGCCGCTTCTTACGCGACGAGAAAAGTCGCCCTGTGGAGATACCCCCCCCCCCATCACCCCCCAATCTCCGCCAGCCGCGCCGCCAGCAACCGCACCGCCAGCGCTTCCACTGCCGGCTGCCCCAGCCGTTCCACCACCTCGAGCGCAAAGCCCAGCGACATCATGTGTTCCGCCGTCTCCCGTGGAATCCCGCGGCTCAGCAGGTAGAACACTTCCTCCTCACTCAAACGGCCGCTTGTCGACCCGTGCGAGCACTTCACCTGGTCCGCATTGATCTCCAGACCCGGCATCGAATTCGCCTCGCACTCGCCGCTCAGCAGCAGATTCCGGCACTTCTGATAGGCGTCCGTGTAATGCGCTCCCTCGTCCACTCGAATCAGCCCCGCGAACACCGTCCGCGCCTTCCCGAACAGGATGTTCTTGTAAAGCAGATCACTCCCCGTGTGCGCACTCAAATGATCCTGCAGCGTCCGCTGATCAACCTCCTGCGTGCCCGCCGCCAGAGACACGCTCAGCATGTCGCTCCGACCACCCTCACCCGCCACCTCACTCAGAACCTCCGTCCTCACAGAACCAGATCCCAGTTGAAACGCTGCATGCTTCACCTGCGCATCCCGCTCGCTCCGCAGCGTCGAAAAATGCATCGCCTTCCCGCCCTCCGGATGCCCGTTGAACTGCACATAACTCACCGCCGCACCGCGCGCCGCATGAATCTGCGCCGCACCGCACGACCACACCGGCCCCGTACCTGCCGCCACATGATGCTCCACCACCGTCACCCGTGAATTCTCACCTGCAAGGATGATCGTCCGCGGGAAACCCGTGGCCTGCGCCTCCGTCAGCCAGTGTACAATCTCCACCGGTGCGCCGACCTCCACGCCCGCCGCCGTCACAATCACCACCGCATCCGCCAGCTGCGCCTGATGCAGCGCCGCAAACTTCTCGCCGCCCAATCCCGTCGTCGGCACCCCTAGCAACGAACGCAGCCGCTCCCCGTGCCGCCCCAGCGCCTCGCGCAGCGTCAGCACCTCCAGCCCCTTCACCTCCGCGCCTTCCTTCACCACCACCGCGTCATTCACCGTCACCACCCGCGCCGCCGTCTCCTTCAATCCCTCGAAACCCGGATCCTCACCCCCCGGCAGCCGCCGGAACCCGTCAAACTCCAGCAAGCCCAGATTCGCAAACCGCCAGTGTTCATCCTTCCGGCTCGGCATCGCCAGATTCGTAAACCTCTCCCATGCCTCCCGCTGGGATTCAGCAAACCATTCCGGCAATCCAGCATGGTTCCACATCGGAGCGTCAAGAAACACAGAAGGCACGAAAGTAGGGGGTTGATTGAGTACAGTGGACATCGAAAAAAAAGGTCAGCGCAAGTCAGGTTCCAAAGTTCGCTTCACGAAAGCACCTCTCGCTTGAACAGCAGCAGCACCTCCACAGTGCGCCCCGTCGTGTTGCTCGTCTCCAGCGTCGACACCAGCTCCCAGCCAAGCGACCCCAGCCGGTTCAGCTCCGCAGCAATCTCATCGGTATCCACCCGGCCGCCTCCCCACCACCCGACCGCCCCGCTGACCCCCGGCGTGATTACCTTATACTCCCACCGCTTCATCAGCCCACACTCCCCTCCATCTCGAGATCAATCAGCCGCTTCAGCTCCACGCTGTATTCCATCGGAAACTCCCGCACCAGGTCGTTGATGAACCCGTTCACCGACAGACTCATCGCCTCGCCCTCGCTCAGCCCGCGCTGCTGCATGTAGAAAATCTGCTCCGCACTCACCTGACTCACACTAGCCTCGTGCTGGCACGCGTGCTCGTTCCCGCGCACCGTGATCGCAGGATACGTGTCCGTCCGGCTGCTGCTGTTGATCAGCAAGGCATCGCACTCCGTGTTGTTCTTGCACCCCTTCAGATGCTTCGGAATGTGCACCTGCCCGCGGTACGTCGAACGACCCGTCCCCAGACTGATCGACTTGCTGACAATGTTAGACGTCGTCTCGTCCGCCGCGTGAATCATCTTCGCCCCGGTGTCCTGGTGCTGCCCGTTCCCCGCCAGCGCAATGCTGATCACCTCGCCCCGCGCCCGCCGCCCCTTCATGATCACCCCGGGATACTTCATCGTCAGCCGGCTCCCGATGTTGCAGTCAATCCACCGGATCTCCGCATCCTCATGCGCAATCCCGCGCTTCGTCACCAGATTGAACACATTCGCCGACCAGTTCTGCACCGTCACATACTGAATCTTCGCCCCCTTCATCGCCACCAGTTCCACCACCGCACTGTGCAGCGTGCTCGTCTCAAACTTCGGAGCCGTGCAGCCCTCCATGTACATCACCTCCGCACCCTCATCCACAATGATCAGCGTCCGCTCGAACTGCCCGAACTGCTCGCTGTTGATCCGGAAGTACGCCTGCAGCGGGTGCTTCACCTTCACGCCCTTCGGCACATAAATGAATGACCCGCCCGAAAACACCGCACTGTTCAGCGCACTGAACTTGTTATCCCCAGTCGGAATCACTTTCCCGAACCACGGCCGGAAGATCTCCGCATGCTCCTTCAACCCCTCCGTGCTGTTCACAAAAATCACCCCCTGATCACTCACCGCCTTCTGAATGTTCGAATACGCCGCCTCGCTGTCGAACTGCGCCTCGACCCCGGCCAGAAACTTCCGCTCCTGCTCCGGGATCCCCAATCGCTCGAACGTCCGCTTCACATCGTCAGGCACTTCATCCCACGACCGTTTCGGCTGCGAACCACTGCTCAGATAATAACGGATCTTCTGGAACTCGATCGCCTCCAGATCCTTCGTCGCCCAGTTCGTCGGCATCGGCTTCTCGTTGAATACCTTCAACGCACGCTTCCGGAACTCGCGCACCCACTCCGGATCGTTCTTCACATTGCAGATGTAATCAATCGTCTGCTCGCTCAGCCCGAACCCCGCATCGTACGTGTGATTCTCAGGATAGGAAAAATCTCCCACGCTGCGGTCAATATCGACCGCTGACATGGTTTCCTGATCAAGTTCAGTGGATGGCGAGGACATTTCTTTGATTTGGTCAGTGGTTGTTTCCGCGTTCAGGCCGCCTTCAGCAGCCAGTCATAACCTTTCTCTTCCAGCTCCAGCGCCAGCTCCGGACCACCCGTCCGGATGATCCGCCCGTCCGCCAGCACATGCACCACATCCGGCCGGATGTAATCAAGGAGCCGCTGATAGTGCGTGATCACCAGAACCCCCAGATCAGGCCCGCGCATCGCATTCACCCCGTCCGCCACAATCTTCAGCGCATCAATGTCCAGCCCGGAATCCGTCTCGTCCAGAATCGCATACTTCGGCTCCAGCATCGCCATCTGCAGAATCTCGTTCCGCTTCTTCTCACCGCCCGAAAACCCTTCGTTCACACTCCGCGCCGTGAACGACCGGTCCATCTTCAGCATGTCCATCTTCTGATACAGATGCTGATAGAACTTCACCGCATCAATCTGCTCGCCCTTCGGCAGCCGCGCCTGCAGCGCCGCACGCAGAAAATTCGCATTGCTCACCCCCGGGATTTCGACCGGATACTGAAACGCCAGGAACAATCCCTCGCGGCTCCGCTCATCAATCCCCATCTCCAGCAGATTCCGACCGTCCATTAGCGCCTCGCCCCCGGTCACCTGGTAATCCTCATGCCCGGCCAGCACCTTGCTCAGCGTGCTCTTCCCGGAACCATTCGGCCCCATGATCGCATGCACTTCGCCCTTCGGCACCTCAAGGCTCAGCCCTTTGAGAATTTCACGGTCGCCGATCGTGGCGTGCAGATTCTTGATTTCGAGTTTCATGATCATCAGAAAATTCAACGTTTACTTCCCTGCCCTCGCCGCCTTCTCCCCCCGCACCGCCTTCGCACACTTCGGACACAACCCCCGGATCGACACCTCCATCCGGCTCACAATCGTCCCCCGCGGCAACTCCAGCGCCGCACCCGCAGGCCCGTCAATCTCCACATCCGTCACCGCCCCGCACTGCTCACAGTGAAAATGCCCGTGGTCATTCAGATTCGGACAATACCGCGACGGCGCACGGTCAAGATTCACCTGCTTCACCAGCCCGCTCTGCGTCAGCGCTTCCAGACAATTGTAAACCGTCGCCAGCGAAATGTGCGGCACCCGGTCCTTCACCCGAATGAACAACTCCGTCGCCGTCGGATGATCCCGCTGCGTCCGTAACACTTCATACACCTCACGCCGCTGCTTCGTCAGCCGATACGCCGGCCCCAGCCCCGGCATCTCAGCAGGAACAGTGGTAGCAGCAATCGGCGGACGGGAAGACATGGGGGCTTTGCGCATACTTACGTCTCCCGGCTTATCAAGAATTATTCCAAATAAGATTTTTTTCGTCCGCTCCCCTCACACCCCCATTTCGCCTTTCCCGCCCCGCTTCCCCCACCCTATACCATCTCCCCCAGCTCCCATGAACCCGCTCACCGATCCCTTCCAGTCCGCCCGCCGCGACGCCGGCGTCCTCCGCTGCCCCTTCCACGGCGAGGACATCCTCATGCTCCTCCGCCACGAGGACGTCCGCAAAGCCGCCAAAGACTGGAACACCTTCAGCTCCGACGCCCCCTTCCGCGTCCCCATCCCTTCCGAGGAAGACGTACGCAGCATGCGCCAGCTCCCCATCGAAACCGATCCCCCGGAACACACCGCCTACCGCAAAATCGCCGATCCCTTCTTCCAGCGCCCCAAGAACCCCGACTTCATCGCCCGCGTCGAAGACCTCATCACCCGCCAACTCGACACCGCCCTCCAGCTTCCTTCCCTCGAGGTCGTCCACTCCTTCGCGCTCCCCATCCAGTCCCACGCCCTCACCTATCTCCTCAACGTCCCCGAATCCGAGGCCGCCACATGGATCGGCTGGGGCATCCACGTCTTCAAAGTCTCCGGCACCCTCAAAAAAGGCGTCGCCCTCGAAGACTACCTCCACGCCCAGTTCGACCGCGCCCAGCAATCCCCCGGCGACGACTTCTTCAGCGCCCTAACCACCGCCGAATACCAGGGCCGCCCGCTCACCCGCGACGAAATGATGGGCTTCGCCAACCTCGCCTTCGCCGGCGGCCGCGACACCATTATCCACACCATCGCCTGCGCCCTCGGCTGGCTCGCCGAACACCCCGAAGCCCTCGACTGGATCCGCGAAGACCCCGCACGCATCACCCACGCCAGCGAGGAATTCTTCCGCGTCTTCATGCCCCTCACTCACATCGGCCGCGTCTGCCCCCAACCCACCGACGTCCAGGGCGAATCGGTCCCCGCAGGCAGCCGCATCTCCCTCTGCTGGGCCTCCGCCAACTTTGACGAGTCCGCCTTCGCCTCGCCCCACGAGGTCCGCCTCGACCGCAAACCCAATCCCCACCTATCCTTCGGCTTCGGCCCCCACCTCTGCATGGGCGCTCCCCACGCTCGCCTCATCCTCCGCACACTCCTCCGTCTCGTCTCGGAACGCGTCAGCCGTCTCACCACCATCGAAGCCGTCCCCCGCACCGAACACGAGGCCGTCTTCTCCCGCACGCTCGGCTACGATTCCCTGACGCTCCGCTTCGAACCGCGCTGATCAGATCGATTCCAGAAACCGCCGGTAAAATCCCACGCCTTCCTCCAGCGCCGCCACGCTGATCCATTCGTCAGCCGTGTGCGCCTGCGCAATGTCCCCAGGCCCGGCCGCCACCGACGGTATCCCCCCCAGTTCCGCCAGCCACAACGCATCGCAGAACCACGTCGCCCCAGCCGTCCCGCACCCGGCCGCCGCCAGCTTCAACACTAACGGATGCCCCGCATCCGTCTCCAGCGGCGCACACACCGGATCACTCTCGATCCTGACAACTCCCGCGTAACCGCTCGACTCCAGAAACTCCTCCAGCAACCGCCGCACGCCGTACCGGTGCACCCCCGGCGTAAACCGGATGTCCAGCCACACCGTGCAGTGATCCGGCACAATGTTCGTCCGCGTCCCCCCGCGGATCATCCCGATGTTGATCGTGCTGTCCCCTAACACCGCATGCCGGAATTCCTCCGCCGCCAGCCGCGCCCGGAACCCCGCATCCAGCGCCGCCACCACCGGCAGCATCACCGTCACCGCATTCACCCCCCGCTCCGGCGTCGACCCATGCACCGCCTTCCCTTCCGTGTGCAGCCGCAGCCACCACGACCCCTTGTGCGTGTGCACCGCCGCGCACCCCGTCGGTTCCCCCACCACCGCAAAATCATACTGCCCGGCATACCGCTCCGCAAAATGCCGCGACCCATGCTGCGCCGTCTCCTCACCCATGAAACCCGCAAACGTCACCTCCGCCCCGAGATCCGCCACCCCCGGCCCGATCTCCTCCAGCGCCGCCAGCATCGCCGCCATCGTCCCCTTCGTGTCGCACGCCCCGCGTCCCCACACCCGCCCGTCCCGCACCTCCGCCCCAAACGGATCAATCGTCATCCCGCTCACACTAACCGTATCCGTGTGCGGCCCCAGCAGAATCCTCGGCTTCCCCGCCGCACCACGCGACGGAAACCTCGCCACCACATTCGGCCGCCCCGGCAGCACTTCTTCATACCAGACCTCCGCTCCCAGCCTCCGGCAGAATTCCCCCGCGTACTCCGCACACGCCAGCTCCCCTGTCTGCGCCGTCCCCGCCTCCCCGTCCGGATTGACGCTCGGTATCGCAATGAGATCCTGAAGAATGCGGACAACCCTGGAATTCATATCGTTCAGCGTTTCAGTCGTTCCTTCATCTCACGGTACCAGGCCACAAACTTCGGCACCCCCTCGCTCACCGGCGTGTGCGGCGCATAACCTAGCAATTCCTTCGCCTTCGTCACATCCGCATACGTCAGCGGCACATCCCCAGGCTGCAGCGGCAGATTCTCAATCTCCGCCGTCTTCCCCAGCGCCCGCTCCACCGCCACAATCAGTTCACTCAGCTTCGTCGTCTGACTCCCCCCGAGATTGAAAATCTCAAACATCCCCCCCTCATACCGCGATGACGCCAGAATCCCATCCACAATGTCCTCGATGTACGTGTAATCCCGCGCCGTCGACCCATCCCCGTACCGCGGCACCGGCTTCCCTTCATCAATCAGCTTCGTGAACTTCGAAATCGCCAAGTCAGGCCGCTGCCTCGGACCATACACCGTGAAAAACCGCAGACACACCGTCCGGATCCCATACAGATTCGTGTAGTTCGAACACAACTGCTCCCCAGCCATCTTCGTCATCGCATACGGCGAAATCGTGTTCACAATCAGATCCGTCTCCGCAAACGGCACCTTCTTGTTGATCCCGTACACCGACGAACTGCTCGCAAACACAAACCGCCCGCAGCCGTGCCGCCGCGACGCCTCCAGCAGATTGAACGTCCCATTGATGTTCGTCGCCAGATACAACTCCGGCTCCATGATCGACGGCCTCACCCCCGCCCGCGCCGCAAGGTGAATCACCATATCAAACTTCCCAGCCGCAAACACACGGTCCACCAGCGCACGATCCCGGATATCCCCCTCCACCACTTCCGCCCCACCCCCGAACGCCTCCACATTCGCCCGCTTCACCGCCGGATCATAAAAATCATTGAACTCATCCAGCACCGTCACCCGCGCCCCCTGCCCAAGCAGCCGCTCGACCGTATGCGATCCAATGAAGCCGGCGCCGCCGGTGACTAAAACGTTCATCCAGGGCGCTTACCCCTCACCCCCCAAAGGGTCAAGGAGAACCGCACCCCCCCTCCCCCCCTCCGAACAAGCCCCCTCCGTACTCGCCCTCTCCCCACAAGCCCGGCCGAAGGCCCTTGGACTGCGGAAGCCTGCTGCCGCTTTCCCGGAGCCAGCCTGCTGGCCCGCCACCATTCAAGCTCGTCTCCCATCCCAGTACCAGCCCCCTCTCCCCACAAGCCCTCCCAGCCCAAGAAACCATCCGTGCTCATCCGTGAAATCCGTGGTTCAATACCCCCTCTCCCCGCGAGCCTCCCGCCCAAGAAACCATTCGTGCCCATTCGTGAAATTCGTGGTCCAATACCCCACTACCCCTCTCCCCACAAGCCCTTCGCCTGAAACCCCCTCTCCGTTCGAGCCCCCCCTTCTCACTTCCCACTTCTCACTTCTCACTTCCCCACCCCATGACCCGCGCCCTCATCGCCATCCTCGCCCTCCAACCCCTCCACCTCCCCGCCGCCCCCCCGGAACCACCACCACCGCCCGAATACCGCGTCGTCGCCATCGCCGGACGCTTCGCCGCCTACGTCGGCCCCCAGCCACTCATCCTCTCCAGCAAGCTCAGAGAAAAATCCCCGACCACCTACGAAGCCGCCATCATCGCCTTCGGCCCCGCCTTCACCCACCAGCAATCCTCCTCCGGCTCATGGGAATGGCACTTCGACGACGGCAAATCCTACCGCGTCCCCGGCAATTGGTCAGGCCCCCTCACCTCCACCATCACCCTCAAACTCCTCGAATCCTCTCCACCATCCCCTCCCAAATCCCCAACCCCGCCACCACACTGAAAACACCGCAGCTGCCATCTCTCCACTCACCGCCGCCGCGCCGCCAACTCCCGATACCACCGCAGCGCCTCCGCCTCGACTCTCCGGATCCACTCCGCCTTGCAATCCCCGTAGGCATGGGAATCGCTCGCATGAAGCCCCGCACAACGCAGCTTCTCACCCTGATACTCCCCTGCCACCGCCTCATGCGCTCTCAAATAGTCCCGAAACGCTAGGTGCCGTTCCACATGATCCGACCCCTCCCGAAAACAATGCACCTGCGCCACCCGCGCCCCTGACACATCGTCCTTCGTGAAATATCGACGACCCTCAATCCCTAGCTCTCCCCATCCACGATACCCCAATCCCTCCAGACACGTCGCCGCCCCGTCAATCACCGAAAGCTCGGCCACCACCACCATCAGATCAACAATCGGCTTCGCCGCCAGCCCCGGAACCGCCGTCGATCCAATGTGGTGCACCTCACAAACCTCCCCACCAACCGCACCCTTCCACAACTCCATCTCCCCCCGCGCCCTCACCAGCCATTCCCATGAATACGGAACCATCTCAACTCGGATCGGCGGCGGCATGGCAAACGGCAATTCTCAGTTAGTCCCCATCAGAAATCCCCGCACCCCGCCAAGGGGTGCCGGCCTGTAGCCGGAGGTTGAGCGCGGCACGCGCGACACCACCGGATTGCCGCCCCCACCCCCCGCACGCTCCCCCACACGATCGGCAGCACCCAATCGCCAACCTAACACCAACAGCAGCAGCACAACTCTCATGACAACCCCACCCCTGCCACAACCCAAACCCCCCGTCACCACAAATCACCCTCCCAACACGCCCCCCTCCGAACAAGCAGCCGCAGGCTCTGGACTGCTGTCAGAATTACAGCTCTCTCCGCGCACGGAGTGCGCCTACCCGCCCTCCCCACAAGCCCCGGGACCGCGAGGCTCCGTACTCGCGCTCTCCCCCCACAAGCCCCTGGGAGCGCTGAGCCCCAGCTCGGCGTTCTCCGCACTCGCCCCTTCCGTACACGCGCGCCGCAGGCTCTGGACTGCTGGGAGAATCACAGCTCTCTCCGCGCACGGAGTGCGCCTACCAGCCCTCCCAACAAGCCCCGGGACCGCGAGGCTCCGTACTCGCGCTCTCCCCCCACAAGCCCCCTCCGAACACGCCCTCTCCCCACATGCCCCCTTTTACTATTTACTATTCACTATTTCCCATTTCCCCCCCTCCGACCAAGCCCCTCGCACCCCCAACCCGTGTCCCAACGGGACACCGAATACCAGCCCAGAGCAACGCTCTGGGTATCACCCCGCCCAAGCCCGGCGTTCTGTAGGAACGCCGCATACCCTACACCCGACCGATTCAGCACATGCCTGTAGATTCTCCCGCTGCTCACGTCGTTCTGACCCCGCAATTCCAGCAGAATCCGGATCTCAGTACCATTCTCAAGCACGATCGCCGCAAACACATGCCACAGCGAGTACCACCGCCCTTGACGCCAGACGCCACAACGCCAGGCGAACTCAGCAAAAAGGCGTCCATCAGTATTCTCGTGGACCTGCCAGCGAATCCCGTGCCCGGAAAAATCCCAACGGTCCGACGCACCACCTCTCACTCGCGGGCCACCGCCCCGAGTCTCTCCATTCCCACCAATTCCCCCTCGAGTCACCAGGCAGGCCTCTCACCTGGAATGCTGATCACCCCGGCTTCGCCACCACCTCGATCATCACCAATGCCAAAACACCATGGGGAGCCGTTGCCGACTCGATCGGTTCTGCTATTGTGAACGTCAGGCCGTCATATCCATTGAATTTCCGGCAGTTGGAAGGAACAATACTCTGCCGAACACCCCGATTGTAAATGGATATTCCACCAGATATGGTGAAATAGTAAACTGCTCGCTCAACTCCATGTGCCAATTCATACTAGTCTTGTTCACTTTAGGCTCTATGGCCATCGCGGGATCGTCGGCAGACGCGACTGACACCCCGGACATTATCGCCAAGCTGGTGCAGGGATTGGCGAACTCGAAGATCAACGAACTGACATCGAAGACTTCCAACGATGGGGAAAATGAGCATTCCTATCACCTCAAGGCCATTGATTACCTTGGTACAGTCCAGCGAGACGGTCGCCGTTACACCATTGCGGTGGCCAAATTTATCAGGTCACGGGCCAAGGGTAATGAGCTCTCATCGGCCAGAGGACATGGATTTCTCGTCGTCTTTGATGATGCTTTTGGGATAGCCACACATGGAAGGCTGACGTATGGCGACTACCACATGGAAGGTCATGTTTTAAAGGCTGGTGAGGAAGTGATTGCGGATTTTGGAAGCACAGAACCAGCGATTCGCTGGCACGGGTGGATGCTTGACGGTGCTTTTATGCCTTACCCTTTTGTTGACCGGATCTCTGATGCTGATTGGGAGTCTGGGGCCTTCCGCAAGAAGCCATGACGAGGATGCCACTACCCACATCAAGGCCCAGCATTCAGGGGTTCATGGCTGCGAGGAACAAGCCCGGCAATGGCACCCGGGATGATCTATGCACTTTGTATTTGTGTTTGGCCCGCGTGCCCTGATTGCCCGCTGAGCGGTGCTTTCAGGCGTTTCGCGGGCTCTTGATGGGCGCGCCACCGGGCTACCCCAGCCATTTGCCCGGAAAGTCCACGCCCATCAGACGCAGACCCACCGCCCGGACCTTTAAAACAGGGCGGAACACCCGTCCCAGCCGCCGCCGAAACGCTCCCACTGCACCGGCCGGGCACTCCAACGTCGCCCGCCCCGTGCCAGCGCACCCACTCAGCCAACCGGAAGGCCAACACACACCCCGATAGGAAGAACCAGCGCCCGCAGCGACCCAGCCCAACAGCCATGTATCCCAACAGAAGGCGGATTCCCCCGCCACCCTCAAAACAAATCTTGCCCCCACCTCCTGACCGGATACCATGCTTCACGTCCGCCAGAAAACATGAAACCCAAAACGAAAACTGATTGGGAAGCTCGATTTGCTTGTGAGAAGCCCTTGCAAGTAAAGACGATTGATAAGGCCTTCGCGGGGATTCCAGCAGGAGCCACAATGCTGATTGTCACTCCAAAGATGGTTGATGAGGTCATTCGGAATGTGCCTCTGGGATCGGTCGTCGATCAGTCCACCATTCGCAGGGTATTGGCGAAGAAGCACAAAGCAGACTATGCTTGTCCCGTTACGACGGGAATTGCACTGAGGGTTGTTTCGGAAAGAGCCTATCTGCGATCTCAATCTGAATCGAATCAATCCGACGTCACACCATTCTGGCGAGCCGTGGATCCGAGCAGCGATCTTGCTGAGAAGCTGGCGTGCGGTAGATCATACATTCTCCAGAAGCGGAACGAAGAAGTGGCCGAACCATCCACTCCATCCCTCGGCGGGTAACGCTCCTGTTTGAATTCGGGCTTTCCCGCCGTTCATGCGCTAGCTGTTCTCTCCGCTTCGAGTGCATCTCAAAACTTCCTTTTCCGCTGTCATGGATTTCCTGCCACCCAAAGACTTGGAGGATTTCATCATCACTGAGGTGCTCCGAACCGAAATTGATCAGATGATGGAAGATGGGCAGCGATTCGATGTGACTACCACGTTTGTTGCTCATCACCAGCGTCGAGGCAGCCACAGTCTGGGCACGACCAGGAGAGCCTCGCCAGCCACGATGACAGTGCGTTGTCGGAAGTCACACATGGCTGGCTGGAGCGATTTGGTCTGCGATTTTGCCGCTGAGCCCACCACGCCATCTGGCACAGGCAAATATTGGAGGCTCACTGCCAGCGTCCGGAAAGACGAGAAAGGCTTCTATCTCACTCGACGCCATTTCTCTCCATTACGTGACGCTCCTCGGAGAGATACGTGACCATTGATCTGCAGACAAACCACAGTGGGCTTTACCAAGAGCGAACAATCAGTTCGCTCACCGCCCGCAACCACGCCATCCCAGCGGTCCGGTCAGAAGACGAGTCCCCCGCCAACCCCAAAACAAATCTTGCCCCCGCCTCCTTACCGGATTAACGTGTTTCACGATTTCCAGAAAAATGCCTTGGATATTCTCCATCAATGAAGTCTCGGCGGGGCATTTCGTGGGGACTGCCAAGCGAGACACTGGGCAGTCAATCTCGAAGGATGGATCGGATGATGTAATCCCCGATCTGATACAGCATGCCTACCGAACCGAAGTCAAGACAGGAGCGCTAGATTCGAAGGACGCATACGATGTCACGCTGGATTACCTAGGCGCAAGAGGCTGGGAAGGTCGATACCATAAGCGGGCATTTGGGTCGTCGAGCATACTCAATCGTTCGGACTCATTGCGCGCAGTCCATTTTGACGGTCGAGATCTCTATGTGATGGTGAGCCGTGAGGCCCGCGGATATTCTTGGCAGGGTGCGTTGAGTGAGCTAGAAAAGGGGCGCTGTCACTACTTCCGCGAGATTGCCACCCTGTAGAATTCAAGATGGAGAACAAGCCGCATTGTGAAACCACTACCGGTCGCCCTGTCTCGATGATTCTCCGTAACCACAACCCAAACCCCGTGATCGACGTGCGCCGACGCCATGTTATCCTTGTAAGCATTGCCGCCCTATTAATCGGCGGATGGTTGCTCGCACCGCGAATCGCAGTTTGGTCAATCGTGCTGGCCACCAAAAAAGGTGAAGAATCTTCGCAGGCGGCGCGGGACCGAATAGTCTTCTTTGGAGAGCGGGCGATTCAACCGACCATCGCAAGTATTGAGGAGCATTCTCCCTGGCAGCGTCGATACTGCTACCTGCCAAGCGCCCTTCAGAAAATCGGTGGATCGGCCCATCAGGACCTCCTTGCTGCGATCGATCAGCAGTACGACCCAAAGAAGCGT
>JAIXPK010000165.1 GCA_027486335.1 Verrucomicrobiaceae bacterium | reverse complement strand
TTGTACATCTTCTTGTTGGAGCCGGCGACTTCACCGCGCGTCTTCGTCTTCGCCGTGCCGCTGCGCCGGTTGGCGCGCATCGCAACGACGGCATCGTGTACGGCTTGTGTGCCGCGGCCGTTCTCGATCACGCGGATATTCGCGCTCTTCGCAGAATCGATTGTAAGGACAGTAGCTGCCATGGGATCAGTAGTTGTTCACGTTCTGGTTCTGAACCGACTCAGCTGGCGAGCGGCTTTTTCTTCGCGGGTCGCAGGATCACGAGCCCGCCTTTGCTCCCCGGGATGCTTCCCGAGACAAGGATGATGTTCTCTTCAGGACGTACCCCGACAATCTGAAGATTCTGCACGGTGCGGCGATCCACACCCATGTGGCCCGGCATCCGCTGGTTCTTCCAGACACGTCCAGGCGTAAGGCGGCATCCGATAGCACCAGTACGGCGGTGCATCATGGAACCGTGCGTCTGACGCTGGCCGGAGAAATTGTGGCGCTTCATGCCGCCCGTAAAACCATGACCCTTCGACGTCCCGATCACGTCAACCCATTGGCCTTTCGTGAATTGATCCGCCGTCAGCGCCTTGCCGCTTTCAGGTGCATCACCTTCAATCCGGAATTCCCGGATGTGATACTTCGGTGTCAGTCCCGATTTCTTGGCGTGTCCGATCGCCGCCTTCGTCGCGCGGCTCTCTCTCTTGTTTCCGAATCCGATCTGGACCGCATTGTAGCCGTCCGTTTCTGCAGTTTTGATCTGCATCACGTCGTTTTCGCTGACATCCACAACAGTCACAGCAATCGACTTGCCGTTCTCGTCATAGATATGGGTCATGCCCAGTTTCTTTCCCAGGAGTCCGAGGCTCATAAGGATGGTGCTTTAGATTGGTTGTTGCGGCGGTTAAGCCAGCGGGAATCAGATTTTGATGGTGATATCAACACCGGCGGGGAGATTGAGCTTCTTCAGCTCGTCAACGGTTCTCGCAGTTGGATCGACAATGTCCAGAAGACGCTTGTGGGTCCGCAGCTCAAACTGATCGGCAGATTTCTTGTCGACGTGGACTGAGCGGTTCACTGAGAACTTCTCAATCCGGGTCGGAAGCGGAATGGGTCCCGCAACGCGGGCTCCGGTGCGCTTGGCAGTCTCCACGATTTCGTGAACACTGCGGTCGAGCGTGCGGCTGTCGTAGGCGCGGAGGCGAATGCGGATGCGCTGGCTTTGCATAAAAGAAGCAGGAAAGAACGGTTATGAGATGAAGGTTCAGGAACGGGCCGCTTTGCCGCCGCGCTGCTCGACGACCTGCTCCACGATGTTATTCGGTACAGGGTCGAAATGACTTGGCGTCATGGAATAGTTAGCGCGACCTTGGGAAACTGTACGGATCGCCGTCGCATAACCGAACATTTCCGCCAGCGGAACGTCCGCACGTAGCAACGCTGCATTGTCGCGCGTCTCCATCCCGTTGATCTTGCCGCGGCGCTTGTTCAAGTCACCCATGATGTCACCCTGGTAATCTTCAGGTGTAGTCACCTCCACCGCCATGATTGGCTCGAGCAATTGCGGGCCGCATTTCTTCATGGCTTCCTTCATTGCGAAGATACCCGCCATTTTGAACGCGTTTTCGTTGGAGTCGACTTCGTGATACGAGCCGTCCACAAGCTCCACATGCACGTCAACGACCGGGTACCCAGCGACCACCCCATTGTGCAGTGCTTCTTCGATCCCTTCAAAGCAAGCCTTGTGGTACTCTTTCGGAATCGTGCCCCCTACGATCTTGTTCTCGTAGGTGAAACCCTTGCCTTTATCGTTCGGACGCAGGTTGATCACGCAGTGCCCGAATTGACCCCGACCACCGGATTGCTTAACCAGTTTGCCGTGCACGTACTCAGCACCCTTCGTGATCGTTTCGCGGTACGCAATCTGCGGCTTCCCGGAAGTCACGTCCACCTTGAACTCCCGCTTCAGACGGTCACAGATGATTTCCAAGTGCAGTTCACCCATCCCTGCGATGATCGTCTGCCCGGTTTCCTCATCCGTCCGGACAATGAATGTCGGATCTTCATCCGAAAGGCGCGACAGCGCGATCGCCATCTTCTCTTGGTCGCCCTTCGTGTTTGGCTCGACCGACATGCTGATCACCGGTTCCGGGAAGGTCGGCGGCTCAAGGACGATCTCCCGATCTTCGTTGCAGAGCGTGTCACCGGTACGCACATCCTTGATCCCCACGATCGCCGCAATGTCACCCGAATAGCAGGTGTCAATGTCCGTGTGCTGGGCCGCTTGAATCTGAATCAACCGACCAATCCGCTCACGCTTCCGAGTCCGTGGATTGTAGACAACATCTCCCTTGGAAACACTCCCGGAATACACCCGGAAGAATACCAGCTTACCCACAAATTTGTCAGACCAGAGCTTGAACGCAAGCGACACAAACTTCTCGTTGTCACTGGCAATTGCCTCCATCTTGATGTTCTCATCATCCGGATCCTGACCCACCGCAGCATCAATGTCGAGAGGGCTCGGCAGATAGTCAACCACCGCATCCATCAGGCCCTGCACACCTTTGTTCTTGAAGGCAGACCCACCGACAACCGGAACAATCTTGTTGCCCAGAGTCGCCCGGCGCAGCGCCGCCTTCACATCCTGAACCGTGATCGGCTGCTCTTCAAGGAACTTCATCCCGAGTTCCTCATCAACGTCGCAAAGAGAGTCCTTCAGGTACTCATACGCCTCCTCAGCAACCAATCGCTGTTCCGGAGTCAGTGCCTGACACACGTAGGTCGAACCAATCTTGTCATTGTCGGAATAAACAATCGCCTGCATCCCCACCACGTCAATCTGACCGGAAAGCTGATCCTCAGCCCCGATTGGAATCAGAATCGGACAGGCACGCGCCCCGAGCTTGTTCCGGATATCCTGAACCACTCGGTCAAAATTGGCACCGGTACGGTCCATCTTGTTCACGAACGCCATCCGCGGGACCTTATACTTCGTTGCCTGACGCCACACCGTCTCTGACTGCGGCTGGACACCGGCTACCCCGCAATAAACCAGAATCACTCCGTCTAGAACTCGAAGCGAACGCTCAACTTCAGCGGTGAAATCAACGTGTCCAGGCGTGTCAATGATGTTCACCCGGTGGTTGATCCCTTCGAACATCTTGAAAACACCTTCTGTCGGCAGCTGCTTCCAGCTCGCCGTCACGGCCGCCGATGTAATCGTAATGCCGCGCTCCTTCTCCTGCTCCATCCAGTCCGTCGTCGCTGCACCGTCGTGCACCTCGCCGATCTTGTGGATCATCCCGGTGTAAAACAGAATGCGCTCCGTCAGGGTCGTTTTTCCGGCGTCAATGTGCGCTGAGATCCCGATGTTGCGGGTGTGCTCGAGCGGAAACTGCCGTTTCGGATTGTTTGGATTCGTGGACATTCTAAACAGAGAAAAGTTGTGCGGACAAAACCGGTGTCTTACCAGCGGAAGTGAGCAAAGGCCCGATTGGCTTGCGCCATCTTGTGAACATCATCACGCTTGCGGATCGCATTCCCCGTCGCATTCGCAGCTTCACGAATCTCATTCGCAAGCGCCACATGCATCGGGGTCCCCTTGCGGTTCCGCGCAAAATTGATGATCCAGCGCATCGCAAGGCTTTCGCTCCGGTCCGGAGCCACTTCCAGCGGCACTTGATAAGTCGCACCACCAACCCGCCGGCTCTTCACTTCAAGACGGGGCTTGGCATTCTCGATCGCACGATTGACCACTTCCAGCGGATCAACAGTCTCGCTCTTCTCATTAACCTTGTCGATCGCGGCGTAAACGATGCGCTCCGCAATGGACCGCTTCCCTTCCACCATGAGGCGGGTGATCAGTTTCGCCACGAGGGGACTATCGTAGCGGGAATCACGAAGGTCCGCTTTTTTGTAAACACGTTTTCTGCGAGCCATAAGCCTGAAATTAGGTCGGGGTACTGGTTACCGTTGTGAATTACTTCTTGCCTTTGCCCTTCGCGGCGGCCGCAGCCTGACCCGGTTTTGGACGCTTCGCCCCGTACTTGGAGCGGCCTTGGCGGCGCTTGTCGACCCCGAGGCAGTCGAGCGACCCGCGGACAATGTGATAACGGACACCAGGAAGATCCTTAACCCGGCCGCCACGCACCAGCACGATCGAGTGCTCCTGAAGGTTATGCCCCTCACCGCCAATATAAGCGATGACTTCATATCCATTGGTCAGACGAACCTTCGCCACCTTCCGCAACGCGGAGTTCGGCTTCTTAGGCGTCCGGGTCATCACTTGGAGACACACTCCGCGGCGCTGCGGACAGTCAGCCAAAGCTGGCGACTTCGACTTGTATCGCTTAGGGTGACGACCCTTGTTGATCAGTTGATTGATGGTGGGCATGGCTGGAAGATAGTTCGGTTTCCGTGCATTGGAAAAACCGGGAGAGCCAGCGACACCGTGAGGAATCCACCTGAATCATTTCAGCGGCAACTTTTCCGGTGCCGCACCCGATAAATCCTGTGCACCCGGTTGAGTGCCGGGCAGGAAGGAGCGCGGATTCTAATCTCGCATGTCCGCTCCGCAACTGGTTTTTTCGTGTTTGTTGCTTTTTCTCACTTCGGCATCGTTCCCAGGCTCTCCCCGAAAAACTCCAGCATCCGCTCCTGGTTCACACTCACATGCCCCTGATCAGGCCCCACCTGCACCTCAAATGATTTCCCCGCATCCTGCAGCGCCTTGATCAACTGCAGGGAGTTCCCTGGATGAACATTATTATCAGCGGTTCCAAAGAATATCATCAGTCGCCCCTTCAACGCCGATGCCAATGGCAGCGGACTCGCCGCGTCATACACCCCTCCAGATTCCCCCGGCAACCCGAGATACCGCTCCGTGTAGATGCTGTCATAATTCCGGAAATCCATCACACCCGACGACGCACACGCCGCCTGAAATGTCTCCGGATGCCGCAGCAGGGCCATCACCGACGCCGTTCCTCCATACGAGGTCCCATAAATCCCCACCCGCATCCCGTCCACATAGGGCCGTGCCGCCAGTGCCCTCACCCCTGCGGCCTGGTCGTCAATCTCCACCTGCCCAAGCTTCTGATAGATCGAATCAAGGAACCGCTTCCCTCTCCCCGCTGCACTCCTCGAATCCATCGTCGCGACCAGCCAGCCAGCCTCAGTCACCGTCGATGGCGCCCCGAAAATCTCCCGGCTCCCATTCGTCGACGGGCCCGCATAGACGCTCACTAGCAAGGGCCACTTCTTCGCGGGATCGAAGTTCGACGGGAAATGCAGCAGCCCGTACAGATCAGTCACGCCATCCGCCGCCTTGAACGTGAATCGCTCCAGCCGGCGCAGCCCCAGCTCTTCCCACTTCGCAAGATCACTCGCCGCCAGTTCCTCAACCACCACTCCACCCGCATCCACAAGGCGCGTCACCGGCGGCTCGCTGTGCGTCTGTGCGGTGTCCGCAAAATGCCTCCCGTCCGGCGCGATGTCCACACTGTGATGAAATCCCGGATCTGTCAGGCGCACATCCCCCGCACCGTCCAGCCCGCACCGGTGCATCTGCAGCTTCATCGGATGATCACCACTCCGCGCCAGATACCAGATCACCCCCGCCGCCTCATCAACCCTCACAATTCCAGCCGTCTCGAAGCCGTGCTTCGTGATCTCCACTGCCTCTCCTCCCCCAAGATCATGACGCACAATATTCCGCCAGCCCGATCGCTCGGTCTCCCGCAGAAACCGCCGCCCGTCCCGCAGAAATCGCAGGCTCGCTGTCTCGGGGTCCACCCAGCTCTCTTGCCTTTCCTCCCGGTAAACCACCCGCACCTTGCCAGTGTCAGGCTCCGCAGCACAGCACTCCAGCACCTTCTGTCTCCGGTCCATTCGGTGAAACAGCAGCTCTCGCCCGTCCGGTGACCACACCACCGACAGCACATAATGCCCCGTCACGTCATCGCTGAACGACTGCCCGCTGCGCACATCCACCGTGACCGTCCGTCGCGACTCCAGATCATACACCATCAGGTCAACACGAGGGTTAGGAGCCCCCGCCTTCGTGTACGGCTCCACCTCAAGCCGGGTCTGCAGCGCCGTGTGATCCCGCGTCAGATAAAAATCAGGTACCTCCTTCTCATCAAATTTGTAAAAGGCCAGCATCCGCCCGCTCCCGGACCACCACAGCGCCGACTTCTGATAGAACTCCTCCCCGTACACCCAGTTCGCTGTCCCGTACCGGACCCGGTTCCGGTCGCTCGCATCCTTGGTCACCGCCGTCGTCTCATTCCCCGCACTGGCACTGATGTACACGTTCCGGTCCCGATGATACGCCACCATCGTCCCATCCGGCGAATTCACCGACGGAAACTGCCGCCCGCGCTCCGGCCGCTCCCGCCACTCCCGAGCCTCTCTCCCGAAATCCACGCCCGCCACCCCATCCGGCACGCCCCGCCCTGTCACTACCCCAAGCTCCGCCTTCTCCTTCCGCTCAATCCCATACCGCCACCGCTTCCCTCCACGCTCCCACTCCAACGCCCCTCCCCCATCGACCCAAGTCACCCCAACCGCCCCACTCTTCCAGGACCCCGGAACCTCCCGCCGCATCTTCTCATACCGCTCATACCCAGGCTGCTCCTTCAACCGACTCTGCGCCCCAGCCGCCCCAATCAGCACCACCCCAACCATCATCCCCATCACCACCCCTCGCTTCCAAGTGTTCCCAGTTCGATTCCATTGCGGTGTATTCATTCACCATAAATACCATTATTTCAATAATCAGCAAGGCGATTCCTCTTGCCTCCCCTGCTCGCCCCCGCCCTCCTATCCCCTTCAGTCGCCAGCCCCGATCCTCAGTACACGCGACACTTCCCGCCCAAACCCAGTCACCTCAATCCTGTCCGCATAACACTCCACCCGTGCATACGAGTTACTCTCCTCCTCCACCATCCCCTTGAAATTCAAAAAGTGGATCCCGTCCCGCACCGCATAGTTCCCCGCATGATTGTGCCCGTTGAACCACGCCGCCACCACCCCGCGCCAGGGCCGCAACACCTCCAGCACCGCATCCGCATCCCACAACACATGCCCATCCACCGGCCACACCGGATAATGACAGCACAATAAACACCGCACCCCAGCCTCCCGGGCACTCTCCAGTTCCACCCGCAACCACTCCAGTTGCTTCACCCCCATCGCCCCATTGTAACCCGCCAACCGCCCGCCCGACGCCGCCACCATCCCCTCCGCCTCCCGCCGCTCCGCCGATCCCTCCGGCCACGCAAACGTGCTAACCGCATTCCCATCCAGCATCAACAACCGCCAACCTCCACGCTCAATCCGATAATGCGCCGCCGGCATCCCCAGCAGCATCGGCACCTGCCCCTTCAAATGACTCGCAATCTCATAGTCGTGATTCCCCGCCACATGGTGCACCGGAACCACCGACGACCGGAAAATCGGCCGCACCACATCATAACTCCTCTCCCCGCGATCCACCGCATCCCCCAAGTGCAACAGAAACTCAAGGTCTCCCATCGCATTGCAGTGCGCAATCGCATCCGCAAGCTTCTGCGGCGACCGACGATACAGCCGCTTGCTCCCAGCCGGGGTGTCCACGTCCGCATACTGACAATCCGTCAACACCCCAAACCGCAATACCCCTCCACCTAACCCAGACGCCCCCACCCGCTCCGCAGCCAGCGCCCCGCCACTCACCACCCGCAAAAACGACGCCCGACTCCATCCGCCCACGCCTGCGCCCCTCCCCTCCTCACCGTCAGAAGTCGATGTCATCATCAATGGAATGCTGCCGACGTCCACCCCCACCTCGGTAATCCCCATCATCACGCCGCGGCCGCCCGCCTTCACGGCCACCACCGCGTTCCCATCGATCCCCACCACCACCACCACCACCACCGCCGCCTCCAGACGACTTCGATCCGCGCGGCGCCGCCGCTCGCTCGCCACCACCGCCGCCGCGATATTCACCAGTCGACGCCCTCGGAGCCGGTTGACTGCTCCCCTCCACCGCCGCAACCGGCGGCCCTTCACTCCCATCCGCCGGATGAATCCGCCAAGCCTGCAAATTCACATAGTACCGCCCATTGTGCTCCCCACCCCGAATGTCAAATCCCACCTTCACCCGCTGCCCAGCCTGATACCGGTCCAACAACGAGACCTTATCCTTCACAAACTCCAGCTTAATGTCCTGCGGATAACGGTCATCTCCAATCGTGACCACAAATTCTCGCTTCACGAAGCCGCTGCCGAACTTCTGAGTTTCCATCACCACCTTCAAATTGCCTTCGAGTTCGAATGCCATGGGAACAGGGTTTGTTATTTAGGGAATTTGCTTCCGCGCCTTGCGGAGCGATCAAACTCTGACGGAATCCGCTCACGGTTTCAATCTCCAAGTTGCACGGAATCATGAAATTTTCACAACACTCCCACCCTCCCCTCCTCCCATCCTTCAATTCAGCGCATTTTCCACATCTTGCGACTCAATCTTGTTGACTCCACAAGATATGGTGCGCAATCTCGCTCTCCCCTTCATGCGCTGCCCCAAATGCCATAACCTCGACGACAAAGTCATCGACTCACGGACCGCCCGTGAAGGCGCCGCCATCCGCAGACGCAGAGAATGCCTCGCCTGCTCCTTCCGATTCACCACCTACGAGGAAATCGAGCAGATGGAAATGGTCGTCGTAAAACGAAACGGCGGCCGCGAACCCTTCAGCCGCGAAAAACTCCTCAAAGGCCTCGTCAAAGCCTGCGAGAAACGAGCCGTCCCCCTCGGCACCCTCGAACAAGCCGCCGACGACATCGTCGCTGAACTCGAAGCCAACGCCGAACGCGAATTCGATTCCCGCGCCGTCGGCGTCCGCGTCATGGAAAAACTCCACGGCATCGACCCAGTCGCCTACGTCCGCTACGCTAGCGTCTACCGCCAGTTCCAGGACGTCGGCGAATTCATCGAAGCCATCCACTCCATGGAACAATTCCACCCGCGCAGCGAACGCCAACCCGAATTGTTCAACTGACAAGGCCCCTCCTCGCCTGCCGCCATGATCGCTCTCCCTTCGCGCCTCCCTCTCCTCCTCGTCGGACCCGGCGAATCCACACACTACGAAAAACAATGGGTCGTCGAAGCCATCCAATCCGCCGCCCAGGCCGCCGGCCATGAAGCCGGTTGGTGGTTCGCCAGAGACATCGCACGCAGCCTCCTAGTCTACCTCCAGGACCGCTACCCAGGCACCACCGTCACCCTCGCAGAACTCAGCGACCGCATCCGCCATACCCTCAAAAGTATCGGCTTCAGCGACATCAGCGATAACCTCGCCCTCGCACCCCCTCCAGTCACCCTCTCCCTCAGATCCCTCGCCATCGAAGCAGACGGTGTCGAACTCTCCTTCTTCAACCTCCTCGGCTCCCGTCTCGAAGAACTCCAGAAACTCGGCGTCCGCCACCTCGAACTCACCGACGCCAAAAATGGCGTCAAACACCTCTGCTCCTCCCGCACATGGTCCTCCCGCTGCAGAGAACTCGACGCCGACATCCGCCACTTCCTCGCCTCTCGCCGCTCCCGTCTCCATGACTGCCACGTCGCCATGCCTTCCGCCTGATTGCCCTCCCGCCCAAACATGCGTGTTCGCGTGACGATTTCTCAACATTCTCCTCTCCCACGCGACGCTTCTCTCTTGCCCCCGCCTTCCCGCTCACCCACCACAAGAGAGACATTCTGTCCCTACTCTTTGCCGCAAATCCAGACGCCGCAAAATTAAATCACGCGCTCAAACGCATCGCAACTCACTGATTAGCAACACAAAACCCTCAAGTGAAGGCTGCTTTAGAAAACGCCAGACTTGACCTCCCACCCCCCCGATTATAAGGGACCACTTTTTACGCAAATGACCGCAGGGCAATCAAAGACCGTACCGGGACGCTTCGTCACGGGTCAGCGCTGGCTCAGCCAGACCGAACCAGAACTCGGTCTCGGACTCGTGATCAACACAGAATCCGATCGGGTGACCATCCACTTCCCGTCCACCGAAACAACCCGCGTCTACACCGTCGAAAATCCACCCCTCACAAGGGTCAAATTCTCCGTCGGCGATGTCCTCAAAACCCAGGACGGCAAAAACTTCACCGTCGAGGGCCTCGAAGATCAGGCCGGCACCGTCACCTACATCAGCCGGGGCAAAAAAATCGAGGAAAGCCGCCTCAGCGACTCCCTCACCTTCAGCAAGCCCTACGACCGTCTCCTCAACGCCCAGGTAGAAGAAAAACAGGTCTACAACCTCCGCCACCGCGCCCTCTACCGCCGCTTCAAAACCTTCCGCGCTCCCCTCAGAGGTCTCCTCAACGGGCGCTTCACCCCGCGCGCCCACCAACTCAACGTCGCGGTCCAGGCCTCCCGCTTCCAATCCCCGCGCGTCCTCATCGCCGACGAACAAGGCCTCGGCAAAACCGTCTCCGCAGGCCTCGTCCTCCAGCGTCTCCACACCTTCGGCAACGCCCGCCGCGTCCTCCTCGTCGCCCCGGAAGCCGAACTCGCCAGCACGCTCACCGAGCTGGATCGCCGCTTCTCCTTCTCCTTCCACCTCCTCACAGAAGAAGACTTCGACCCCAAAGCCGTCAAAAAAGCGCCCGCCAAAAAGGCCGCCAAATCCTCCAAGGCCCCACCACCTCACCCGTTCGCTGAACAAGAAGCTTCAGAAGAATCCGAAGAAGAACGCCCCGATTTCTGGATCGCCATCTCCCTCGAATCCCTCCAGGGCCACCGCGGCAAAACCGCTCGCGACGCCGCTGAGTTCCCATGGGACGTCCTCATCGTCTCCGGCGCCGACGAACTCCACTGGAACGAAGAAGCCCCCAACGCCGCCTACGCCGCCGTCGAACCCGTCGCCGCTTCCTCCTCAAGTCTCCTCCTCCTCAGCAACTCCGGCCCGGAAGCAGACACCCGCCACCACTTCGGCCGTCTCCACCTCCTCGACCCGGAAGCCTTCAGCTCCCCGCGCAAGTACTCCACCCACCGCAAGGAACTCGAACCACTCGAACTCGCCGTCACCAAACTCCTCGGCATCACTGCCTGCGACCGCGAAGCCGACACGCTCCTCAAACCCCTCCAGCAGGGCGACCCGCGTCTCAAAGAGATGCACAAACTCTGGAAGGAAGGCCGCGAAGAAGTCCGCGACCAGATCATCGACCACCTCCTCGACGCCCACGAAGCAGGCCGCTTCGTCTTCCGCAACACCCGCGCCCACGTCTCAGGTCTCCCCGCCCGCCATCTCGAACTCATCCCGCTCGAGCACAAACCAGACGTCCGCGACGCCCTCAAAGAAGAATTCAAACCCCGCGCCACTCGCGAACCAGCCGCCAAAGGCAAACCCAAGGCCGAACCTTCCGCCGTCGACCCCGCCGTCACCACATGGCTGACCTCCATGGTCAACCCGCCGCCGCCGCCCGTCCTCGCCCCCGGCGACCCACCCCCTCCTCCTCCCCCGCCCCTCCCGCGGGTCCTCGTCCTCACGGCCTCCCGCGCCCGCGCCGCCGCCGTCGAAAAATCCCTCAGAAACAAGGTCGACGGCACCGTCGAACTCGTCACCGACGCCCCGCGCGGTGACCAGGGCGTCGCCCCGCGCATCATCATCTGCGGCGATGACGACCTCCCCGGCCGCACCTTCCCCGGCATGGACCTCGTCGTCCTCTGGGATACTCCCCTCTCCATCGACGACTTCCAGCGCCGTCTCTTCGCCTGCGACAATACCTTCAACGGAAACCTCAAGGTCCTCTTGCCCACGGTCGCCGACACGCCGCAGGAAATGACCGCCCGCTGGCTCCATGAAGGGCTCCTCGCCACCAGCGGCACACCTGCTGCCCTCGCCGACGCCCACGCCGAATTCGCCAAACCAGTCTACGACGTCGCCAAACGCATCGGAGCCAAACACAACCCGAAACTCGACGACGAACTCAAGGCGCTCGTCAAAAAAACCACCGCCGCCGTCGAAACCGCACAACGCCGTCTCGACAAACACCGCGACGTCTTCCTCGAATCCGTCTCCTGCCGCGCCTCCTCCGCCGATCAGGCCCTCTCCCGCATGGTCTCGTCAGACGATGACGACTCGCTCGACCTCTTCATGAACCGGACGCTCGAAACGCTCGGCATCCTCGTCGAGACCAAAGCACCCCGCATCGTCTTCATCAAACCAAACCCGGAATCCCCCTTCCACTTCGAACTCGTCCCCAAGGAAGGGATGTCCTTCGCCTACCACCGCGCCGCCGCCTGTACCCGCGAAGACGCCCACTTCCTCACATGGGACCACCCGTTCGTCGCTCAGGCCATCGACCGGCTCCTCGTCACCGCCATCGGCAATACCGCCTATGTCGTCTGGGAAGATGAACGCGCCCAGATCGTCCTCATCGAAGGCATCTACCTCGCCACCCCTCGCAGCAGCGCCCACGACCATCTCGTCGCACGCTACATGCCTCCCACCCCCGTCCGCGTCGTCATCAGCCACGAGTTCGAGGACATGAGCTCGGAATATACCAGCGAGGTCGTTAACAAAATGGTCCGCAACGGCCGCCGCGAGTGGATCCGCAACAACGCCCGCCCGCTCCACAACATCCTCCCAGGCATGATGCGGAACCTCAACCAGCGCGCCGAACACCGCATGCGCGAACTCGCAGGCAAAGCCGCGCTCCAGATGGAAACCATCCTCTCCGCGGACATCGCCCGCCTCAAACGCCTCGCGGAAACCAAACGCCGCAAAGCCGAAATCAAACGGATCGAAGAACAGATCGCCGCCACCAAGCCGCTCTTCTCCGCCCCCATGCTCGTCTGCGACCAGCTCCGCCTCCTCCGCCGCGG
>JAIXPK010000245.1 GCA_027486335.1 Verrucomicrobiaceae bacterium | reverse complement strand
TGCCGTCGAGCAATCTGCCGGCGGTTTACAAGCAGCTGGAGGACATTCTGGCGATTCCGCATGAGGAGGCGATCAAGGCGAGTGCGAAGATGGGGATTGGGATTGAGGACATTCTGGAGGCGGTGATTGAGCGGGTGCCGCCGCCGCAGATTCCTGAGGACGGGTTGCTGAGGGCGAGTGTGTTTGACAGTGTGTTTGACGCGTATCGAGGGGTGGTGATGTATGTGCGGGTGGTGAGCGGGACGCTGAAGCGCGGGACGAATGTGACGATGTATGCGACGAACAAGTCGTATGAGCTGAAGGAGGTGGGGATTTTCACGCCGAAGCAGGCGCGGTGCGAGTCGCTGGTGGCTGGGGATGTGGGGTATGTGGTGGCGAACATGAAGAGTACGGCGGAGGTGAAGATCGGGGACACGATCATGGAGACGACGCGGATGGCGCCGGAGCCGCTGCCTGGGTTCAAGGAGATTCAGCCGATGGTGTACAGCGGGATTTATCCTGTGAGTTCGGATGATTTCGAGCCATTGAAGCTGGCGATGGGGAAGCTGCAGATCAACGACAGTGCGTTCCGTTATCAACAGGAGTCGTCGGCGGCGTTAGGGTTCGGGTTCCGGTGCGGGTTTCTGGGGTTGCTGCACATGGAGATTGTGGTGGAGCGGCTGCGGCGGGAGTACAACATGGACATCATTTCGACGTATCCGAGTGTGGTGTATGAGATCACGCTGACGAACGGGGAGGAGTTGAAGATTGATAATCCGACTTACATGCCTGATCCTGGGACGATGGAGGAGATCCGGGAGCCGATGGTGAGGGCGTTCATTCTGATTCCGAACGAGTGTATCGGGGACATCATGAAGCTGATTGGGGAGAAGCGCGGGGCGCTGGAGAACACGGAGACGCTGGATGCGCACCGGGTGATGCTGACGTGCTTGCTGCCGCTGAATGAGATTCTGGTGGATTTCAACGACAAGCTGAAGAGCATCACGCGCGGGTACGGGAGCATGGACTATGAGTACTGCGGGTTCCGAGCGGACAAGCTGGTGAAGATGGAGATGCTGATCAACGGTGATCCGGTGGATGCGTTTGCGACGATTGTGCACCGAGACAAGGCGGAGACGCGCGGTCGGGCGCTGGCGAAGAAGCTTGCGGAGGTGATTCCGAAGCAGTTGTTCACGGTGGCGATTCAGGCGGCGATCGGCGGGAAGATTGTGGCGCGGGAGAGCCTGACGGCGATGCGGAAGAATGTGACTGCGAAGTGTTATGGTGGTGACATTTCGCGGAAGCGGAAGCTGCTGGAGAAGCAGAAGGAAGGGAAGAAGCGGATGAAGATGATCGGGAAGGTGAACATTCCGCAGGAGGCGTTTGTGGAGGTGCTGAAGACCGGGGATTGAGCGAGGGAGAGAGAACCGAGAACTGAATTGAAGTTATGATACCGTTGCTGACACCGCCGTGGCTGAAGAAGTACCGCGACCTTGGGAAGGGCGTGGAGAAGTTTGTGGCGTATCAGCGGGATCTGATGCCTGAGGAGCGGTTGCGGGAGGTGAAGGAGATGCAGAGTGCGTTCGGGGCGGCGCTGAAGGCGCGGGACCGTGTGGCGCTGGGCGAGTTGGAGCCGAAGCTGGTGAAGTGCTGTGAGACGGCGGTGCCTGGGTATCAGTCGTCGCCGTTGAGGGAGAATCTGGAGGTGATCATTGTGGCGGTGATTGTGGCGCTGGGGATCCGGGCGTACTATCTGCAGCCGTTCAAGATACCGACGGCGTCGATGCAGCCGACGCTGAACGGGATTACGGCGCAGCGGGTGGAGGATGAGAAGGCGGTGCCGAATGTGGCGGTGAAGGGGTGGGAGTATGTGTGGCGAGGGAGGAATTATGTGGACAAGAAGATTCCTGCGGAGTGGGGTGAGGCGGAGTTTCTGGGGTACCGGCAGCGTTCGAAGGCGAATTTCTTCACGTTTACGGATCTGTATTTCGACAAGGGACAGATCACGGTGTATGCGCCGGCGCGGCAGTTGCTAGGAGAGTTGTGCATGGATGCGACGGTGCGGGCGCAGAGTGTGAATATCCGAGCGGACGACAGTCCGGGGAGTCAGATGGAGACCCTGCGTGGCGGGTTTGATGCGACGGGGCGGCCGCGGCGGGTGCGGTTCAAGGGAGGGGATGTGTTTGCGCGGGGGTATGTGGATTCCGGGGACCAGCTGCTGGTGGACAAGATGTCCTATCATTTCCGGAAGCCGAGTCGCGGGGAAGTGTTTGTGTTCAGTACGGCGGGGATAACGGGGATTGTGCCGCCGCCGGGGACGAAGTCGCAGCATTACATCAAGCGGCTGGTGGGGGTACCTGGGGATCGGTTGCAGGTGCGGCCGCCGGAGTTGCTGGTGAATGGAGCGCCTGCGGTGGAGGAGGGGATGAGGAAGGTGGGAGGGCAGGGGCCGTCGGTGACGGGGTTTCCGTATCAGGGGTACCGGACGCCGTCGCCTCCGCAGCCGCCGTTGGTGGAGAACTACGTGGGATTTCTGAGTGTGGAGCAGACGGACGAGGTGACGCTGCCTGCGGAGCCTGGGAAGCGTGGGTATATGGCGATGGGGGACAACAGTCCGAACAGTTTTGACAGTCGGAACTGGGGGCCGGTGCCGGAGAGGAATCTGGTGGGGCCTGCGTTTGTGGTGTACTGGCCGTTCAAGCCGCACTGGGGGCTGATCCGCTGAGGCGGTGGCGTCGTGCGGATGAATGATCCGGCATGGCAGGTATGGGTGTGGCTGGCTGGGGCGCTGGTCTGCTGGCTGGTGATGCTGGTGGTGAATCCGTGGCGTGGATTGGTGGGGGAGAGTTTCCGGGTGGTGGTGCGTGCGCCGTGGCTGGCGGTGGTGGCGGCGGTGATCGGGGTGGGGGATGAGTTGCTGGGTGCGGGGATGGGCGCGGTGTGGGGATGGGATGGGGTTTTCGGCGGGGCGGTGGAGACGGCGTGTCTTGCGTTGACGTGGGTGGTGAGCGGGAAGCTGGCGGGAGTTTTATTGTTAGGAATGTGGCTGGTGGGATGGCCGGGGGTGAGGGCGGGGATGGCGGCGCTGGTGCCTGAGGGGCGTGAGGGATTGTGGATGGGGATGATGGTGGTGGGAGTGGTGGCGATGGTGGGTGGGCTGTGGTTTCCGGATGGAGGGGGTTGGCTGGGGATGGGGTTAGGGGTGTTGAGCGCGCCGTGGCAGGGATTGGCGCTGGTGGTGGTGGCGGAGCGCTGGCGGGCGGAGTTTGTGGCGATGGTGCCTGTGGGTGGTGCGGCTGGTTGGCAGCCTGCGGTGGTTGGGGCGGGGCGTGACCGGGTGGCATGGGTGATGGCGGCCGGGGTGGTGGTGGCGGAGGCGGTGTTGCCGTTGTGGTGGGTGGCGGTGGTGTGGGGATTGGCGGCGGTGGTGATGATGGTGCGGCGGTGGCCGGAGTTTCGGGCGGGCGGAGGCGGGGCGCTAGTGGGTCATCTGCTGGTGGTGGCGGGAACGGCGGTCATGCTGGAAGCGGTGGTGGCGATGGTTGGGGTGCGGGTGGGGGGAGATGCTGGGGCGGTGGGGCGGAGTGTTGGGGTGGTGGCGGCGGTGGGGCGAGCGGTGCTGGCGACGGTGATGTTTGGAGCGCTGGTGATGGGGAAGCCGCGGGTGCGGCTGGGAGTGCGGCGTGGTGGGGCGGGTCGGGGGAGACCGCGGGGGTCGCGGGCTGGTTGAAGGTGGTGGCGGGCTTGATTCTGTACTTGCCGGGGAGGAGAGACGTCGGTGAAGCTGGTGCATGTCGGGATCAGGAACACACGATGAGGGAGAGCTGCGGATTGTGCATCAGGTGCTGCCGGGACGGCCGCTGATGGACGAGGCGGCGTCGATGCAGATGGGGCCGGTGACGAGGAAGATCCGGCGTGCGGAGAGTGCGCTGCAGCAGCGTGTGGAGTTCGAGGCCCTGGTGTCGCGGATCTCGAGTCAGTTTGTGAGGCTGCGGAGTGAGGATCTGGATGATGGGATTGCGGATGCGCTGCGGCAGATGGGTGAGTTCATAGGGGTGGACAACTGTCATGTGTGCCGGGTGCACAGCGGGGGGCGGCTGATGGATCACACGCACCGGTGGTCATCGGACGGGCGGGATCCGGGGTGGCTGGGGATGAGGAATGTGGTGATTGATCACCATGTTCCGTGGGCGGCGACGCGGTTGCGGCGGCTGGACGGGATTGCGGTTTATTCTGTGGATACGCTAGGGCCTGAGGCGGTGGTGGATCAGGCGACGTTCCGGCGGCAGGGGATCAAGTCGGTGATTTTTGTTCCGATGGCGGTGGGTGGGGAGCTGGTGGGGTTCATCGGGCTGGATTCGGTGCGGATGGAGATGCAGTGGACGGAGGATGCGATATCGCTGCTGAAGATTGTGGCGGCGATTATTGCGGATGGGTTGGAGCGGCGGCGGACGGAGGATGCGTTGAGGCGGGAGAATGCGTTCAACCATGCGCTGCTGAACGGAGCGGGAGCAGTGATCATTGTGCTGGATGCGGAGGGGAGGATTGTGCGGTTCAATCCTGCGGCGGAGGCGGTGACTGGGCTGACGGCGGGGGAGGCGGCGGGGCATTGTCCGTGGGAATTGTTTGTGCCGCGGGACGAGCAGATGATGGAGCGGCGGATTTTCCGGCGGCTGGCGGCGGGGGCACCGCCGAGTGCGCATGAGGGGGCGATTGTGACGCGGGGTGGGGAACGGCGGGTGATATCGTGGTCGACGACGTCGATGGCTGGGGCGGCTGGGGAGGTGGCGTATGTGATTCTGAGCGGGATTGATGTGACGGAGACGAAGCGGCTGGAGGCGGATGTGCTGAATGTGGCGGAGGGTGAGCAGAGTCGGTTCGGGCATGACCTGCATGACGGATTGGGGCAGCATCTGACGGGGATTGAGTTCATGAGTCATGTACTGGCGCAGCGGCTGGCGGAGCGTGGGGCACCGGAGGCGGAGGACATGGAGGAGATCACGCGATTGATTCGTGAGGCGATCGGGCACACGCGGGATCTGGCGCGGGGGTTGTCGCCGGTGCTGCTGCAGAGCAAAGGGCTGGCGGTGGCGCTGCAGGATCTGGCGGAGAGCACGACTCGGCACATGAGGGGGGTGCGGTGCCGGTGTGAGACGGGGGTGCCGGAGCCGGTGCCGCCTGACGATGCGGCGATTCACCTGTATCGGATTGCGCAGGAGGCGGTGGCGAATGCGGTGAAGCACGGGCGGGCCACGGAGATTGTGATTGTGCTGCGGCTGGAGGGGGACCGGCTGATGCTGGCGGTGGAGGACAACGGCCGTGGGTTTCAGGAGGGAGCGGGAGGTGGGACGGGGATGGGGTTGCGGGTGATGCACTACCGAGCCGGGATTATCGGGGGCAGCCTTGAGATTGTGCGTGGGCCGGGGAGTGGGGTGACGGTGTCGTGTACGGTGGGGGCGTTGCCGCGTGGGCCGGTTTGCCTGACGGAGTGAGCTGGAAACTCCGGATGGGGGATGGTGCATCCCCCTATTTTTCGGGTGGGGAAACTCCAGGACTGTTGCATCCGGGGGATGATTCCGGTATGTTTACGGAAAATAACTCTTGCCCGGGAACGCTGCAGACCCTCCGCCATGACGAAAAAACGAGTCTTTCTGGTCGATGATCATCCGATCATGCGGCAGGGTCTCGGGCAGTTGATCAATCACGAGCCCGACATGGAGGTGGTGGGGGAGGCGAGTGATGCGGCGAGCGGTTTGACTGGGGTGATTGAGTCGCGGCCGGACCTGGTGATTATTGATATATCGCTGCCTGGGAAGAACGGGCTGGAGCTGATCAAGGACATCCGGTCGCATTTGAAGAGTGCGGCGCTGCTGGTGCACTCGATGCATGACGAGGGGTTGTATGTGGAGCGGGTGCTGCGAGCGGGTGCGCAGGGTTATATCATGAAGCAGGAGGGAGCGCGGCGGGTGCTGGATGCGGTGAGGAAGGTGCTGAACGGGGATATTTATGTGAGTCCGGCGATGTCCGGGAAGATTCTGGAGATTTTTTCCGGTCGGCGGCCGACGACGCAGGATCCTGTGGAGGCGCTGAGTGACCGGCAGTTTGAGATTTTCCAGATGATCGGGCAGGGGAAGGGGACTCGGGCGATTGCGGGGGATCTGAAGGTGAGTGTGAAGACTGTGGATGCGCACCGTGCGAACATTAAGGACAAGCTGCATCTGAAGTCGGGGACGGAGCTGGTGCGGTATGCGGTGCGGTGGGTGGAGAACCAGAATCAGAAGCCGCAGTGAGGGGAGAGGGTGTCAAGGGTGGGGTGGGAATTTTAGTTGGGGTGGGAAGCGGCGCGGCATTTGCATCGGGCGGCTGATGCGGTTAAGCGCGGGGCTTTCCAAATCCAAACCGACCAGTCCCCCTGATGAACGAGACCGCTGTCTTCACGAAAGTTGCCGCCGAACTGCAGATCAAGCCTGGCCAGGTGGCGGCCACGGCGGAGTTGTTAGCCGGCGGGGGCACGGTGCCGTTCATTGCGCGGTACCGGAAGGAAGTGACTGGGATGCTGGACGAGGTGCAGATCACGAATGTGCGGGATCGATTGCTGCAGCTGGCGGAGCTGGACCAGCGGCGCGGGGCGATTGTGAAGAGTCTGGAGGAGAGGAATCTGATGACGGATGCGCTGCGGGTGCAGATTGGGAAGGCGGAGACGATGGCGCGGCTGGAGGATATTTTTGCGCCGTTCCGGCCGAAGCGGCGGACGCGGGCGACGATTGCGAAGGAGAAGGGTTTGGAGCCGCTGGCGGAGTGGCTGCTGGCGGCGCAGGTGGAGAGCGGGGTGGATCTGGGTGGCGAGGCGGCGAAGTATGTGAAGGTGGATGTGGAGGATGAGCTGAAGGTGAAGACGATGGAGGAGGCACTGGCCGGGGCGCGGGATATTCTAGCGGAGCGGATCAGTGAGGATGCGGCGGTGCGGGCGGCGGTGCGGAAGCTGTATGAGGAGGAGGCGACGGTGACGAGCAAAGTGCTGATGGGGAAGGAGGCGGATACGGAGGCGGCGAAGTACCGGGATTACTTCGAGTGGAGCGAGCCGGTGACGAAGGTGCCGAGTCACCGACTGCTGGCGATGCGGCGGGGTGAGAAGGAAGGGTATCTGATGCTGCGGGTGACGGTGCCTGAGGACCGGGCGCTGGATTCGGTGAAGCGGCTGGCGGTGCAGGGTCGGGGGCCTGCGGCGGATCAGGTGGGGCTGGCGGCGGCTGACGGGTGCAAGCGGCTGTTGTTTCCGGCGATGGAGACGGAGTCGAGGCTGGCGTCGAAGAAGCGGGCGGATGCGGAAGCGATCAAGGTGTTTGCGGACAACATCCGGGAGCTGCTGCTGGCGGCTCCGTTAGGGCAGAAGCGATTGCTGGCGATTGATCCGGGGTTCCGGACGGGTTGCAAGACGGTGGTGCTGGATGCGCAGGGGAAGCTGCTGCATCATGATGTGATTTATCCGACGGCGGGGAGTCAGGCGCAGGTGGTGGAGGCGGCGCGGACGGTGCTGACGCTGGTGGAGCGGCACGGGATTGAGGCGATTGCGATCGGGAACGGGACGGCGGGGAGGGAGACGGAGGCGTTCATCCGGAAGCTGAAGCTGCCGGCGGCGATCACGGTGGTGGTGGTGAACGAGAGCGGGGCGTCGATTTATTCTGCTAGTGACGTGGCGCGGGAGGAGTTTCCGAATGAGGACGTGACGGTGAGGGGAGCGGTATCGATCGGGCGGCGATTGATGGATCCGCTGGCTGAGCTGGTGAAGATTGATCCGAAGAGCATCGGGGTGGGGCAGTATCAGCACGATGTGGAGCAGCATGCGCTGAAGCATTCGCTGGACGACTGTGTGATGAGCTGTGTGAACGGGGTGGGGGTGGAGGTGAATACGGCTAGCAAGCAGCTGCTGAGCTATGTGGCTGGGTTGAACAGCGGGATTGCGGAGAACATTGTAGCGTACCGGAATGAGAACGGGCCGTTCCGGACGCGGAGCGAGCTGAAGAAGGTGCCGCGGTTAGGGGAGAAAGCGTTCGAGCAGGCGGCGGGGTTCCTGCGGATTCGGGATGCGGCGCACCCGCTGGATGCGTCGGCGGTGCACCCGGAGCGGTATGGGCTGGTGGAGAAGATAGCGGCGGAGGCAGGGTGCACGGTGGCGGAGCTGATCCGTGATGAAGCGCGGCGGAAGGCGATTGATCTGAAGCGTTATGTGAGTGCGGAGGTGGGATTGCCGACCTTGCAGGACATCATGACGGAGCTGTCGCGGCCGGGGCGGGATCCGCGGAAGCAGTTCGAGGCGTTTTCGTTTGTGGAGGGAGTGGAGAAGCCGTCGGATCTGACGGTGGGGATGAAGCTGCCGGGGATTGTGACGAACGTGACGGCGTTCGGGGCGTTTGTGGACATTGGGGTGCACCAGGACGGGCTGGTGCATGTGAGCCAGCTGGCGGATCATTTCATCAAGGATCCTAACGAGGTGGTGAAGGTGGCGCAGCAGGTGCAGGTGACGGTGACGGAAGTGGATCTGGTGAGGAACCGGATTGCGCTGTCGATGAAGACGAAGCCTGATTTTGAGAAGAAGGACCGGAAGCCCGGGGTGGGGGCGGTGGCGGGGCCGGGTGGAGGAGGGCAGCGGGGGGGTGGTGAGCGCGGGGGTGGCCGACCGGTGCAGGGCGGGGGGATGGGGAATCCGTTTGGGGGCGACTGGTTCAACAATGCGGCGCAGAAGGGGAAGCGCTGAGTGGGGAGGTGCGGGGGGGCGGGGCGAAAAAAGTCGCAGCGGCCACTTGCATCGGCGGTGCTTCCGGATAAAGAGACTCTCCTCCGGTTCGCCGGGTCGTTGCCCCGTGGTGTAATGGTAACACATCTGATTTTGGTTCAGTTATTCAAGGTTCGAATCCTTGCGGGGTAGCCACTTTAAAGGACGGAAAGCAATGGGTGGGGACTCTATCTGAGGATTCTGACCGGTTGAGTGTGAGGTTGCGGGCGAGTGATCCGGGGGTGGGGCTGAGGGAACTGCTGTGCGGGGTTGTGGAGCGGATTGAGCGCCTCGGTTTCGAGTAGCGGTGGGGTGTTGGCGGTTTGGGGTGGTGTGAGAAAATGCTGTGGGGTGGCGGGAATTGAGGCTTGAAGCGGAGGCTGGAGATGATAGGGGAGTGGGAAATCATGAGAACGCCATTTTCCTGCCGAGTGCCGCTGTGTGTTTCCCTATTGATGGCGGCGTGGCCGGTGGTGGGGCAGGAGAAGGTTGAGGGTGGTGGTGAGGGGAAGGCTGGGGTGGAGGCTGCGGGAGCGCCGGGGGAGGGTGGAGCGGCTGCGGGTGGTGATGCGGCGGCGGAGGCGGCAGCTGCGGCGGAGTATCAGAAGCTGGTGGAAGGGTTGAAGTATGAGACTGGGGACGTGACGATTTCTGATGGGCTGGCGGTGCTGCATCTGCCGAAGGACTGGCGGTTTCTGGGGGCGAAGGATGCGAAGACGGTGATTGTTGATTTGTGGGGCAATCCGCCGGTTGCGGGGGATCGGGCATTGGGGCTGGTGATTCCTGCGGGGCAGGAGATTGCGTCTGCGGAGCACTGGGCGGTGGTGGTGTCGTGGGATGCGGATGGGTATGTGTCGGATGCGGATGCGGACGAGATCAAGTATGATGACCTATTGAAGCAGTTGAAGGAGAACAGTGTGGCGGCGAGCAAGCGGCGGGAGGAGATGGGCTATGGGAAGCTGCTGCTGACTGGTTGGGCGTTGCCGCCGCGGTATGACAAGGAGGCGAAGGTGCTGCACTGGGCGAAGTCGCTGGACAGTGGTGATCCGGTGCAGATGCTGAATTACGATGTGCGGGTGCTAGGGCGGAGCGGGGTGCTGTCGATGAATGCGGTGGCGACGATGGATGAGGTGAAGGAGATTGAGGCGGCGGCTCCGGAGCTTGTGAAGCTGGTGTCGTTCAATCCCGGGCATCGTTATGCGGACTATGTGGAAGGGAAGGACAGGAAGTCGGACTACACGATGGCCGGGCTGGTGGTGGGCGGGGCGGTGGCGGCCAAGGTGCTGGCGAAGGGCGGGTTGATGGTGATGCTGGCGAAGTTCGGGAAGCTGCTGATTATTCCGGTAGTGATAGTGGTGGCGTGGGTGAAGCGTAAGCTGTCACGGCAGGGGTGAAGGCTGGTGGAGCAATCAGCCGATGGCCTCGCGGCGGAGCCAGAGGTGGACGCGCAGACCGATTTTCCAGATGGCGAAGAGAGCGAAGAGTGCGCCGAGATCGATGGCGATTCTGCGGGCGGTGAGGAGCAAGGGGTAGCGGGTGGTGAGGGGTGTGGTGCCTTGGGAGGAGCGGGCCGTTTTGGCGGCGGTGTCGAAGAACCCGCGGAGCCATTCGCGTTCCTGCATGGTGAGTTGGTCCTGGCCGATCTTGGAAAGAACGGAGAAGGCTTCGGGCACGCGGTTATTGGCGGCGAAGGTGGCGGCGACGACTGCCTGCTGGGAGACGTTGAGGCTTTTGGTATCGATTGGTGGGGAGCGGTCTTCCAATTCGAGGAGGGCTTTAGCGGGCTGGCTGGCGTCGAGGAGGGCGTGGATGTAGGTGATGCGTGGAGCTGGATCGCGGGCGTTTTCTGCGCGGGCGGCGAGTTCATTGAGGTCGATATCGAGGCCGAGGAGGAGGCGGAAGTGGTCGCGCGTACTGGAGATGCGTTCATTGCCTCTGAGGGCAGGAGCGGCGGCGGCGATTTCGTAGAATCGGCGGATGACGACGGCATCGCCGCAGAGTTGGACGACGGGGGCGAGGGTTTCGACGAGGTCTGCGGTGGTGTCCGGGTCGCTGAATGCCTTGGCGAGTTCTTCTTCGAAGAGCGGGTGTGCGCGGATGACGGCGAGGATGGCGAGCGCTTCGGTGAGAGCGTTGCGGGAGGTGCCTGTTTCCTGGCAGGCTTCGCGCATCATCTGCAGGCCTTCTGCGGATTTGCCGGATTGGGCGAGGGCATTGCCGCGGAAGAGTTTCTGGGTATGGACTGGGAGGGTTGGGGTGGGTGCGGAGGTGGCGGCGAGGACGGCGTCGAAGTTTTTGGCTTGGGTATGATCGACGAGCCATGTTTCCATGGAGGCGCGGTCCTTTTTGGCTTCGTCGAGGGAGATGAGAGTGGTGGCGAGGTTGTATTCGCCGATGCTGGAGAGCCAGCGCATGGCGGCGTCGCGGTCTGCGAGCGGTGCGGAGCGGAGGCGCCGGGCGGCATTTTCGGCGATGGTGGACTGGTTGCGAGGGTGGAGCAGGGCGTCGAGACGATCGACGGTGAGGAGCATGGAGGTGGTGGCGGCTGGGTGGGAGCGCAGCACGGTGAGCCAGCTTTCGATTTCTGCTGGGGGGACGATGCCGCGGACGGCGCCAGTGGAGAGGGCCTCTGCGCCGATGGAGGTCTGGTCGCGGCCGAGTTCGCGGAGGAGGGTGACGAGTTCCTTGGAGTCGGTGGTGTCGGCGGGTTGCGTGAGGAGAAAGTTGGCGAGTTGGGACTTGCTTTTGACTGTGGCGTCGAGGGTTACGGCGGCGCGCAGTTCTCTTTCAGCGGCCTTTGGGTTGTCTGCGGCGAGTAATTCCTGAGCCTTGGCGAGGTGGGCGTCGACTTTGGCCGGGTCTGGAGGAGTTGGGGCGGGCCGTGGGGGAGGGGCCTGGACGATGATGGGGTTGGGATTGGCCGGGGGAGGGGCCTGGACGATGATCTGTGGTGAGGTGCCTTGGGGAATGGCGGGAGCGGCGTTGTTTTTGTCTGATGGTTCATCCGGGGCGATTTCGAGGAGGAGGCGGCGGGCTTCGGAATTGCTGGGGTAGAGGTAGAGGGCGTTGACGAGGCACTCGGCGGCATTCTGGCGCTCATTTCTTGCGATGTAGGAAGCGGCGAGGGTGGTGAGGCGCTTGCTTTCGCGGTCGGCGTTGAGGCGGTGGATGGCCCACAGTCCGCCGGCAGCGAGGATCAGGGAGCCGATGATGACTTTGCGGACGGGTATGTCTTTCATGAGGCGGCAGTTCCGGGAATGAGTGAATGGCCGGGCGTGATTCTGCAAGGATCGAGTGGGGAAACTGGAGCGAGCGGCGAGGGCGGGTTGGCGGGCG
>JAIXPK010000380.1 GCA_027486335.1 Verrucomicrobiaceae bacterium | reverse complement strand
GCCAGCCGCGCCCCCGTCAAAGGCCCCGCCAACTGGCAGGGCCCCGCATGGCTCGACCTCGGCCTCGACCACCGCATCCGCTTCGAATACCGCCACGACGACATCCGCCGCCCCGCCACCGGCACCGACGAACCGTTCCTCCACCGCACCCGCTTCTACGCCGGGGTCCACGACGTCCTCGACCCCTTCCGCTTCGCCGTCGAAGTCGCCGACTCCCGCCGCTGGAACAGTCAGTGGCCCGACGACTCACGCGACGTCAACGAATGGGAATTCATCCGCCTCTACGCCGAACTCCACGACCCCGACCTCTTCGGCCATGACCCCAAAGGCCACGCCCGCCCCGCCTTCCTCCGCTGGGGCATCCATAACTTCGAATTCCTCGACCGCCGCCTCGTCGCTAACAACCAGTGGCGCAACACCGCTAACACGTTTCTCGGCTTCCACAGCTCCCTCGGCGCGGAAATCAACGACTGGCAGCTCGACCTCCTCGCCGTCCAGCCCATCGCCCGCCGCATGCACCAGCCGGACGAACCCATCGACGGCCAGTGGCTCTTCGGCGCCATCGGCCACTGGCGCCGCTGGTCGGACGTCGCCACCCTCGAACCATTCTACCTCGCCCTCCGCCAGTCCGCCACCAGCTCCTCCCCGGAACACATCGTCCACTCCCCGGGCCTCCGCGCCTACGGCATCATCGGCGACTCCGGCTTCGACTGGGACGCCGACGTCGTCGTCCAGACCGGCCACACCGGCAACAACTCCCTCTCCGCCTTCGGCACCACCGCCGAACTCGGCTACCGCTTCCCCCTCCCATGGCAACCCCGCCTCAGCGCCTTCTACGGCTACGCCTCCGGCGACCGCAATCCTAACGACTCCACAGACCAGCGCTTCGAACGCTTCTACGGCTTCGCCAGACCATGGTCCGCCAGCGAATACGCCGCCTTCGAAAACATCAGCGCCCCCAAAGTCCGTCTCGAAATCACCCCGCACCGCAAGCTCCGCATCGACACCGGCTGGAATTGGTACGCCCTCGCCAGCGCACGCGACCGCTACCAACCCGCCGCCGTCCGCGACCCCTCCGGCCGCAGCGGCCGCAGCGTCGGCCAGGAATTCGACTTCCGCGCCCGATGGCAGATCACCCCAAACCTCGAAACCATCCTCGGCTACGCCCACTTCTCCCCAGGCACCTTCGTCAGCCAGACCATCCGCCCCGACGCCGCAGACTTCATCTACCTCGAAGTCAACGTAAAGGCCTTCTGACACGGTCTTGCACCACACCCCTCCACACGCTCTCATCCCCCATGACAGTGGAGCACATCTACATCAGCCCCGAACACAACTACTTCGGTCACCACGGCCAGCCAGCCGGCACGTCCCCCGTCATCGAACTCGACGAAGCCCCGCTCGTCGCCGGCAAAGGCATCGAAGGCGATCGCTTCTTCGGCTGGAAGGAAGACTACAAAGGCCAGATCACCTTCTTCTCCCACGAGGTCTATCTCGACGTCTGCGCCTCCCTCGGCGTCACCGACGTCCCGCCCTCGGTCTTCCGCCGCAATGTCATCGTCAGCGGCATCGACCTCAACTCCCTCATCGATCAGGAATTCGACCTCCAGGGCATCCGCTTCCGCGGCATCTGTGAATGCAGCCCCTGCCACTGGATGGACCAGGCCTTCCACCCCGGCGCGGAATCCGCCCTCAAAGGCCGCGGCGGCCTCCGCGCCCGCATCCTCACCTCAGGCATCCTCCGCCGCGGCTGACAGACCCTAACACCTACCGACAACTCCCCCCATCACGCCGCCCGCAGCGCCTCCGCAGGCTCCGCCCCGGCCGCATGCCACGCCGGCACCAGCCCCGCACTCAGCGCCGCCGCCGTCACCCACAACGGCGTCAGCAGCACCTCCACCCACGGCACCGAAAACCTCACCGTCCACCCGAAAAACGCCTGGTTCACCACCCACGTCAGGATCATCGCCAGCATCACCCCGCACAGCATCCCCAGCAGCGCCGACACCAGCCCGATCAACCCTGCCTCCGTCAGGTGCATCCCCGCCACCTGCCACCGCCCCGCCCCAAGACTCCGCAGCGCCGCAATCTCCCGCCGCCGCTCCGCCACCAGCGTACTCAACGCCATCGCAATCCCCAGCACCGCCACCGCTATCGCCACCACCCGCAGCAACCCAGTCACCGCAAAGGTCTGATCGAAAATCGTGAACACCCGCTCCCTCAACCGTCCGTTCTGATACACCGCTAACTCCCCCGCCGCACTGAATTCATTCCTAACCGACTCCTCCAGCTCCCCGGCCTTCCCCCCATCCCGCAGATAAGCCGCCACCGCGTGATGCTTCCGCCCCGGCCAGTGCCGCCCGAACTCCTCGTCCGTCATGTAAAGACACCCGCGATCATCCGAATAATCGTAAAACACCCCCGCAATCACAAACTCCCGCTCTCCCCCACCCACCGGAATCGTCAGCCTCCCGCCCTCCCCCACCCCCAGCCGCCCCGCCAGAATCTCACTCACCGCCACATGCCCCGGCGCAAACCACGCCGCACTGCACGCCGCCGCCCGCCCACCCATGAACGGCAGCGGATGATCCGGCGTCCGCGACACCGCCCTCAAGGTGTACTCGCCCCCTCCTAGCAACACCGGCTCCTCCACAAGGGTCTCCACCGTCTCCACCTCCGGCCGCTCCCGCAGGTACTCCACCAGGCCCTCCGGCAGGGTGTCGCTGTTCCGGATCACTTCATTCGCCGCAGGCGCTATGTACAGATCCGCACGCAGCGTGCTCTCCACCCAAACCTCCAGCGTCCCCCGGAACGAGTGAATCATGATGCTCACTCCTAACACCATCGCCACCGCCGTCAGCAGCGCCGCCACCACCGGCGCCGCCCGATGCAGCGACCGCCTCAGGTGCTCCGCCCCTAGCCGCATCAGCACCCAACCGCACCACCCGGCCACCCTCCTCCCAGCCTCCGCCGCCACCAGCGTCGCCGCACGCGCCACCAGCACAAACGCCAGCACCAGCGCCAGACATCCCCCGAAACTCAGCCACGCCGCCCCGCCATGCAGCGGCAGCCACGACAGCACCCCCGCCACCACCAGAAACACGCCCCCCGCCACCAGCGGCCACCGCCCTTCCTTCCTCATCCCCTCAATCCCACGCCCCGGCTGCAGCGCCTGCACCGGATCCACCGCCGACGCCTCCCGCGCCGGCACCCACGCCCCCACCAGCGCCGCCGCCAGCCCGCATCCCAGCGCCTGCACCACATGCCATCCTGACAAATAACTCCGCTCAATGCTCATCTGCACGTAATGCGCCGAGATCGTCTGCGACACCGCCCCTAGCAAACCACCCGCCAGCCACCGCGCCAGCGGCACCGCCAGCATCCCGCCCAGCACCGCAGAAAACGCCGCCTCCGCCAGAAAAAGCACCCTCACCTGTGCCCGCGACGCACCCACCGCCCTCAGAATCCCGATCTCCCGCCTCTGCCTCACCACCGACGCCGCAATCGTGTTCGCCGTCAGAAACACCCCCACCAGCAGCGACACCATGCTCAACGCCGTCAGGTTCAGCTGAAACCCCTGCAGCATCAATCCCACCTGCCGGTTCCGCCGCACCGGCGCATCCACCGTCGCCCCGGCCGGCAGCACCGCCCGCACCGCCGCCGCCACCTCATCCGCCGCTCCCGGATCATCACACAGAATCTGCAGCGACGTCAGCCGCCCCGGACAATCCAGCAACTCCTGCGCCCACCCGATGTCCATGAACGCCGCATGACCCGTCCCCTCCCCCTCGTCCGCCACCGTCGCCGCAATCGTCACCACCACCGTCCTCCCCCCACACCGCAACCCCACCTCATCCCCGACCACCTTCCCCAATCGCCGCGCCATCCCCTCCGTCACCACCACCCGCCCCGCCCCCGCCATCCATTCCTCCGGTCGCTCCTGCCACCCCGCTCCCCCAACCCCCGGCGGCAGAAACGGCCCCGCACTGAATAAATCCATCCCCACAATCCTCAGGTACTCTCCAGGCACCGCCGGCACCGTCGCATAGCCCTCCACCAACCCCGACACCGCCGCCACCCCACCCACCGCCGCCACCTCAGGCCAGCACCGCTCATCCACCCCGCCACGCCCCGCTCCCACCTCCAGATGACTCCGCCCAGCCACCAGATCCAATCCCGCCCTGAAACTCCGCGTCGCACTGTGATTCACAATCTGAATCGCCAGATACACCGCCACCCCAATCGCAATCCCCAGCACGTTCAGCACCGCAATCCCCGGACGCGCCCGCCAGCCACGCAGCGCCGCACGCGCCAGCAGCCGTCCAAGGGTCAGAAAAGTTCCGTTCATCATCGTCCCAGCCCATCCGCTACGCCCGCCACCTCCTCCACGCACCGGATTTCCTCAACCCCATCCTCCGCCAATTCGTTTTGACCCCGCGCCGCCTCTCCTCCACTATCAGCCCGTTTTTCCCTTTCCCTGTGCCCGATTCCCCAGCCACCCCGCCAGCCACGGATCCCGATCCCTCCCCGGCCATCATTCCGCCTGCCCCGGGCATGAAATCCTTCTGCCTCTCCGCAGTCGCCGTCATCCTCATCATCGCCGCCGCCCTCCATCTCGCCGGAATCCTCATCGCCACCCAGAACCAGAACCTCGGCCCCAAAGCAGACCCCATCACCGGCGAGGTCCGCGGCGATCAGGACCAGAAACACAACATCAACCGCACCCTCCTCGCCCGCCAGTACCTCCAGCGCGACCCCGCACTCTCCCTCACCGAAAACTTCTCCCGCTGGCTCCCCCACGACACCGACGGCATCGTCAACCCGCTCTGGCCATGGCTCGCCTCCCGCCTCGCCTCGCCCACCCAGCCCTACAACGAACTCGAAGTCTCCCCCGAAGACCGCACCCTCTTCACCAAGGGCAAATGGCTCAACACCGGCATCGTCCTCGCCGTCATGTGGCTCCTCGGCTTCCAGATGGCTCGCCGCTTCCGCCCCGCCGCCGCCATCACCGTCATGCTCCTCGGCACCTTCGGCGCTCTCCTCCCCCGCGCCGTCTACTTCCAGCCCGAACCTCTCTACTTCGTCCTCCTCTTCCTCGCGTGGATCTGCGCCATCCGCCTCCTCCTCAGCAACTCCGTCGCCCTCCACGCCCTCTTCGGCATCCTCGCCGGCCTCGCATGGCTCGCCAAAACCTCCAGCGAAATCATCGTCCTCGCATGGTTCTGCGCCGCCTC
>JAIXPK010000063.1 GCA_027486335.1 Verrucomicrobiaceae bacterium | reverse complement strand
TCTTCCGCTGGTCCCCCGCGGAACGGAAATACCTCCCCTCCATCTCCCTCCCGGGAGCCCCCGCCGTCGTCTCCTACTCCGCTCCTAACCACACCGTCTATTCCCTCTACTCGGGCAACCCCACCCAGCTCCGCAAACTCGACCTCAACGCCCTTTCCCCTCAGGAAGCCGTCTTCGCCAACCTCCCCTCCGAAGCCTCTGGCCTCGCCACCGTCGGCGACATGACCTTCACCGAACGCGGCGGCCGCATCATGGTCCACTCCGCCAACGGTACCGTCCTCAATGACACCGTCGGCAGCTACACCAGCGCCCACAAACGCTGGGACCCCGTCCGCCGCCGCCTCTACCACTTCCGCGACGGCATCTCGCCAAACGACCTCATCTACGAATCCATCGCCGCCGACGGCAAACTCACCGGCACCACCGAATCCCCCTACCACGGCGATTACAGCTTCTACGCCCCCATCCTCATCAGCCCCGACGGCAACCGCGTCATCATCGGCAGCGGGGTCGTCTTCAATGCCGACAATCTCAACCGCGTCACCACACTCCCTAACACCATCATCGACGGGGTCTGGAAAGACGCCACCACCCTCGTCACCATCCGCCTCATCAGCGGCCTCACCCAGCTCCAGACATGGACCGGGCCCAACTTCTCCAACGGCCCCACCATCCGCCAGTTCACCGGCACACCCGTCCGCATCTTCAACTCCCCCTCAGGCCTCGCCGTCATCACCTCCATCGACGGCACACCACGAATCTCTCTCCTCGACGATTCCTTCACCACCGTCTTCACCTCCCCAACCAAACCGCTCGCCCCGGGCACTCCCGCCGTCACCAACCGCTCCATCGCCTCGGTCTCCCTCTCATGGCCAGACCTCTCCGATAACGAAACCGGCTTCCGCATCGACTTCCGCCCCGCCACCGGTCTCGCCCCATGGTCCCAGGGCACCACCACCGCCGCCAACGCCACCACCGGCTCCGTCACTGGCCTGACCGCTAACACCACCTACGAATTCCGCGTCCTCGCCCTTAACGACGCCCTCGTCTCCGACCCTTCCCCCGCCGTCTCTACCCGCACGCTCTCCTCCCCAGATGAACCCGCCGGCGAACCCTACAACCTCGCCGTCACCCGCATCTTCCACAACAGCATCACCATCTCATGGTCCGATAACGCCTCCAACGAAACCGGCTTCCGCGTCCTCCGCTCGCTCTCCGCTGGCGGCGCCACCACCACCATCAGTCTCGGCCCCAACGCCACTTCCTACACCGACAACAGTCTCGCCGCTAACACCACTTATTTCTATCGCGTCCAGGCCTTCAACGGCACCTTCGACGCCGACCTCTCTGCCCAGGTCTCCGGCCGCACGCTCACCGCCGCCGCCGCCCCCTCCGCCCCCTCCGCCCTAACGGTCTCGGAAATCACCACCACTTCCGCCCGCCTTACATGGACCGATAATTCGACCAACGAAAACTCCTTCTCCGTCGATCGCTCCACCGTGCCCGCCGGCACATGGCTCACCGCAGGCAATGTCGGCTTCAATGTCCGCACCTTCGTCCTCAACGGTCTCTCCTCAGGCACCGCCTACTCCCTCCGCGTCCGCGCCACCAACCCCACCGGCACCACCAACTCCGCCGTCACCACGTTCTCCACCCTCAAACTCGGCGGCGAATTCACAGGCATCGCCCACCAGTTCGGCACCACCTACCTCTTCGCCTTCAGCGGCCCCGACCGCCTCGAACGCTACGACCTCACCACCCGCGCATGGCTCACCCCCATCCCCATGTCCGCCGCCGCCACCAGCCTCTGGATCGACGATTCCGGCATCTACGCCGCTGAAAGCCGCGACCTCATCCGCTGGAATCTCGACGGCTCCAACCGCTCCATCTTCTTCACCAGCCCCTCGCCCCTCACCGGCCTCTTCGCCATCGGCGACGTCCTCGCCGCCTTCGGCAGCGGCTACACCACTCTCGACAAATCCTCCGGCACCGTCCTCGCCTCCTTCTCCACCGGCTACTCCCCGTCAGGCATCAGCGTCGACCCGTTCCTCAACCGCGCCTTCTCCCGCAGTCTCGATGTCTCCCCAGCCGACATCCAGTTCCTCGACGTCGGCCCGGACGGCAAACTCATCCGCAGCATCAACAGCCCCTACCACGGCGACTACCCATCCGCTAACCGCACCTTCGTCTTCCCACGCGGCGGCCGCGTCGCCGACGACTCCGGCGCAGTCTACTCCACCGACGGTCTCACCTACCTGAAATCCCTCGGCGCTGCCTTCAAAGATATGGCCTTCCGCGGCTCGGACATCCCCATCGTCCTCCGCGGCAACCGTCTCTCCGCCCTAACCAGCACACTCACCGAAGCCGGTTCCTTCACGCTCTCCTCCGCCAACGGCACCCGCGTCGCCGTCCACGGCTCCGACGCCATCGTCTTCCACGTCGACGGTGCCAACCCCCGCGGCCTCTCCATCCAGTCCGTCCCACTCTCCTCCCTCAACGCCCCGCTCCCCGATCAGCCCATCAATCCTAACGGTCTCGCCTTCTCCGTCGACGACGCCTTCGCCGACAAAAACGGCGATCTCCTCCTCCTCAACAAGGCCAACCTCTCCGTCTTCCGCTGGTCCACTTCCCTCAAGGCCTACAACACGTCCCTCCCCCTCAACGGAGCCCCCGCCACCGCTGCCTACTCCCCGCTCTCCCACACTCTCTTCACAGCCTACGGATCCAACACCATCCGCCAGCTCGACTTCACCCAGCCATCCCCGGCCGAAGCCCCCTTCGCATCCTTCACATGGGCACCCCGCAGCCTCGCCGTCGCTGGCGAATTCCTCTTCGTCTCCGCCGACGGCACCGTCCGCATCCTCTCCGCCTCCGGCGCCACCGTCTCCGCTCCCTCCTCCTTCACCTACACCGGCGCTGAAAATGCATGGGACCCCGTCCGCCGCCGCATGTATCACTTCCGCGACGGCACTTCCCCTAACGATCTCCACTTCGACAACCTCAGCCTCTCTGGCTCCATCACCGGCGGCGGCGAATCCCCCTACCACGGCGACATCAGCACCATCGCCCCCATCCGCGTCAGCACCGACGGCGAATTCATCGCTCTCGGCAGCGGCGAAATCTTCAACGCCACCGGACTCACCCGCGCTATCAAGCTCCCCGTCACCCTCAGCGACATGACATGGAAAGGCCGCACGCTCTTCTCCATCGAATCCGAATCCTCCACCATCACCCGCCTCCAGCGCTGGTCTTCCTCATGGCAGCGCGACAAAGCCGTCGCCCTCGGCGGCACCCCCGTCCGCATCTTCAGCCTCCCCTCCGCAGGATTCGCCGTCATCACCCTCCACTCCACCGGCGTCCCCCGCTTCCACCTCCTCGACGAAAACCTCAACTACTCCTTCGATTCCATCCCCACCCCGCCAGCCATCGTCCGCCAGCCCCAGTCCCAGCGCGTCGACTTCGGCCAGCCCATCCGCCTCGAGGTCCTCGCCTCCGGCTCCCCTCCCCTGTCCTATCAATGGTTCCGCAATAACACCAGCATCCCCGGTGCCACCGACGCCACCTACGAAATCCCCATCGCAGGCTCGCTCGACGCAGGCACCTACCGCGTCACCATCTCCAACGGCACTGTCAACGTCGGCTCCGCCAACGCCATCGTCGCCGTCGGCCCAGCCACCCCCCAACTCTTCTCCCCAGGCTCACTCCTCGTCTCCACCGGCGGCGCCATCCGCGAATACCGCCCTAACGGCACCCTCATCCGCAGCGTCACCATCCCCGTCGCCCCAGGCACAACTCCCGGAACCACCACCGCCCGCACCTTCGACGTCGTCATCGACCGACTCGGCGTCGTCCACGTCGTCAATCTCCCCCAGGGCGTCAGCAACCCCGTCCTCTACCTCTCCAGCTACGACCCCGTCCTCAATTCATGGAAACACACGCCGCTCCCCGGCATGCAGCCCTACAACTTCCGCGACGCCAACCTCTCCATCACCGGCGACTGGATCGCCGTCCAGGACGGCCGCTACAACCTCTTCTCCGGCGAATGGATCGACATGCCCCGGACATGGTTCCCTGACAAGGTCGCCGCCGGCCCGGACGGCAGAATCTACGGCATGGCCCGCTACGGCGAAATGCGCCAACTCATCACCAACCCCATCTCGTGGGCCCCGTCCGTCGCCCTCACCGGCGCAGGCGAATCCTACGGCTTCGCCGCCGACGCCGCCGGCAATCTCTTCACCGGCAACTCCGCCGACGGCATCACCGCCTTCTCCCCAACCGGCACCATCACGAAATCCCTGACACTCAACTCGGTCTCCGGCGCCGGCTTCATTCAGGACCTCGATCTCCTCCCCAACGGCACAATCTCCCTCGGCCACACCGGCAACTTCATCTCCGTCATCCAGCCCGGTCTCGTCTCCCCAGTCACCTTCGCCGTCGCCAATCCCTCCTCCAACTCCGGCACCTTCGCCACCTGGATCCCCACCACCACGCTCCCCTCCCCAACCTTCGCCCAATCACCTCCTCCTGCCGCCACCGAAGACATCCCATGGCAATGGGCTCCATCCGTCTCCCACCCGGACCCCGACGCCGTCCTATCCATCTCCGCCCTCTCCCTCCCCTCATGGCTGTCTCTCGAAAACGGCACGCTCTCCGGCACTCCCCTCGCCGCTAACATCGGTTCCCAGTCGTTCCGCCTCAAAGTCACCGACGCCCTCGGCGCGTCCTCGGAACAATCGTTCTCCGTCTCCGTCGCCGAGGTCAATGACACCCCCATCGCCGTCAATCGCTCCCTCGACCGCCCCGAAGACTCCCCTGCCGAATCCATCAATCTCGCTGACCTCATCTCCGACGAGGAATCCCCCACCCTCACATGGAATATCACCGGCTCCACCGGTTCCGCCACCTCCGCCGAAATCTCCGGCAACCGCCTCCTCATCTCCTACCTCCCCAACGCCTTCGGCCCCGCCACCGTCAGAGTCCGCGGCACCGACGACGGCTTCCGCTTCGCCGAATCTCTCATCACCGTCAACGTCTCCCCAGTCAACGACGCCCCCACCGGTTCCCTCAACCCCATCTCCGCCAACGAGGACGCCCCACCCATCACCCTCAATCTCGCCGATTCCTTCGCCGACATCGAATCCCCGGACTCCGCCCTCGTCTTCTCCTACGTCTCCTCAGGCCCTGACATCGCCGGCGTTTCCCTGAACGACAGTACGCTCACCATCTCCCCGCGCCCCAACGCCAACGGCAACCTCACCATCACCGTCCGCGCCACCGACCCCGAAGGGCTCTTCGTCGATGTCCCCATGACCGTCACCATCATCGCCGTCAACGACACGCCCACCGGTTCTCTCAACCCCATCTCCGCAAACGAGGACGCCACCCCCATCACCCTAAATCTCGCCGATTCCTTCGCCGACATCGAATCCCCGGACTCCGCCCTCACTTTCTCCGCCCTCTCGTCCCGACCTGACATCGCTTCCGTTTCTGCCATCGCCGGAACCCTCACCCTGACACCTCTCCTCAACGCCAACGGCAACCTCACCGTCACCGTCCGCGCCATCGACCCCGAAGGGCTCTCCGTCAGCGTCCCCATGGCCGTCACCATCATCGCCGTCAACGACACCCCCACCGGTTCCCTCAACCCCATCTCCGCCAACGAGGACGCCGCCCCCATCACCCTCAATCTCGCCGATTCCTTCGCCGACATCGAATCCCCGGACTCCGCCCTCGTCTTCTCCGCCATCTCCTCCCGACCAGACATCGCCTCCGTTTCTGTCATCGCCGGAAACCTCACCCTGACTCCTCTCCCCAACGCCAACGGCAACCTCACCGTCACCGTCCGCGCCGCCGACCCCGAAGGGCTCTTCGTCGACGTCCCCATGGCCGTCACCATCATCCCCGTCAACGACCCGCCCGTCATCCCCGCCGCCATCCCCGACATCGCCGCCAATGACGCCGGCTCCGACGCCCTCATCGACTTCTCACCGCTCGTCTCCGACCCCGACGCCGGCGACGTCCTCACATGGCGCGTCATCGGCAACACCAACCCAGCCCTCTTCTCCGAACTCTCGTTCGATCCTCAAGGCCGCCTCACCATCCGCTACGCCCCCTACGTCAGCGGCGAAGC
>JAIXPK010000059.1 GCA_027486335.1 Verrucomicrobiaceae bacterium | reverse complement strand
TGCAGCGCCCCAGCAGCATCCGTCACCCGCACCGAAAACCGGTTCATCCCCACGTCCCCATACCCCGGCACTCCCGTCAGCCGCCCGTCCCGCGCCACCGCCAGCCACGCCGGACCACTCATCTTGCTGAACGTCCTGACCCCGCTCCCCCCGCTCGCATCCCCCGCCAGCGTCCCCGTAAACACCTGCCGCCGCACCGCTCCACCCTTCGTCAGCACCGTGCCACTGAACCGCGGCGGCAGCGTCCCCGCCATCGCCGCAACCGCCGCATCGCTCACCGCACTGCTCACAATCCTCACATCATCCAGCCGCCCGCTGAACAACGGATCCGCCGGAAACTGACTCCGCCCCAGATAGTTGAACTTCGTCCCCACCGACACCGGCTGAATGCTCATCGCATTGTTCGTGTTCACCAGCACTCCGTTCACAAACAACTTCCCCGTCCCGCCTCCCACCGTCACCGCCACGTGCGTCCACACATTCGCCGTCAGCGCCGCTGCATTCAGCACCTGCTCCGCCCCCCCATTCCGCATCATGAACCGCAATCCACCCGTCGCACCAGCCTTCGGCGTCATCGCCAGATAATTCGACGTGTCCGCACCGAAATCAAAAATCCGCTGCCAGTTGCTCCCACCATTCCACCACACCCACGCCGCAAAAGTAAACCCGCTCGTATCCCCGATCCGCGGCGACAGCTGCAGGTAATCCTCCCCGTCCAGCACCACACACTGCCCATCCTTCCCTGCCGCAAACACCGGAGCCCCTACCATCATCGCATCCTGACCGTTCCCCCACGTGTCCCTCGCATTCCCGTCAAAATCATAACGCGCCGAATTCCCCGTCCCCGCATCCGCCATCTCCTGAAGCCACGACAACGGCGACTCCTTGTCACGGTACACCACTCCCGCCGCCGTCGGCCACCCGTCATCCCACACCACCCGCCTCACATCCTCCACCCAGTTGTACACAGCATACCGCTCCACAAACGGCGTGCTGTCCAGCATCTCTATCATCTTTCCCATCGTCGCCGCCTGCTGCGCCGCCGTCGGATCAGGCCCGCTCGTCCAGTTCGCCCCGTTGTTGAACTCCGTCACCCACAACGGCCGGTCCACTGCATCATAAATGTCCTTCAGAAAGTTATAGAACTGCGCCGCCGCCCCATCCGGATTCGACGCCGACGAGTAACTCCGGTAATAATGCACCGGCACATAATCCACCCGCAACCCAGCCGCCGCCGCCTGCCCCATGAAACTCGTCAGCCACGCCTTCCCCCCATCCGTAATCGCCGGAGCCCCCAACCGCAATCCCGTCGCCAGCAGATCCGGCCATCCCGCGATCGCCTCCGCCACCGTCATGTTCGCCTGCTGCGCATGATCCGGCTCGTTGTATCCTAGCAAATGATTGATCCCCCGCGCCTTCCAGTCCTGATCCAGCCCAGGCCACCACCGGTTCTGCCGGATCGCCACATACTCCCGGTCCAGCGACGACGCCTGATCCAGATTCCAGTTGTAGAACCACGCAGGTCTAACCTGTCCCCCGATCGTCCCCGCAAACCCCTTCTTGCTCACCCACCGCCACGGAAAAATCCTCGCAAACCTCACCTCCCCCTCCAGCCCGTCAGGCAGTCTCCCCACCTCCAGATCCCCATCCTGCGCCACATACACCCGGCTCTCCCCCGTCCCGTCCTCGTTCGCCGCCAGCGTCGCCATGTACCCGCGCTTCAATCGGAACGACCGCACCGCCAACCGCATCCCCCCAAGCCTCACATCATTGTACTCCACATACTGATACAACCGCTTCCCCCGACCCGCAAAATACCGCGCATCAAAAACCTCCATCGCCGGAAAATCCGGCGGCTGCGGAATCACCACCGCTCCGCGCTCGTACTGCACAATCCTCACATTCCCATCCAGCACCGCCGCCGCCCCGTTCACCCGGAACCGACCCAGCAGATTGCTCCGCACCTCCGACGGCACCACCGACGTGAATCTCAACCACGCATCCGCCGACACAAAATTCACCGTGCTCCCCGGCAGCGAATCCCCAGACCCCGTCACCACCAGCTCACCCCGCCCGCTCAAAGTCACCGCCGTGTTCGTCAGCACCGCCACCGTCTGCACATCGTCATTCACCGTCAGCGTCTGCGCCACCCCACCACCCACCAGCCAGCTCAATGCCAGCAGCCCCGCCAGCCAGCGCCGCCAGCCACCAGTCCGAAGTCTCAGTAGTCCTTTCATGCAACCCTCACCCTACCCGCTCCCGCCCACCATGGCAATCGCCACCAGCACCCCCGCCAACCCCATTTCCCAACTCGACGCCCTCCCCGCCCCAGCCCACCATCCCCCATCCCCATGCCCCTCCTCACCCTCGCCGCCTGCTACCTCATCGGCTGTCTCGTCTCCGCATGGTACCTCGTCCGCTGGCGCACCGGCTCCGACCTCCGCCACCTCCACTCCGGCACCACCGGAGCCCGCAACGCCGGCCGCATCCTCGGCCCCGCAGGCTTCATCACCGTCGCCCTCCTCGACTCCCTCCGCGGCTTCCTCGCCATGTCCCTCGCCCACCACGCAGGCCTAACCAACTGGTGGCTCACCGCCGCAGGCCTCGCCGTCACCGCCGGCCACCTCTGGCCCATCCAACTCCGCTTCCACGGCGGCAAAGGCCTCGCCGTCGCCTCCGGCGTCCTCCTCTGGTCCCTCCCCCTGCGCACCCTCCCCGCATGGTCCCTCGCCGCCTCCCTTCTCACCCTCGTCCTCTGGTCCCACCTCCGCTCCCCCCGCCAACGCCCCAGTTGACTAGGCTGTGTTTGAAAAATCCCTGCAGGCAAAATGGCACAGGCATCTTGCCCGTGACCTCAATGCCCAAGTCTCCATCTGGCAGCCCGGGCATCATGAACCTGGCCTCCGGCCTTTTCAATCACAGCCAGACCTCCCCAAAAAGTACCGGCAGCGGGACTCGAACCCGCAAGACCCTCGCGGGCCAGCGGATTTTAAGTCCGCTGCGGTTTGTTGATAATCAACGCCCTGACAATATCGGCCGTAGTTTGGCCGTAGTTTCCGGCTTGCGTGTTGCACATAAGCGGCGATTGATGGCGACCGATGAAACCGCCACGCATCATTCCCCGGCCCAACGGCAAGACACCCGGCTCCCCGCTCAAATGGATGCTCACCTGGTCAATCACCGGCGCAAACGGACGGGCGCAGCGCCGCGAGAACTGGTTTCCGAATCAGCGTGAGGCGGAGGATGCGCTGCGGAAGGTGAGGGCGCAGGTTGCGGCGCATGGCGCGAAACACGCAGGCACCACCCCGGAGGAACAAGCGGCACTTGTGCGGTTCCGTGAGTGGACGGCGCGGACCCCAAACGCTCTTTCCCTGGTCGCAATTGTCGAAGCCGCCATTACCGCTCACGCGAACGCCACCGAATCGCTCACGGTGGCTGAGGCAATCAGGCTGCGGTTGGATTCGGTGGAGAAACGGGGACTCAGCGAAAGGCATAAGAGTGACCTGCGGTTGAGGCTGGCAAAATTCGAGGCGGCTTTCAGCACCCGCAATATCGCCAGCATCACCACCGCAGAGATTGATTCGTGGCTTCACAAGCTGGGGGTGGGGCCGGTGGCGTGGATGAACTACGCCCGCAGTATCAACTCCATCTTCACCGCCGCATCAAAGCGCATGACGCTCCCGCGGAACCCAGTGAAGCAACTGGAGAAGCCGAAGGCGGCAACCAAAGCACCGGCGATTCTCACGCCGTCGCAATGCCGCGTCCTGCTTTCCTCAGCACCGCCAGAAATCGTCCCCATCCTCGTCTTGCAGGCTTTCTGCGGCGTGCGGCTTGCGGAGGCGCAGCGCATCACGTGGGGGAATATCATCATGGACGGGAAAAACCCCTACGTTGAACTCCCCTCAACAGTGACGAAAACGAACCGCCGCCGGAATCCCCCGATTCCGAAAAACGCCCTGGCATGGCTCCGGCCACTCAGGGGGTTGCCGAAAACGTCAATCGAAGTGACTCACGACAAGTACCACTCCGCGCTTCAAGCCGCCGCCGCCGCCGCTGGCGTTGACTGGAAGCCCAACATTCTCCGCCATTCATTCGGGACTTACAGGCTTGGCGTGGTGAAGAGCGCCGCGCAGGTGGCGGAGGAAATGGGGAATTCGGC
>JAIXPK010000565.1 GCA_027486335.1 Verrucomicrobiaceae bacterium | reverse complement strand
TACGACCACATCCACTACCGCGTCAAAGGCCAGAACAGCACCTACAACACCGGCAAGAATAAATGGAAACTCCGCTTCAACCGCGGCCATCTCCTCGACCTCCCTGACAACTACGGCCGCTCCTCCAGCACCGTAAAAACCCTCAACATCTCCTCCGTTCCCGCCCCATGGGCCCCATGGAACCGCGGCATGCACGGGCTCGACGAAGCCATGGCCTTCCGCCTCAGCAATCTCGCCGGTGCCCCCGCTCCCAATTCCTCCTACCTCCACTGGCGCGTCATCGACGGCGCAGCCGAATCGGGCCCCTCACAATTCGATGGCGACTTCTGGGGGCTCTACCTCGCATTCGAAAACACCGACAATCTCTTCAAAGAAGGTCATGATCTCCCCGATGGCAATATCTTCCGCCTCCAGATCACCGGTGCCGGCAACAGTGTCCTCGGTCAGGGCAAGGGCCTCCCCGGCGATCTCTCCGACCTCAACGCCTTCACCAGCACCACCACAGGCTACCGTCTCGGCACCGGCACCGCCACCGCCGCTCCTCCCCTCTCCTCCATCCAGCCGGAATCATGGTTCCGCTCCAATGTCGATCTCCCCGAATACTTCAACTGGCGCGCCGTCACGGAAGCCATCAATCAGACCGACCGCCGCGAACAGGAGAATGTCGTCTACTTCCGCCGCCCGCCCGCCCCAGCCGGCGACGGCCGCTGGATGATCCTCCCATGGGACTGCGATCTCCTTTACGAAAACTTCGACCGCTGGGGCCCCCAATCCGTCCAGACCGCTATCAACTTCCAGCAGTACGAGCAGATCTCCCGCGCCCTCCTCCACCCAGCCATCCTCACCGAATTCCAGAACCGCGCCCGCGAGCTCCAGGACCTCCTCCTCAACCGCGACCAGGCATGGAAACTCGTCGACGAATTCCTCAGCCTCATCACCGACGAATCCCCACGCGTCATCCCCACCGGATCCCCCATCAATGACGGCTTCGTCGAAGCCGAACGCCGCCGCTGGGACTACAACCCCACCAACCCTGTCCCCCCGCGCGGAGCCTCCGCCACCGGCAACTACTACCGCTCGCCCTATCCCATCGGCAACATGACCAACGGCCCGCCCCAGCCGTACAACCGCACCCTCGCCAGCCCGGACCTCGAGGGCATGGTCCAATGGGTCAAGGATTTCATCGCCTCCGGCCCTAACGGCGGCGCTCGTCTCACCCGTATGGCCGAAGGCCGCACCGCCCCCTACTCGCTCGCCTCCACCCCAGCCATCACCATCCCCGCCACCCCCGTCATCTCCTACTCCGGCCCACCCGGCTTCCCCCTCAACCAGCTCCGCTTCTCCTCCACCCCATTCAACCCCGCAGGCGGTCTCGAATTCGCCGCCATCCAATGGCGTCTCGGCGAGATCTACGACCCCTCAGTCCCCGGCTTCTCCCCAGGCAACCCATGGCGCTACGAGATCGAGGGCCCCTTCACTTCCGCCGAATCCACCACGTTCTCGGACTCTATCAATATCCCCGCCACCGGCCTCGCCCCGGGCCGCACCTACCGCGCCCGCGTCCGCCACAAGGACCGCAACGGCCGCTGGAGCCACTGGAGCAATCCCCTCCAGCTCACCGCCTCCCCTCCCATCCCCGGCGATCTCTCCACCCACCTCGTCATCAGCGAAATCATGTACAATCCGCCCGCACCACAAGGCAGCGACGCGGAATTCATCGAACTCCTCAACACGCACCCCACCGCCCCGCTCGATCTCACCGGGGTCACCTTCACTAGCGGCATCTCCTTTTCCTTCCCTCCCAACACCTCCCTCGCCCCGGCCACCCGTCTCGTCCTCGCCGCCAATCCCGCCGTCTTCTCCGCCACCTACGGCCCAACCATCCCCGTCGCCGGCCAGTTCTCCGGCAATCTCAGCAACAACGGCGAACGCATCACCCTCAGTCTCGGAGCCGCCACCCCGCTCCGCGACTTCACCTACGGCACATCCTCACCATGGCCGTCCTCTCCCGACAACAACGGCGACAGTCTCGTCCTCATCGCCCCCCAATCCAATCCCGACCACGCCAACCCTCTCAACTGGCGCGCCAGCTCCCCACCCAACCCAGGCTCCTCCCTCTCGGCCTCCTTCGCCGCATGGCAAGCCGCTAACCTCCAGCCCGACCCCGCCGCCGACTCCGATGGCGACGGCCTCAACGCGTTCGCCGAATACGCCCTCGCCACCCCGCCTAACTCCCCCTCCCTCGCCGACCTCCCTACCCTCACCTTCAACCCCGACCGCTCCCTCACCTTCTCCTTCTCCCGTCTCGTCACCGCCGACGACGTCGCATGGCGCATCGAAGAATCCCCCGACTCCCTCACATGGTCCCCAGTCTCCGGCACCCTCATCAACCGCCAGTTCTCCGCCGACCGCGAATCCCTCACCTTCCTCCTCCCCCCCACCACCGCCCCCCGCCGCCTCATCCGCCTCCACCTCTCCACCCACTAACCCACCTCACCACCAACCCCTCTCCGAACAAGCCCGGGCACGCCGCGGTCCTCCTCGGCCGCCCTCCCAACCAGCCCCCTCCGAACAAGCAGCCGAAGGCTCTGGACTGCTGTCAGAATTACAGCTCTCCCTGCGCACGGAGTGCGCCTGCAAGCATCCCTCCCAACATGCCCGGGCACGCGAGACTCCGTACTCGCGCCACCCAACAAGCAATCGCCCCCTCCGAACCAGCAGCCGAAGGCTCTGGACTGCTGTCAGAATTACAGCTCTCTCTCGCACGGAGTGCGCCTGCAAGCATCCCTCCGCCTTCGCCCTCGCCCCAAAAGCCCTTCGCGCCTCCGCGGGACACACCACTCCCCCTTTCACGCCCTCCCATCTCGCCACCACTCGCACCTCTCCCCCCCACCCCCAATCCCAACGGGATTGCCCTCACGGCACGGCCCGGAAGAATTTCCCTTCCGTCCAAGGATCGGATGCTCCGTCTGACACCATCCACTCCTTGAACCATTCGAAAAAGGAAACGCCAACAATGCGATCAGGTTCCACATACGGGTCATCATCCTCATCGATCACCCCACGGTCCATGCTAATCACACGCCACTCCATGGTCCCCGGCTCCTCAAGCCAAAGTCCATACTGCGTCGCTTCCCTTTCATACTGCTCCCCAAAGCGGAACGTTCGCATGGGGCGGTCCAGAAATTCCCTCCGCCCGTTGATCTCTTCGATGATTCTGTCCTCAGGCCATAAATATAACGGATAAGTCAACGTGACGGCGAGCGCCTTTTCGTATTTCTCGTAGAATTCGATGAATTCCGGAGGCAGCGGATGGCGCACGAGTTCCTGCAGCCGATTCAGCCCATGGCCAGGCATGGTAGCATAACTGGTTGCCTCGAAGATGCAGTCTGCAATCTCAACTCCCTCACGAATGATTCGGGCCGGTGGACATGGCGAGTCTTCACTCCTCAATTCCAGCGAACCTCGGAAAATGCCGTAATGCGATCCTTGTAGTTTTCTAACATTTCTCAACGAATCGTCGAAGAACTTGTAATCAGCAGTGCTTTTCATTGTGTGTTCCGCTTTTCCGTCCCATCACCCTGCACTCCCGGACCACGAATATCACAAACCCACACCCGCCAGCTCAGACACGCGCGGCGTCGAATCGGGCAGGAATCAATAGGCATTAAGTGTTTTGTCAGGAAAATATTCGAGATTCCTGGATCCGGTGGGGTTTGATTTAACTTTCTCAAGGCGGATGACGGGGATGTCGCCAGCCGCGTTTGGCTCCACCAGCAATATGAAGGTCGCATGGATCTTTCTGTCGGCACTACGGTAAAACCAGTGGCGGCCTCTATCGGTTTCTTCCGAGTAGGAATCGGAATCCAGTTCGATCACCGGACTGTAACCGTCTTCGGGAGCAAGGCATCCGTGCTCCTCGCTGAGGTCAGAATGGATGACGCCTCCGCCGCCGGCGTCCACCGTCATACTCCAACGGCGGGTCTTTCCGCCAGCGTCAGGCAGTCGGGTCCAATCAAGCAACACGCTGGTTTCCCGAGGGGGTGGAGGAACGCTGCGAATCGGTGTCTCCACCATGTTCATCAATGTCGTGAATTGTTCTGGCGTCTCCACTGAAATCTGCCCGCCTTTCTGACTCCAATAGTAAATCGCTTGCTTCGGGCCGCATCTCCAGAACTTGTAGATCACTGGGTTGTCCTTATCCGCCTTGTGGAACCGCTTTGAGTCCCCAGTAGCCACCAAACTTCCATAGGTAAAGCTCCCCTCTCCCCGGCCGGGCGAAAACTCCTCCGTGTAAGGCACTCCTACCTGCACGCTACTCCCGCGTTTACCTTCAACAACAATCATTCCATCCGCACCAACTGTGACAGGGATGGTTTCTTTGCTTTGCCTTGAAGCCGCAACGCCTCGGATAAGATTGGCAATCGAAGACCCGTTCCCAAGGATTGTGATTTCCACCTTCAATCCCGCTGCTGGCTTTCCGAATTGATCGATGCACTTAGCATAAAAATTTATCGACCGATTCTCGCTCACCAGTGCGGCAAGTCCCACTAGAAAAAGCACAAAGCCCAAAAACCAGTACGTGAGTTTCTTTCTCATTCTGGCACCGGGTATTTTGTTGAAAAGTAGCGCTCTCCGATCTCACTCACCCCCAAAACAACTGCCTCCTCCGCCCCCCTCAGCACCCCTCCGCTCACGGCAACCGCGACAGCGCCACCGCCGCCGCACCAATGATCCCCGCATCATTGCTGAACTTGGCAGGCACAATCTTGAGCTGCTTGTGAAACGGCTCCGCCACCTGCTCGCGAATCTTCCGCCGCAATGGCTCGAACACAATCGACCCTGCCCGCGCCACCCCGCCACCCACCACAATCCGGTCAGGATTCAGCAGCCAGACACAAGCACTCAACCCCGCCGCCAGCCGCGTCGTGAATTCATCCCACACCGCCACCGCCACCGGATCCCCCTTTCGCGCCGCCGCCGCCAGCACGTGCGGCGGACATTCCTCCGCCTTCACCTTCTGCCCCGCCTTCCGATACAACGCCGCCGCCCTAGCCGCCGTCTCCCGGTTCCCCACATACTTCTCCAAAGCCCCTGCATTCCCGTGCTCCCCCATCACCCCGCGGTAATCAATGCTCATCTGCCCGATCTCCCCCGCCCCGAACGCCGACCCCCGGTACAACTGCCCGTTGATCACCAGCGCGCCGCCTACCCCCGTCCCAAGGGTCACCGCAATCATGTTCTCCGCACCCTTCCCCGCCCCGTGCGCCCACTCGGCATAACACATCGCATTCGCATCGTTCTCCACCGTCACCGGCAACCCAGTCCCCTTCGTCAGCACCACCCCGGCCTTCACCCGCAGCCATCCCGGCACATTGGTTAGTTCATGCACGTAACCAGTCCGGATATCCGTGAACCCCGGCACACCCATCCCCACCGCCCGAATCGGCCACTGCTTCTGCAACGCATTGATCTCCTCAATCAGCTTCGGCAGCAACTCCTTCGCCCCGTCAAAACGCTTCGTCTCCAGTGCCTCGCACTCGTGAATGATCTCATGCCCCCGCACCACACCGTACTTCACGGTCGTCCCACCCATATCAATACCAATTGCTAGGTCGTTCTTGTTCATATCTGCTCTGGTTGCGTTCGTTTCGTTTAATCCCCCGATCACTCCCACTCGATGCTCGCCGGCGGCTTCGTACTGATGTCGTACAGCACCCGGTTGATCCCCTTCACGTTGTTCAGAATCTCATTCGAAATCGACGCCAGCACCTCGAACGGCATCCTCGCCCAGTCCGCCGTCATCGCGTCCTCGCTCGTCACCGCCCGAATACTGATCGCCCACTCGTAACTCCGCTCATCCCCCTTCACGCCCACCGTCTTCACCGGAATCAGCGCCGCATACGCCTGCCATACCTTCTCATACCAACCCGTCTCCCGCAGGCGCTCCATGTAAATCGCATCGCACTCCCGGATAATCCTCAGCTTCTCCTCCGTCACCTCCCCCGGACACCGCACCGCCAGCCCGGGCCCCGGAAACGGATGCCGCCACAGAATGTCATGATCAATCCCCAGCACCGCCCCCAGCGCCCGCACCTCGTCCTTGAACAAATCCGCTAGCGGCTCCAGCACCCGACCCTCCTTCTGCAGATCAAGAATCCGGTCCACCCGGTTATGGTGCGTCTTGATCTTGCTCGCAATGCTCCCGCTGCTCGCACTCTCAATCACGTCAGGATACAGCGTCCCCTGCGCAAACAACTCCACTTCCTCACCAATCGCATCCCAGAACACATCAAGGAACAGGTTTCCGATGATCTTCCGCTTCTTCTCAGGATCCGTCTCCCCAGCCAGCGCCCCCAGAAAACGATCCGCACAATACACCGTCTCAATCGGCACCCCCAATCGCGCAAAATTCGCCTGCACCTCCGCCGCCTCGTCCTTCCTCAGCAACCCGTGATCCACAAACACCGCCCGCAGCGGCACCTTCGCCTCGTGCAGCAGCACCGCTAACACCGTGCTGTCCACCCCGCCACTCACCCCGCACACCACTTTCCGATTCCCTACCTGCTTCCGGATCTCCCCGATCAGGTGATCCTTGAACGACGCCATCTCAAACCGCGGCGGATCATCCGCCAGCGCAATGAAATTCGCCAGCATCTGCGATCCCTCATGGCTGTGACTCACCTCCGGATGAAACTGAATCCCGAATACCCGCGGCCCGAACTGCAAGGCCACCGGCACCCCATCAGCATTCCGCGCAATCACCTTCGTCTCCTCCGCCAGCGCCGTGCACGTGTCACTGTGACTCATCCACACCTGACTCGCATTCACCCCACCAAACAACGCACTCCCGCCCTCCGGCGTCATCACCGCCGGACCATACTCCCGCTTCGTCCCCGGACTCACCTGCCCGCCATGCTTCAGATTCAGCAGCTGCATCCCGTAACAAACCCCCAGCACCGGCACGCCTAACGACTTCAGCCAATCCCAGTCAATGTCCGGCGCCCCTTCCTCCCGCGTCGACCTCGGCCCGCCTGACAGAATCACCGCCGCCGGATGCCCGGTCTCCTTCAATTCCTCGGGCTGAAACAAACGGGAATAATACCCGAGCTCGCGAATCCGCCGCACAATCAGCTGTGTGTACTGCGAACCGAAATCAATGATGGCAATCTGTCTGGAAAGCATAACGGGAAAAAAGAAAAACCGGCCCCCGTCACCCGAGAGCCGGCCGGGATCACCCCGGTTGTTAAAGTGTCTGATAATTCACGGGTTCCTCCGTGACAACCACATCGTGCGCATGGCTTTCACGCAACCCGCCAGCCGTAATCCGCACAAACCCAGCCCGCGTCCGCAAGTCCTCCAGCGTCCGCGCCCCCAGATACCCCATCCCGCTCCGCAACCCGCCCGTCAGCTGGAACACCACATCCCGCAGATGCCCTTTGTACGGCACCCGCGCCTCCACCCCCTCCGCCACCAGCTTGCCACTCGCATTCTGCCCGTATCGATCACTGCTCCCCTGCCGCATCGCCCGCAGGCTCCCCATCCCACGATACTCTTTGAACGTCCGCCCCTGGTAATTCACCATGTTCCCCGGACTCTCACTCGTCCCCGCCAGAATACTCCCCAGCATCACACAATCCGCCCCCGCCGCCAGCGCCTTCACCACGTCCCCGCTGTACCGAATCCCCCCATCCGCAATCACCGCCACGCCGCGCTCCCGCGCATGCGACGCCACCTGCTGAATCGCCGTAAACTGCGGCACGCCCACCCCGCTGATCACCCGCGTCGTACAGATACTCCCCGGCCCCACCCCCACCTTCAGCGCACTCGCCCCCGCATCGATCAAATCCTTCGCACCCTGCGCCGTCACCACATTCCCAGCCACCACCGGCACCTGCGGAAACTTCGACCGCAGCATCGCAATCACCGCCATCACCCGCGACGTGTGCCCAGTCGCCGCATCAATGAAAATCGCATCCGCGCCCGATTCCACCAGCGCCGCCGCCCGCTCCGCACAATCCTCGCCCACCCCTACCGCCCCGCCACACCGCAACCGTCCCCGCGCATCCTTCGCCGCATTCGTGAACATCGCCCGCTTCTTGATGTCCTGCGTGGTGATCATCCCCGTCAGCTTGCCCGCCCCATTCACCAGCGGCAGCTTCTCAATCCGGTGCCGGTAAAGAATCGCCCGCGCTTCCTCCAATGACGTCGTCTCCGGTGCCGTGATCAATCGCTCCCGCGGCGTCATTACATCCGCCACGGTCCCATCCGGATTCTCAATGTGCCACACGTCCCGCGACGTCACCATTCCCGCCAGGCTCCCGTCCTCACCCACCACCGGAAATCCCGCCACCCCGCGCTCATCCATGATCCGCAGCAACTCCCGCAACGCCACATCCGGCCGCACCGTGAACGGATTCTCAATCACCGTGTTCTCCGACCGCTTCACCCGCGCCACGTGCTCCGCCTGCTTCGCAATCGACAGATTCCGGTGTACCACCCCAAGCCCACCCTCCCGCGCCAGCGCAATCGCCAGTTCCGCTTCCGTCACCGTATCCATCGCCGACGAAATCACCGGAATGTTCAATCTCAACCCGCTCGCCAGCACTGTCCCGATGTCCGTCTCACTCGGCAGCACCTCGCTGAGTTGTGGCACCAGAAGCACATCATCAAAACTCAGGCCGAGAGGTATCGCGTCATTCATTGCTTGAAATCCAGCAGCGGGATCAACTGCCTTATACCCAGACGGGATTACTCGCGCCACGCCAGCAGTGTCAAACGCGGACTGTCTCCCATTACCCCTCCGAACCGCCGTTGCACCCGCTCGCTTCCTCCCCTTCCCTCCCCATTTCGTGTCCTCCTCTTCCCTTCCCTCTCCCACCCCCCGGCTCAAACTCAGGCTCACCCCTGCCGGTGAACGCGCCGTCCGCTCCGGCCACCCATGGATCTTCGCCGAAAGCATCCGCGAACAAAACCGCGACGGCCAATCCGGCGAACTCGCCGTCATCTACACGCGCGAATCCAACCGCTACCTCGGCACAGGCTTCTACGACGCCAACTCCCCCATGCGCGTCCGCATGCTCGCCTCCACCCAGCAGACCACCATTAACACCGATTGGTGGCAGGCCCGCCTCAACACCGCCGTCGCCGCCCGCGCCTCCCTCATCTCCCCAGCCACCACCGGCATCCGCCTCATCAACGGCGAAAGCGATGGCTTCCCCGCCCTCGTCCTCGACCGCTATCACAATACGCTCGTCCTCAAACTCTACTCCGAGGTCTGGCTCCCCCACCTCGACATGATCCAGGCCCTCATCGTCGACTCCCTCAAACCTGACGCCCTCGTCCTCCGCCTCAGCCGCAACGCCGCCCCTGCCTTCGCCGCCGCCGACATCACCGAAGGCATCCGCCACGGCCAATGCTCCGAGGTCGTCGTCTTCCTCGAAGACAATCTCCGCCTCGAAGCAGAGGTCCTCAAAGGCCAGAAAACCGGCTTCTACCTCGACCAACGAGAAAACCGCCGCCGCTTCGCTGGCTTCACCACCGGCGCCCACGTCCTCAACGCCTTCAGCTTCTCCGGCGGCTTCTCCCTCCAGGCCGCCCGCGGCGGCGCTCGCTCCGTCACCGACATCGACATCAGCCGCCACGCCCTCGCCGCCGGCGACCGCAACTTCGCCCTCAATCAGGACAATCCCACCGTGGCCAATACCCAGCGCCACTCCATCCAGGCCGACGCCTTCCAGTGGCTCGCCAACCCCCAGCACACATTCGACGCCGCCGTCATCGACCCCCCATCCCTCGCACGCCGCGAATCCGACCGCACCAGCGCCATCGCCGCCTATCACAAACTCGCCATCACCGCCTCCCGCCACGTCCGCGGCGGCGGTCTCCTCCTCTGCTCGTCCTGCTCCGCTCACGTCTCCGCAGACGAATTCTTCAACGCCGTCCGCCGCGCCCTCCCCGACGCCCGCGAACTCTGGACTTCCACCCACGCCCCAGACCACCCCGCCGCCTTCCCGGAAGCCGCCTACCTCAAAGCCATCGCTCTCCGTCTCGCCTCGGTCGGCCGCTTCCGTAATCGCTGACTTCCCCCTCCACTCCCTCCGCTTCCCCCGGAATCCCGTGGACAACCCCCGCGCCCTGCGCAAACGACCTCCACGTGAAGCTCTCTCCTCCACCCCCCGGCGTCATCCGCCTCCTCTTCCTCGGCGATATCTTCGGCGATCCAGGCCGCCGCGCCGTCATCGATCTCATCCCTAAACTCAAGGAATCCGCCGCCATCGACTTCGTCATCGTCAATGCCGAAAACTCCGCCGGCGGCCGCGGCGTCACCCCAAAAATCGCCATCGCCCTCATGCGCGCCGGCGCCGCCGTCATCACCAGCGGCGACCACATCTGGGACCAATCCGAAATCATCGACTACATGGCCGGTGAACCCCGCATGCTCCGCCCGCTCAACTACCCACCCGGCACGCCCGGTCAGGGCAGCGTCGTCCTCGAAACCGCCAAAGGCAAGGTCGCCGTCATGAACGCCCAGGGCCGCACCTTCACCAACCCGCCCCTCGAAAACCCCTTCCTCGCCACCGCCGCAGAAGCCGCACGCCTCCGCGAGGATACCCCTGTCATCTTCCTCGACTTCCACGCAGAAGCCACTAGCGAAAAAATCGCCATGGGCTGGCACCTCGATGGCGTCGTCTCCGCAGTCGTCGGCACCCACACCCACGTCCAGACCGCCGACGAACGCATCCTCCCCAACGGCACCGCTCACCTCACCGACGCCGGCATGTGCGGCCCAGAAGACAGTGTCATCGGCTCCCGCGTCGAACCCGTCCTCCAACGCTTCCGCACCAGCATGCCCGCACGATTCTTCGTCGCCCAGGGCCCCGTCCGCGTCTCCGGTGCCTGCATCGACGTCGATACCGCCACCGGCCGCGCCATCAGCATCGTCCGAGTCTCCGAACGCTGGTCCGAACCCTGACCGCCTGTAGCAGCCACGCCCACCATAGCAAGGCCGTCCCGGCCTTGTCTCCGATCTGGCAACCCACCGTCGCAACTCCCCCCCCGCCTCCGCCCCTCCCGCCCTCCCAAACACCGCACCAGCCCGCCCCATCGGCTTGCGCTCCTCCCCAGCGGCATCCATGAACCCCATCATGGCTTCCTCCGCTCCCGTCCTCCCCGAACTGCTCGCCCCAGCCGGCAACTTCGAATGCGTCCGGGCCGCCGTCGCCAACGGCGCCGACGCCGTCTACTTCGGCCTCCCGC
>JAIXPK010000119.1 GCA_027486335.1 Verrucomicrobiaceae bacterium | reverse complement strand
TGCGCCCGCTTCACCACCAGCGCCGTCCGATTCGCAATCAGCACCTCCACATACGCCACCGTCCCCGCTCGGTGCCGCGTCGCCGCAATCTCCGCCGCCCGCTCCGCATGCTTCACCGCCCGACTCTGCGACGCTTCCTGCTCCGCCAGCAACTTCGCCTGCCCCAACTGTGTCTCCACATCCGCAAACGCCGTCAGCACACTCTGCCGGTACGCCGCCAGTGCACCCTCATGCGCCGCCCGCGCCGCTTCCTGCGCCGCACGATTCCTCCCTCCCGCAAACAACGGCAGGGTCACCGCCGGCCCGATCGACCACTGCCGGCTGATCGTCTCAAACAGATTCCCGAAATCCGTCCCCATGAACCCGCCATTCCCCGCAATCCGCAGGCTCGGATACAACGCCAGCGACGCCACCCCGAACTTCGCCGTCGCCGCCTCCAGCGCACGCTCCGCCTGCGCAATGTCAGGCCTCCGCTCCAGCAGATCACTCGGCATCCCCGCGGGAATCACCGGCACCGCAGGCATCCCCGCCCCAGCCGCCACCCGGAACTCCGGAGCCGCCACCCCAGCCAGCACCGCTATCGCATTCTCCAGCTGCACCCGGTCCGCCGCCAGCCCGCTCGCCTGACTCGCCGCCGACTCCAGTTCCGCCAGCGCTGCCTCCTCATCCTGTTCGCTCCCGCTCCCCGCCCGAATCCTCGTCTTCACAATCTCCAGCTCCTCACGCCACAACCCCACGACCGCATCCAGCACCGCCTGCTCCCCCTCAATCGCCCTCAGCCGGAAGTAATTCTGCGCCAGCTCCGCCTGCATCGCCAGTCGCACCGACTCCATCGCCGCCGCTGCTCCCGCCGCCTCCGCCTGCGCCCCCTCGAACGCCTTCCGCACCCGTCCCCACAAGTCCACCTCATAACTCAAATCCACCGGCGCATTCAGATTCCATCCCTCGTAACTCAATCCCCTCAGCGGAAACGGCGACGCCATGTTCTCCGACGTCCGCTGATGCAGCGCCGACGGCGATGCATTGATGTCAGGAAAAAACCGGCTCCGCGCCACCCGCGCCCCCGCCCGCGCACTGTCAAACCGCGCCACCGCTTCCCTCAATACCTGATTCCCAGCCACCGCCGCTCCCATCAGCCGGTTCAACTCCGCATCCTTGTACACCCGCCACCACTCGCCCCGCGGCAATCCCTCCAGCGGCTGCACCCGCCTCCACGCCACCGGTTCCTTCCACCCCCCAGGCACCGCCGTCTCCGGCTTCTTATAACCACTCCCGCGCTCCGCCCGCACCCCAGCCACAGGCAGCATCAGCACCATCATCAGCACACTCGTTCGTTTCATCGTCTCGTCAGGTTAGGATTCTTGAGCAACCACCGCTCCCGCCGCCGCTCGCTTCCCCCGCGGCTTCATGATCAGCACGTAAAACACCGGCGTCAGAAACAACCCCAGAAACGTCACCCCGATCATCCCCGCAAACACCGCCGACCCCATCGCCCGCCGCATCTCCGACCCCGCACCCGTCGACGTCACCAGCGGATACACCCCCGCAATGAACGCAATCGATGTCATCAGAATCGGCCGCAACCTCAACCGGCACGCTTCCAGCGACGCCTCCACCACTCCCATCCCCTCAGCCTGCTTCTCCCTCGCAAACTCCACGATCAATATCGAATTCTTACACGCCAGACCAATCAGCACAATAAACCCGATCTGCGTGAAAATGTTGTTATCCCCTCCCGTCAGCATCACCCCCACCAGCGCAAACAACAGACACAACGGCACAATCAATATGATCGCCAGCGGCAGCCGCAGACTCTCGTACTGCGCCGCCAGCACCATGAACACCAGCAGCACACACAACGGATAAATATACACCGCCGTGTTCCCCGCGATGATCTTCTGATACACAATCTCCGTCCAATCCAGCTCAAACCCTCCCGGCAGCGCCTGCTTCGCAATCGCCGCAATCCTCTGCTCCGCCTCCCCCGAACTCACCCCAGCCGCCGGCCCCGCACTGAAATCCGCCGCCAGATACCCGTTGTAATGCGTCACCCGCGACGGCCCGAAACCCTCACGCACCCGCACCAGCGACCCCACCGGCACCATCTCCCCAGCCCCGTTCCGCGTCCGCAATCTCCCAATGTCCGACGCGTCATCACGAAACGGCGCATCCGCCTGCGCCACCACCTGATACGTCCGCCCGAACCGGTTGAAATCATTCACATACAACGAACCCAGATTGATCTGCAGGGTCTCGAACAGGTTCCCCAGCGGCACGCCCTGCGCCTTCGCCTTCTCCCGGTCCACATCCGCCTCCAATTGCGGCACTTTCACCGTGTACCCGCTGAACGGCATCTCAAACGCCCCGCTCTGCATCGCACTCCCTAGCAACGCCTGGGTCGCCCCGTACAGCGCATCATACCCCGCATTCCCACGGTCCGTCACCATCAGCTTGAAACCCCCGATCGCTCCCAACCCGTTCACCGCCGGCGGCGGAAACACCGCCAGATACGCATCCTGAATCGTCGCCATCTGCATGTTCAATGCCCCCACAATCGCCATCCCGCTCAACTCCGCAGTCCGCCTCTCCTCAAACGGCTTCAACCCCACAAACACAATCCCCTCATTCGGCGCAATCGTGAACCCCTGAATCGACAACCCAGGAAACGCAATCGCCGCCGACACCCCCGGATGCTTCAACGCAATCTCCGACATCTCCCGCATCACCGCCTCCGTCCGGTCCAGCGACGCTCCCTCCGGCAGCTTCGCAAACGCCACCAGATACTGTTTGTCCTGCGCCGGCACAAACCCCGCTGGCACCGCCTCAAACCCCTTCCACGTCAGCACCACCAGCCCCGCATAAATCAGCACCGCCACCGCACTGAACCGGATCATCCGCCGCACCGCCCCAGTATACTTCTCCGCACTCCAAGCAAAGAACCGGTTAAACGGCCGGAAAAACCACCCTAGCATCCCATTGATCACCCGCGTCAGCAGATCCGGCTTCGCCCCGTGCCCACGCAGCAGCAACGCCGACAGCGCCGGACTCAAGGTCAGCGAATTGAACGCCGAAATCACCGTCGAGATCGCAATCGTAATCGCAAACTGCCGGTAAAACTGCCCCGTCAGCCCGCTGATGAACGCCGTCGGCACAAACACCGCACACAACACCAGCGCCGTCGCCACAATCGGCCCGGTCACTTCCTTCATCGCCCGCCGCGTCGCCTCCACCGGCTCCAATCCGTTCGCTATATTCCGCTCCACATTCTCCACCACCACAATCGCATCATCCACCACAATCCCAATCGCCAGCACCAGTCCGAACAATGATAGGTTGTTGATCGAGAAACCCAGCGCGTGCATCACCGCAAAGGTCCCCACCAGCGACACCGGCACCGCCGCCAGCGGAATCACCGACGCACGCCACGTCTGCAGGAACACCACCACCACCAGCACCACCAGCAGCACCGCCTCCAGCAATGTCGTGATCACCGCACTGATCGACTTCTTCACGAAAACCGTCGGATCATACACCACTTTGTAATCAATCCCCTGCGGAAACTTCAGCTTCAATTCATCCATCCGCTTCCTCACATTGTCCGATAGCTCGATCGCATTCGACCCCGGCAGCTGAAACACCGGCACCGCCACCGCCGGCTTCCCATCCAGCAGGCTCCGCAACGCATACTCCCCAGACCCCAGCTCCACCCGCGCCACATCCTTCAACCTCGTCCGCTCGCCATGCTCCCCGGTCTTCACAATGATCTCCCGGAACTCATCCTCACTCACCAGCCGCCCCGCCGCATTGATCACCAGCTCGAACGGCACCGGCCCAGCCACCGGCTGCTGCCCGATCGCCCCCGCCGCCACCTGCACGTTCTGCTCGCGCACCGCCGCCACAATATCACTCGCCGTCAATCCCCGCGCCGCTGCCTTGTCAGGGTCAATCCAGATCCGCATCGCATAATCCCCCGACCCGAAAATCTGCACCTGCCCCACCCCCGGCAGCCGCGCCAGTTCATCCTTCACCTGCAAGGTCGCAAAATTCCGCAGGTACAACTCGTCATACCTCCCGTCCGGCGAATACAGATTCACCACCAGCGTCAAGTCCGGCGACGACTTGATCGTCGATACCCCGAACCGTCTCACTTCCTCCGGCAGCTTCGGCAGCACCTGCGAAACCCGGTTCTGCACCTGCATCTGCGCCTTGTCGATGTCCGTCCCCAGCTTGAACGTCACCGCTAACGTCATCACGCCGTTCGCCGTGCTCTGCGACGACATGTACAGCATGTTCTCCACCCCGTTGATCCCCTGCTCCAATGGCGACGCCACGGTCTCCGCAATCGTCTTCGGATTCGCCCCGGGATACGTCGCCGTCACCACCACCGTCGGCGGCACCACCTCCGGATACTCACTCACCGGCAGCTTCCACAGCGAGATCGCTCCCACAATGAACACCAGCAGCGACAACACCCCGGCAAACACCGGCCTCGTAATGAAAAATCCTGAAAAATTCATGGCTTCCAGTCCCGCTCAGGGTTTCGCCTTCTCTCCGTTCTTCTCCGCTGTCCCGCCGCTCTCCGCTTCCGCCGGAACCGCCACCACCGGCATCCCCGGCATGAAAATCCGCGCATGCCCCCTCACCACCACCTGCTCCCCTGCCTTCAATCCCTCCCGAATCACCCGCCTCCCGTCAATCACATCACCTAACACCACCGGCCGGTACTGCGCCAGTCCCGCCGCATCCACCACATACACAAACTTCCGCGCCAGATCAGTCTGAATCGCACTGTCCGACGTCGTCACGCCCTTCCACGTCCCCGTCACCGGCAGCCGCAATCTCGCAAACAACCCCGGCGTCAGCATGCCCTCCGGATCCTTGAACACCGCCCTCAACACCATGCTCCCAGTCCCCGCATCCACCCGGTTATCAAACGACTCCACCTCACCCTTGTGAGGAAACCCGTTCTCCCCGCTCAACTGCAGCTCCACCGGAATCTTCGCCGCACCCGCCCGCCGCGCCTCTCCCATCTTCAACAGGGTGTTCTCATCCACATCCGCATACACATACACCGGATCCACACTCACGATCGTCGTCAGCAACGTCGCTCCGCCAGCCATCCCGCTCACCACATTCCCCTCGGTCACCAGCGCCCGTCCCACCCGACCCGCAATCGCCGCCTTCACCACACAGAACTCCACATCCAATGCCGCCGCCGTCACCGCCGCCCGCGCCGCCGCCACCGCCGCCTGCGCCTGCAAATGCACGGTCTCCCGCGCCTCCGCCTGCTCCGGCGACAACGCCTTCCCTTTCAGCAGATCCGCCGCCCTGCCAAACTCCCGCTGCGCCGTCACCGCCCCAGCCTCCGCCCGCTGCAACTCCGCCTTCGCCTGCGCCAGCTTTGCCTCATAAACCCGATCATCAATCCGGAACAATTCGTCCCCGGCCTTCACTAACGCCCCTGGCGTAACGCTCACCGACACCAGCTCCCCCGACACCCTCGGCCTAACCTCCACGGTCTCCACCGCCTCCACCCGTCCGTTCAACGCCGTCCAATCTGTCAGGGTCCGCTCGTCAGCCGCCTCCAGTGTCACCGGCACCGGCCCCATCGCCATCGGCGCTCCCTGCGGCGGCTTCTTGCACGAACTCATCCCCACCACCACCGCCGCCGCCATCACGGCATCCCGCCACCCGCACCTGCTGCTTTCATTGGTTCTCTTCATGGTCATTTTCAGTAAATTCTCAATCTCACGCCGCCATCACCGCCCCTAGCGCAATCGCCAGCACGCCTTCCTCCATCTCATCCAGCAATCCCGGATCATTCGCGATCCGCGCCTGCGTCAGCAATCCCTCCCCATACGCAAACACCCGACGCGCCCGCGCCGCCGCCTCCATCGCCCGCTCCTCCCCGCCTCCCCACGCCGCCAGAATCGCCGCCGCCACATACCCCTGATACTCCCCCAGAATCTTCTCAATGCTCCGCCGCAACCCTTCCTCCTGCGTGCTGATCTCCGCACCCAGCACATGCAGCGGACACCCCAGCACCCGCCCAGTCCGCTCCCACATCTCCCGCTGCTCCGCCGCCAACCCGCCACTCCACCGCCGCAATCGCTCCACCGGCCCCACCCCCTCACCAAATATCTTCCCCAACTCTCCCCTCCGCTCTTCCCATCCAGCCTCCAAGGCCGCCGCCGCCAACGCCGTCTTAGACTCGAAAAAATAATAGAAACTCCCCTTCCTCACCCCAGCCCGATCACAAATCCCCTCCACCGACGTCGCCCCATACGACCCCGCCCAGATCAGCTCCATCATGGCGCTCATCAGTCGCTCCCGCGCATCACTCGTTCGTCCCATGCCACTCCTCTCTACCCATAGTAGATGACTAGTCAACTATTTCCTGCGCCCCTCTCCGCAAAAACCTTACCACCACACCCGAAAAACACTTGCAAGCCTCCCGGACAGTGCCACTCTCACCCCACCTGAGACGGCCCTCCCGTCTCACGTGGGTCCTTTGGACATGCTCGGATGGCGGAATTGGTAGACGCGTACGTTTGAGGGGCGTATGGGTAACCGTGGGGGTTCGAGTCCCCCTCCGAGCACCAAACCCTGTCGGCAACGACAGGGTTTTTCGCTTCCCACCCCGCGCTTCTCTCCCTTTGCCCGTTGTCTTCTCCCCTCCCCGCGCCTAATCCCCGCCCATGACTGACTTCCCCATGGGCGTCGCCGGCACCGGTGCCATCGGACGCAACCACGCCCGCGTCCTCGCCTCCCTCCCCGGCGTCCACCTCGCCGCCATCTTCGACTCCGACCCCACTCGCGCCGCCGAAGTCGCCGCCGAATTCAATACCCGCGCCGTCTCCTCGCTCGACGACCTCGCCGCCTGCACCGGCGCCGTCACCATCGCCACCCCAACCGTCTCCCACTTCGACATCGGCCGCCATCTCCTCTCGCTCGGCAAACACATCCTCGTCGAAAAACCCATCACCGATAACACCGAACAAGCCCAGGCCCTCGCCGACCTCGCCCGCGACCGAGGCCTCGTCCTCCAGGTCGGCCACATCGAACGCTTCAACCCGGTCCTCAGTCTCCTCGAATCCAGTCTCTCCCGCCCGGTCTTCATCGAAGCCCACCGGCTCTCCCCTTTCCCTAACCGTTCCATCGACATCGGGGTCGTCCTCGATCTCATGATCCACGACCTCGAAATCATCCTCCACCTCGTCAAACGCCCGGTCGAAAGCATCGACGCCGTCGGGGTCCCCGTCCTCACCAGACGCGAAGACATCGCCAACGCCCGCATCCGCTTCGAAGGCGGCTGTGTCGCCAATGTCACCGCCAGCCGCATCAGCCCCGAAAAACTCCGCAAACTCCGCGTCTTCCAGAACGACGCCTACCTCTCCCTCGACTACCAGGCTCAGGAAGGCCGCATCCACCGGCTCTCCCCCGCAGGCATCTCCACCGAAGAGGTCGTCATCGAAAAAGACGAACCCCTCAAACTCGAACTCGCCGCCTTCGCCAACTGCGCCCGCAACGGGCTCCAACCCAAGGTCGGCGGCCAGGAAGCCACCGCCGCACTCGCCCTCGCCCTCGAAATCACCCGTCTCATCGAATCCTCCCCCCGCCCCTCATGACCTGCTTCCTCGTCGCCGGCGAACGCAGCGGCGACCGCCACGGCGCCAGTCTCATCGCCGAACTCCGCTCGCTCGTCCCTGACCTCGCCATCCACGGGCTCGGCGGCCCGGAAATGCACACCCTAACACCAACCGTCAGCGACTGGATCGAGGAAGCCGGGGTCGTCGGTCTCGTCGAGGTCCTCCGCAAATACCCATGGTTCCGCCGCCGCTTCTCCGAGACCCTCCAATCCATCAACTCCCTCAAACCCGACGCCGTCGTCCTCATCGACTACCCGGGCTTCAATCTCCGCCTCGCCGCCGCCCTCCGCAAATCCGGCTTCTCCGGCCGCATCATCTACTACATCAGCCCCCAGGTCTGGGCATGGCACCGCAGCCGCATCCCCAAAATGGCGCGTCTCCTCGACCTCATGCTCTGCATCTTCCCCTTCGAAAAAGAACTCTATGAAGGCTGCGGGCTCCCCACCATCTTCACCGGCCACCCGCTCGTCGCATGGCACCGCGCCCGCCGTCTCCCCGAAGGCCGCGACCCTCTCCTCGTCGGTCTCTTCCCCGGCAGCCGCCGCCGCGAAATCACCAAACACTTCCCCCCACTCCTCGAAGCCGCTTCCATCCTCGCCCGCGAAAACCCATCCCTCCGCTTCGCCGCCTCCGCCGCCTCCCCGGCCCTCGCCGCCCTCATGAAGGAATTCGCCAGTCGCCACCCGGTCCCTAACCTCACCATCGAAACCGGCACCGTCCACACCCTCATGCAGCGCGCCGTCTGCGGTGCCGTCGCCAGCGGCACCGCCACCCTCGAAGCCGCCATCCACGGGCTCCCCCACACGCTCATCTACAAGGTCAGCCCAGCCACCTACGCCGCAGGCAAACTCCTCATCCGCGTCCCCTTCCTCGGCATCGTCAATATCCTCGCCAACCGCGAACTCGTCCGCGAACTCATCCAGCACCACTGCTCCGGCCCCCAAATCGCCGCCGAACTCTCCCGCCTCCTCCTCAACCCCGACACCCGCTCCTCCCTCGTCTCCAGCCTAACCACCATCGTCAACCAGCTCGACGGCCAGAACGCCTACCTCAACGCCGCCACCGCCATCATCCACTCCATCCAATCCCCCCTCTCCCCACATGCCCCAAAAGTGGCACGGGCGTCCCGCCTGTGACCCCACAAGCCCCCTCTCCCAACCCGCCCCTTTCTCACTTCTCACTTCTCACTTCCGCGCCAGCGCGCCGCCGGCTTCCCCCGCTCGCGACTCTGACGGATCGCACGGGTCCGCTCCGCCATCTGCTCGACAATGCGCAGCTTCTCAGCAACCGGCTTCCGGGCGAGCTCACGCCGGTAGGCGGCCTTGCTTTCAAGGATGCGTTTCAGGGATTCGTCCATAAGCATTAGGCAAGGAACTGTCTCGCGAACGTCTGCCATCGCACAAGCAGTCCGTGCCGGGCAACAATCGCCTCGAATCTCGTGGCTTCGAGCGCCCCTTCTTCGATGAATTGCAGCACCCGGGCCTTGTCTTTGGCACGGCCCACTTCAATGGCGATCGCACTCTCTTGAAGTTCATTTCGTTGTCCTTCTACCCTGGAAACCACCAATCCGCGAGCCGATCATCGAATCCCCGCCAACGCCACCATCCGCCCCGTGCACCCCTTCTCGCGCCGATACGAATAATACAACGACTCCGCACTAGCATGCGTGCAGATCCCGCAATCCGCTACCCTATCCACCCTAACTCCCGCCGCCACCGCATCCGCTAGGATCATCGCAGGAATATCCACCTCGAACCACGGCGGCCGGATCGCCGGTCCTATCATCACCCGCAGATCCCCCGGATCGCACCCGAACCGATCCCTCATCACCGCAATCGCCCGACCCGTGATATTCCCCTCCGTACTCTTCCTCCCCGAATGCAGCACCGCATGCACCCGACGGACCGGATCCACCACCCACACCGGCGCACAATCCGCCACATGAATCGCCAGCATCACCCCGACCACATCCGTGATCAACCCGTCCACCCCCGCCGTCCATCGCGGCGATCCCTCTTCGATCACCGCCACCTCAGCCCCGTGCACCTGTTCCGCCCCGTAGACCTTCCCCGCATCAAACCCCAGCGCCCGCACCGCCGCATCGTGCCACGGCTGCAATCCCGCCAGCACCTCCCCCTTGTCATACCCCACCGCCACCCCCGGCACCCGACGCACCAATCCATGCACCAGCCACCCGCGCTCCGCTCCCAATGGCGCGTAGCGCTCCACCAACCCCGCCGAAATCACGCGCTCATCAAGGTCCATCCCTCCGACTGCCACACCTCCATCCCTCCCGCCAGCGGAACCACTCGCACCGCTTGTGAAATATTTCACAAATTCGTCTTGCCGCCCCTCCCCGCGCCCGTAGCTTCCGCAATCGGCCGCTGATCGGCCTCTTTTTTCCTCAGGTTCCCTATGAGCAAGACGGTGCGAGAAATCGAAGCCCCAGACATGGCCGCGCGTGCCGCGCTCCAGGTCGAGGAATATCAGCAGACTGCCTCCGACATGATCGGGGAAAAGCTCGTCCTCAACATGGGCCCCTCCCACCCCGCCACCCACGGGGTCCTCCGCCTCATCCTCGAACTCGACGGCGAAATCATCTCCAAGGCCATCCCCGACGTCGGCTACCTCCACCGCGGCGACGAAAAGATCGCCGAAAACATGCACTACAACCAGTTCGTGCCCTACACGGACCGGCTCGATTACCTCGCCCCCCTCGCCAACAACGTGGCCTACGCCATGGCCGTCGAGAAACTCATGGGCTGGGAACTCCCCGCCCGCGGCCAGGCCATCCGCGTCATCTGCTGCGAACTCGCACGCCTCTCCGCACACTTCCTCGGCATGGGCGTCTTCGCCATGGACTGCGGAGCCATGACCGTCTTCCTCTACACGTTCACCGAACGCGAGAAAATCTACAACCTCTGCGAAATCCTCACCGGAGCCCGCTTCACCACCAGCTACACCCGCGTCGGGGGCCAGATCCGCGACCTCCCGCCCGACTTCCTCCCGGAACTCAACAAGTTCCTCGATAACGTCCCCCACCAGCTCGACGAAATCGATCAACTCCTCACCCGGAACAAGATCTTCCTCGACCGCACCAAGGACATCGGCGTCATCTCCAAAGAACGCGCCATCGCCTTCGGCCTCACCGGCCCCAACCTCCGCGCCTGCGGCGTCGATTACGACGTCCGTAAAGCCCACCCCTACCTCGGCTACGAGCAGTACGACTTCGATATCCCCCTCGGCAGCGTCGGCGATTCCTTCGACCGCTACCTCGTCCGTCTCGAGGAAATGCGCCAGAGCTACAAAATCCTCCGCCAGGTCATCAAAAACCTCCCGGACGGCCCCATCAATGTCGCGGAAGCCAAAGGCCTCCTCCCGAAGAAGGAAAACGTCCTCATGAAAATGGAGGAACTCATCCACCACTTCATCATCGCCACCCAAAGCGTCGACGCCCCCGCCGGCGAGGTCTACTTCGGCCACGAAAACCCCAAGGGCGAACTCGGTTTCTACATCAACAGCAAAGGCGGCGGCGTCCCCTATCGGCTCAAAATCCGCAGCCCATCCTTCGTCAACCTCTCCATCGTCCCCGAACTCCTCGTCGGTCACATGGTCAGCGACGTCCCCGCCATCCTCGGCTCCCTCGACTTCGTCATGGGCGAATGTGACCGCTAACCTCGGCTAGTGTAGTCCGTCTTACAGATGGTGTCTTATGGACGAGGGATTTTTTCCGAGTCCACGGCGCGAGGAGGGCGCGAATCAGCATTCGCAACCGACGAGCAACACAGGAATCGGGAAAAAGACC
>JAIXPK010000113.1 GCA_027486335.1 Verrucomicrobiaceae bacterium | reverse complement strand
GGTCAGCTCATGCAGACCGCCGTCACCAAAGGCCGCTCCGTCCGCCCGGACATCAAGCTCGGCATCTGCGGTGAACACGGCGGTGACCCGGACAGCGTCAAGTTCTGTCACAAGATCGGTCTCGCCTACGTCAGCTGCTCGCCTTACCGCGTCCCAGTCGCACGCCTCGCCGCCGCCCAGGCCGCCATCGAGGAAAAACGCGCCTCCGGCTCCAAAGCCGCCCCAGCCAAAAAGGCCGCTAAGAAGAAGTAATCCCGTCCCGATCTGACGCTCACTGGAGCCGCCTCGGGAAACCGAGGCGGCTCTTTTGTTTTCTCCATGAAGCCGGTTTCCCTCTGCAATCTGAAATTCGCTGACGACAAACCCCGGGCAGTGCCTGCGCGGTTATGCTGGGTAACCACCCCAAAGGATTGGTCGTTTGTCGACGAGTGGCAGCAGAGGGCGGACCAAACCGAAAATCCGAATGATGCGGACTCGCTGGAGTTTGCGGTCATTGCCGGAGAACGCTGGCAATACCTGAGCAGCCGCGGTGAGTGTGCCCGGAGTCCGCAGGACGTGGAAGCCCGTGCAACGGAACATCCGAGGAATGAGTTTGGATTCGCCCTTCTGATGCAAATGCCAGAAGGCCGCATATGGCGCACGGTGGGCTTCAGTCATCTCCGGCGACTGTGGAGCGGAAATCTTTGTCTGGAATTTCTCGGCTCCATGGCTCCGAAGGGATGCAGCGGCGTTGGCCAGCAGATGCTCGCGTATCTCTCCCTGATAGCTCGAGGGGTGGGCGCCGCTGAAATCTGGGGCGAATGCACTGAGGGGTCGCGCGGTTTTTACCAGAGGGTGAAGACCGACCTCCTCAAAGCGAAACTCGACGAAGATCTGCGCACTAAATCGTTCACCCTCGCCGCATTGCAGCTGCCCGGGGCACTTCTCGACCGGTTCACATTTGGCGACAGCGAAATGAAGCTGCTCAGCGAGATGCGAACCATCAATGCCGCGCCAGCCAGTGAACCCTCAGCTTGACCTCCTCCCTCAAAACGAGTAGCAAACTGGTATGACGAAGGCCCAGAAATCCGCACTCTCTGATCGGCTCCTGTCCATTGAATTCACCCATAGCGCCGTGACAGGCTCCCGCGTGGCCAGCAAGCCAGGCTCCCCCGTTTCAGGCCGTCCTCGTCCGAAGCGTAAGTTTTCGAAAGCCCAAGTGGCGAGGATCAACGCGTTCTTCGACGGGACCAGCGTGAAAACGGTTTCCGTAGAATAACACCCAGCCATTCCACCGCGAGCCCTTCGGTCGCCCACTCTGGCAGCAGCCGTCGTCCTATGGTCAGCAATGGCCGGGGCGGTTGCTTTTGATACCGATCAGGGCATTTCTCAACCGGATGACCCTAGGTGAAGAAGAACTGATCGCCCGCCACCTCCTAGAGCACCAGGACGAGATAGACGTCTGCTTCAAGAACAAGGAGTGGGCCAAACTCGCCGCCCTCGTCCGCTACGCCCGCAACGACGCGCCCAAGTCCCTCATCCACACTGATCCCGCCCTCTACCGCCACCTCCGCGAGTGCATCACCCGCTTCTTCCTCCGCGGCGGTGATGCCTTCTCTCTGGAGAAACTGGAAGCGCTAGCCAACTGACCTCTCCCCGACTCCAGCCCGCACAAGGAAAGGCCCCGCCATGCTGATGACCATCACTTCAACCCACGAGAACGCCACGGATCTCGGATTCCTGCTTCGCAAGAATCCCGCCCGCGCGCAGTCGTTCAGCCTTTCCTTCGGCATCGCACACGTCTTCTACCCGGTCGCCTCCCCGGAATGCTGCACGGTCGCCCTGCTCGTCGAGGTCGATCCCATCGGTCTGGTCCGCGGACGTCGAGGATCGGCTGATAACGGCCGTCCGCTGGAACAGTACGTCAATGACCGCCCGTACGTCCCCTCGTCATTCCTCAGCGTCGCCATCGCGGACGTTTTCAGCAGCGCCCTCGCCGGTGGCTGCAAGGAAAAGCCCGAACTCGCCGACCTGCCGCTGCCGCTGACCGTCGAATTGCCCGCTCTGCCGTGCCGCGGGGGCGAAGGCTTCCTCCGCAGTCTCTTCGAGCCGCTCGGCTACACCGTGACTGCCCGACGGCTCCCGCTCGACGAACACTTTCCCGACTGGGGAGGCAGTCCGTACTCCCACGTCACGCTCGCCGCCACCCTGCCGCTCCACGCACTCCTCTCGCATCTCTACGTGCTCATGCCCGTCCTCGATAACGACAAGCATTACTGGGTCGGTGAAGAGGAAGTCCTCAAGCTCATGCGCCACGGCGAGGGCTGGCTCCCCGCACATCCCGAGCGGAACCAGATCACTCGTCGTTATCTCAAACACCGTCCCAGTCTCGTCGACGACGCCCTCCTCCGTCTCGCCGCCGAGGACGGCATGGCTCCCGAAGAAGTCGCCGACCCGCTAGCCGAACCTGATGAACCCAGCGGGCCGCGCCACCGTCTCAACGATCAGCGGCTCGGTTCCGTCATGGCCGTTCTCAAAACCTCCGGGGCCACGAGGGTGCTCGACCTCGGCTGCGGAGAAGGCCGCCTGTTAGACCTGCTCCTGAAGGAACGGCAGTTCACCTCCATCCTCGGCATGGATGTCTCCCATCGCGCCCTCGAAATCGCCAGCAACCGGCTCCATCTCGACCGGCTGCCGCCGCCGCAGCGCGAACGCCTCCGCCTCCTTCAGGGCTCGCTCATCTACCGCGACGAACGCCTCGCAGGCTTCGACGCAGCCGCCGTCGTCGAAGTCATCGAGCACCTCGACGCCCCGCGGCTCGCCGCCTTCGAACGCGTTCTCTTCGAATTCGCCCGCCCGGAAACCATCGTCATCACCACGCCTAACCGCGAGTACAACGTGAAATGGGAATCGCTTCCCGCCGGCCGCTTCCGGCATCGCGACCACCGCTTCGAATGGACGCGTGCCGAGTTCCGCGCATGGGCCGACGCCGTCGCCGCACGCTTCGGCTATGAAGCCCGCTTCCTCCCGGTCGGCCCGGAGGACGCCGAAGTCGGTTCACCAACACAAATGGGGGTCTTCACCCGATGAATCTAATCATTCCAGATCTCTCGCTCGTCGTGCTCGTCGGTGTCTCCGGCGCAGGCAAAAGCACGTTCGCACGCCGCCACTTCAAACCCACCGAAATCCTCTCCTCGGATTATTGCCGCGGGCTCGTCTCCGATGACGAAAACTCGCAGGCAGCCACGCGCGACGCCTTCGACGTGCTCCACTTCATCGCGCGGAAACGGCTCGCCGCAGGCAAGCTCGTCGTGGTCGATGCCACCAATGTCCAGCCGGATGCCCGCAAACCGCTCGTGCAGCTCGCCCGCGAGTTTCACTGTCTTCCCGTCGCCATCGTGCTCGATCTCCCCGAGCGCATCGCTGAGGACCGCAACAAGGTTAGGCCCGATCGCGATTTCGGCGCACATGTCGTCCGCCAGCAGGCACAGCAGCTCAAACGTTCGCTCCGCGGGCTCCAGCGCGAGGGCTTCCGCACCATTCATGTCCTCAAGACGCCTGAAGAGATCGACGCCGCCGTCATCGAACGCCAGCCGCTCTGGAACAACCGGCGCGACGACCACGGTCCATTCGACATCATCGGCGATGTCCACGGCTGCTACGATGAACTCGTCGCGCTCCTCCGGAATCTCGGCCACGAGGTCGATGCCGCCGCCGCCACTGTCAGGATCACCTCCGGCCGCAAACTCCTCTTCCTCGGCGATCTCGTCGACCGCGGTCCGAAAACCCCCGACGTCCTCCGTCTCGTCATGAACGCCGTCGCCAGCGGCTCCGCACTCTGCGTGCCCGGCAATCACGACGTCAAACTCATGCGCAAACTCCGCGGTCGCGATGTCCAGGTCACTCACGGTCTAGCCGAATCCCTGGAACAACTGGCCGCCGAATCCGATGCCTTCCGCCGCGACGTCGCCGACTTCATCGACCGTCTCGTCAGTCACTACGTGCTCGATGACGGCAAGCTCGTCGTCGCTCACGCCGGCATGAAGGAAAGCATGCAGGGCAGGGGCTCCGGCGCCGTCCGCGAGTTCGCCCTCTACGGCGAAACCACCGGCGAAACCGATGAACTCGGTCTGCCCGTGCGCCACAATTGGGCCGCCGAATACCGCGGCCAGGCCATGGTCGTCTACGGCCACACACCAGTCCCCGAGCCCGAATGGCTCAACCGCACGGTCGACATCGACACCGGCTGCGTCTTCGGCGGTCGTCTCACCGCCCTCCGTTATCCGGAAAGGGAATTCGTCGCCGTCGACGCCCTCCACACCTACGCACAACCTAGCCGCCCTTTCCTCGCGCCCGAGGTTCCCGGGCCCGTCGCATCAGCCCAGCAGCAGCACGACGACGTGCTCGATATCGAGGACGTCATCGGCAAGCGGATCGTTAGCACGAAATGGCACGGCAATGTCACCATCCGCGAGGAAAACGCCGCCGCCGCCCTCGAAGTCATGAGCCGCTTCGCCGCCAATCCGAAATGGCTCATCTACCTCCCGCCCACCATGTCGCCGTGCGCCACCAGCAGCAGCGACGGCTTGCTGGAACACCCCGCGGAAGCCTTCGCCTACTACCGCCACGAGGGCATCGCCCGCGTGATCTGTGAGGAAAAACACATGGGGTCCCGCGCCGTGGTCGTGGTCTGCCGCGACGAAGATGCCGCCCTCCGGAGCTTCGGAGTCAAGGGCGAGGGCATCGGCACCTGCTTCACCCGCACCGGCCGACGCTTCTTCGAGGACGCCAGTGTCGAAGCGGACTTCCTGACCAGAATCCGCGACGCCGCCTCCGCCGCCGGCTTCTGGGACGAATTCAAAACGGATTGGCTCTGCCTCGACTGCGAACTGATGCCGTGGTCCGCCAAAGCCCAGGAACTCCTCAAGCAGCAGTATGCCGCAGTCGGCACCGCCGCGCGCTCGACCCTCGCCTGCCAGGCTTCCGCACTCGAATCCGCCGCCGCCCGCGGCATCGATGTCGCCGACCTCCTCGCCCGCACCACCTCCCGCAAGGAAATGGTCGCCGCCTACACCGATGCCTACCGCCGCTACTGCTGGACGGTCGATTCCGTCGACGATCTCAAGCTCGCTCCCTTCCACCTCCTCGCCACCGCCGGAAAGGTCCACACCGATCAACCGCACGAATGGCACCTCCAGACGCTCGCCCGTCTCGCCGGCGGCATCATCATCACCACTCCCTACCTCATCGTCGACCTCACTGATCCTGACAGCGAAGCCAAGGGCTGCGCATGGTGGGAATCCCTCACCGCTCGCGGCGGCGAAGGCATGGTCGTGAAACCGTCCGACTTCATCGTCAAAGGCAAGCGCGGCCTCATCCAGCCAGCCGTCAAATGCCGCGGCCGCGAATACCTCCGCATCATCTACGGCCCGGAATACTCCGCCGAGGAACACCTCAGCCGTCTCCGCTCCCGCAACCTCAGCACCAAACGCTCCCTCGCCCTGCGCGAATTCGCCCTCGGCATCGAATCCCTCGACCGCTTCGTCTGCCACGAACCCCTCCGCCGCGTCCACGAACCCGTCTTCGGCGTCCTCGCCCTCGAAAGCGAACCCGTCGACCCTCGCCTCTGACCCCACTCGCCAGACCAGTGACCGGGAAGCGTCAGGCCACGGATGGGCGTGCCCAGTCACCGGCATCCACGATGAAAATGATATGGTATCAAAAACGATGTACGTCGATTCTGATATGGAATCCATCATCCCCGCTGCCACACCGCGGCCCCACGCTGCGGCGCTTGTAACACGTTCGTCTTCTGGCGGTTAGAAGCGGACCCGGCCGCCCTTCACGGAGACCTCCCTCAAGCTGACGCCCACACCCCACGCCAAGGAAACCAGCCCAGGTCTCTTCGCACCATGCCCAGAAGGCAGCGCCCTGAGTGCGGCTGTTCCGCAGTGGGGGTTTGGTGCCCCAGGGCAAAAGGTAACTCGGTCGGCAACGCCATGGATGCGGCTGTGCTGTAAGCGGAATTCGGTGCCCCAAAGGGGAAAAAGGTGATAGACCGGGGCAACGCCCCGGGTACTCTAGCCCAAATAGAAAAGCCCTGAAAGGGCGCAACCCCCCAACACCATGCCGCAGTCGCTAGCCCAGGTCCTTGTTCACATCGTCTTCTCCACGAAGAATCGGGAACGCATTCTGGCCCCGGAGATCCGCGACGAACTGCACGCCTACGTCGGCGGTATTGTCGGGAATCTCTCCGGCTCTCTGCTGAGAGCCGGGTCCGTCGAGGACCATCTCCACCTGCTTGTTGCGCATCCCCGCACCTGTTCACCGGCGGCTCTCATCGAGGCCGTCAAAACCGGTTCATCAAAATGGATCAAAACGAAAGGATCACGCTACGCTGGGTTTCAATGGCAGGCCGGTTATGGCATGTTCTCCATCAGCCCGGGGCATCGCACCGCCCTTGAGCGCTACATCGACAGTCAGGAAGAACACCACCGCACCGTCTCCTTTCCGGATGAGTACCGCGAGCTCTGCGCTAAGTATGGTGTCGTAATCGATGAACGGTATGTGTGGGATTGAGCCTGACCCGCAACACGCGCACGTCGTTGGGCATCTCGCCCTTTCAGGACTCGGATTCTTCTGCTGGCGGATCCCCGGGGCGTTGCCCCGGGCTATCACATTCTGCCCCTTTGGGACATTGGATTAGGCCTGCAACGCGATAGGGGCTGGGCGTTGCCCCAGGCTTCGATACTCGGCCTCTTCAAGGCACCGGAACATCCCTCAGGCTAACGCCAGCCTCCCAAAGGCTGAGGTGATCGCCTGTTGTCACGTTCTGACCGCCACCGTCCAGCAAACAAGAATACGCGCCGCAATCAGGAGGAGGGTGACTGCCTCGGTAATGCCCTGAGAACGGCTGTTCCGCAGGCGGCATTCTGTGGCTCAGGGGTAAAGGTAACCGGCTCGCCAACGCCCTGAGTACCGCTATTCCGAAGGCGGAATTCGGTGCCCCAAAGGGGAAAAAGGTGATAGCCCGGGGCAACGCCCCGGTTGTGATAGAAAATGAATCAAAGCCCTGAAAGGGCGTAACCCTCAGCCGCCATGCCGCAATCGCTCGCTGATGTCCTTGGCCACATCAGCAGAACGGTTGGCTGGACCTGCCACGATGCTCCGTGTTCTGGTTCGATCATGGCGTCTTGAACGCTGGGTCGTTGGGAAACGCCCGCTGGAAGACGCTGCGCAAGGTACCAATCCCAATGTCGGATAGCCCGATGACCCCCGGCCCCGATGAGAGTGTCGGGTCTTCGTCGAGTACCCATTCGAGATCCTCGCAGGAAAAGCAGACCAGCAGGTCTAGCTGGTGATCCTCCCGTTTCAGCCTCACAAGAACCCCTGGTTCATTTATGCAGGCTGACCTGCCCTTATAAGCGTTGGCGGAATTGAATGCTTTGATGAGAATCTCTGCGTCCTCCGCTGATGGAGTGATTCCTGCGGCATCGAAGGTGCTCTCAAGCAGTGAAATGGTGCCGGGGCCTGCCCGATGAATCTGAATCGACTCAGGAGCCTCAAGAACCGAAATGGCGTCTGGATCGACGTAGAGCTTTGGGACCGAAAAATCCGGACCCAACAGCCGGAAATGCGCGCCATCATCTGACCCCTTGGTATGAGGCAATCTCGCCGGAGTGGCGAAGTGCTCACGGGCAAAGAAGGCGCCCGAAGCAACCACAGCCCCAAGAATGAATCCGTAAAGGAAGCTTCGTTTCATGCGGGGTTTCGTTGGCATGCTGAGCGTATAGCAAATTCAAAGCGCGAGGGGAAGCGCGTTCTCCAAAGGGATTGCTACCCGCCGCTGGTTGGCGCGGATGATCCGGCCGGGGATGGGGCTTCACCGTGCATGGTGAGTTCCGATGTCAGCGCTCCTCGTCTGGGCAGTTGGGCGCTTTGGCTGGAATGGATGCGATCATCAGTCGCCACCTCCGCCGCCTCCATCGCCGCCACCGCCGCCGCCGCCGGAATCACCGCCACCGGAATCGCTGGAGCTGCCGGAATCGGAATGGCTGTCGCCGCCGCTGAACCAGCCGCCTCCGGAGTCGTTGTGCGAGGATCCGGCGTCGATGGCGGTCTCCGCGCTGAAGCTCGTGTCGCCGCCGAACTGGGTCTCGGCGACTTCCGCGCGCATTGAGGCGTAATCACAGTGCTCGCCCGTCTGCCGGTGATGGTGGTCGAAGTCGTGTTGTGAGCAGTAAATGCAGTAGGCGTAGCAGAAGTGACCAGGTTGAGCCCCGACATCACGGCCTGCGTGCCGCACCTCTTCGGGTGAATAATGACGTTTGCGACCGAAGCGGCGCTCGAGCGCCGGGCCAATTTTCCGGATGAACGACCTGATTGCTCGACGCTTGCGGATGGCTGCGAACATAGGGTGGGGGTAGGGTGAGTTAGTTGAAATGGCGCAGGGCGGACTCGCTCCTCGCGGCCATACACTCCTGAACGTGCGGCGTTTCGTCCATTCCGGAATTGAGGATGCCGCCACTACTCCACAACGACACTGCCTGATGGAATCGCGCCAACGACACGACCACTTGGGGAGAGATGCACGGGAGCCTGATTCATGGTCGTCGTCGTTGAGGTGGCGTTTCCGACCGAGTAACTGCGCTCGGTCTCGGTACTCGTCGATGCGGAGACGGGATGCGCCGCGTGTTGTTGGGAGCCGAAATGGTAGAACCATTCCTCACCACCATCTGGCTTGCGCTCGACGCGGAGCGGGCGGCCAAATGCGGCTACCAGCTGGGCGCTGGTCATGCCCTCGCGCACCGGTGTGCTGACGAGGCGCGGTCCTGAAGTGGTGCAGGCGGCAAGGAACGCGACAAACCCGAGTGTGGGTAGGCAAAAGTAACGATTCATGGGATGGACAGAGCGTTGCGGCTGATGGCATCATGTCGAACCGTCCGACGCCGTTACTTGCAGGGAAGGTGTCACCCGGAAAAGTTGCTGTCAAACCTGAAAGCTGGCGAGAATGCTAGGGATGATGCGTGGATTCGGGCTCGTGGAGAATGCGTGTTTCCATCGGTGGGCTTGGAAGGTGGCGTTGGCGACGGATGATCTCCTCGGATCGGAGCGATTGTAGGCGCGGCTACTTCTTCGGGGGTTTGGCGGGGGCGTCTGGGGAGAGGATGGGGCGGAGCCAGTCGGGGGAGGCGGGTGGTGTGGGGGCGTCGAGGCGGGCGCGCCATTCCTTGTCGGTCAGATGGGAATCGGACAATTGGGAATGGAAGGGGATGATCGCGCCGCGGCAGAGGATTTCCTTGCCCTTCCATGGGTAGAGCACGCGGATCTCGCGGGGTCTGCCGGTGCCGGCGATGAGGAACTGGCCGCCGGCTTGGTTGAAGACGGACGAGGCGAGGGGCGCATCGTCACGGGGTGAGTGATAGGAAGTTCCTTCGTAGAAGAGGATGCTGCCGAGGTCTTCCCCGTAGTTCTCGATGAACTCCTCCTCGGCGTAGTCTGGCTCGATGCCGCGGAGCTGGCGGTGGGCGCGGCTTTCCAGTTTCATGGTGAGGGAAAGCAATTCCACCCACCGCTTGCGCAGCGTGGTTGTGAACCCCTTGCGAGTCAGATCGAGGAAGGCTGCTTCGTGTTTGCCGGCAGCGATCTCGTGCAGACTGGCGAGGAGCTTATCCACATCGAACACCCCGGTGACGTCATCCCATTTATCCGCTTTGAACTCCCCTGTGACGGCATCCAATGGGGGATAGGGCCACAAACCTTCCACGATGGGTGCGACCGGCCTGAGCGCGGTTGAGAGTTCTTCGGATACCGCACTGTCCTTTTCAAGCTGAGCGATCTCGGCGTCGGTGGGTTCACCAGCGGTGGAGGGGCGATTCAGCCATGGTTGCATGCGGCGGCGCAGGCCCTCGGCTTCGTGCTCGACCATGGGGATGAGCGCCGCGGCATCGGCGGCAAACAGTTGCGGGGAAGGAGTGAGGGCGTCCAGTTCTTCAAAGTGATCCGCGGTCTGCAGGATCAGTTGACCGAGCGCGTGGTAGAATGCTGGCGTCGGCTCCACAAAGCCTGGATAGGGCTCGTCCGCGGGAAAGCCAAAGGAATCCTCCTCGGCCTGGAGCGCCCATGTGTTGCGCATGAGCGCCCAGCCGGATAGGGCGGTATTCAGTGATTTCCGCTCCCATGGCGGGGTGCTCATGAACGGGGGCGCGTCGGGTTCCGGAGCCTCAAGGAGTCGGGCGAGGCAGTCCAGGTAATCCCCGTAGAGGGAGGCAGGGTAGCCCGGTACTGGATTGGCATCAATCGCCTTGAGCACGGCGTCGTCTTCCGTTTTCAGCAGTCGGAGAGCGAGCGGGGAACCCAGCCATGCGCCGACATCCAGGGGGTCTGGATAGGGTCGTCGAGTGCTTTTGGTGCGCTCCATCAGCTTGGCGTCCGGAAGCGCAGCGGACGGGAAGACGAAGAGCTTGTCGACCTCCCCATCGACCTCTCGGCTCGCGGCTTCGACAACGTTCTCCGGCGACCGGCGGAATTCCTCGAGGAGGCATAGCGCGGGAGCAGCGGCCGCACCGCTCAAGCTGGTCCACAGGGATGCGAGGACCGGGAGCGAGCCCTCTTCCCACAGCGCCTCGCCAAGGACTCGTGCGGCTTCCAGCTCCGTGGGATCATGCAATCGCAGCGGCACCGTCTGCATCCAGCGGAGTGCCCGGAAATAACGATGGAGTGACGCGCTGCTGGTGTAGAAGCCCGCGGGTTTGAAGACCCGGTAGTCGATGGAGACGAGCCCGTGTCCGGGTTTCATCCATGAAGGCAGATGGAGCCCTTCCGCGGCTTCGACGCGCTTCACCTCAGTCGCGATGGCCGCGTCGAGGGCGGTGCCTTCTCCCCAATGGCTGCCGGCGAGTCGTGCGGCCGTGCCTAGCAGTAACTGCGCGTGCTCGACCGCTTCGGGAGGCACCCCGTCCACAGTGTCCGGATTGATTTGGGCGAGAACGCCCTCCAGCACCGCGGGCATGCGGAGCGCCTGCTGCGATTCCATCTGGGCGACCGATTCCTCCAGCAGGACATGGTAGGCATGGAGCACGGAATCGGAGGTGATGAACACCGGCTGACTGGCAAAGATGTACGGGGTGAAGATCTGCCGCCATGTGTTGTCGGTGACGATGATCTTGTCCTGATCCAACTGCTTCTGCTGCTCAGGGGTGAGGTCGTCCGGCTTCGCTGAGAGCGCCACGGCGGTGGTGGAGAGAGCGAGCAGCGCGAGCAGGAGGGACCTCATGGCACTGGTGATAACTGCCAGTCCGGGGCCCATCCAGGGGGAATCCGATGGCCTTGGGGAGTCGCGCTGGCTGAGCGCGGTGATTTCCTGCCGGACTAGGACTCTAGTCCTATCGCGGATCGGGCGGGTGGCGGCGATGAGAGAGCGAAAACCGCAAACTCCGTTCCCTGATGAATCGCAACCTGAGTCTTATTTCCTTCCTGCTGCTGACAGCCGCCATGGTCTGGCGGTATTGGCAGGGTAGTTCCACTGAACCTTCGGGGCGACCGCCGTCCGGTGTGGCGCGGGCTTCGACCGAGGCTGCCGCGGCTGAGGAATTGCCGCCATGCTGCCGGGAGGCTGTGGAGGCAGAGAAGGCTGCGGAATCCAAGGCGGGATCGGAAGCGGTGGCATTGGATCCGGACGGACCGCTGCCGCAGAACGTGCTTTGGGAAAAGCCGGAGGTTCCCGCACCCATGGCGGCGTTCCGCCAGTGGGCGAAGCATTACGTGGCTGCCCCGTCGGCCGACATGGTCGCAGAAGGGGTGAAGCTCGCCACCGATCGCCGCGCGGCGATGGTCGATCTGATTGAGCAGAATCCGGAGAAGGCCCTTGAGAATGGTGTGCCCGTGTCCGTGCGCCGGGCCTTGCCTTCCGAGGTTCTCAGCCTCCTTGAAGAAAAGGTCGATGGCGTCGGCGATCTGGTGGCGACGGCCTATCACTATCCGGACCAGCGGGTTCCGGCCGGGAAGCGGTTGGTGGAACGCTCGGTCGAAATGGAAGACGGGCGCAGTTTCGAGGGCTTTGTGTACGGAAACCGTGAGTACCAGCCGTCGCGTGAAGCAATTCCGGTTCACGGCATTGCCATCGATGGCAAGATGGCCCTCAGCCAGTGGCCCGGGCGCGTGCTGGAACCGGTTGAACTAGCCGAAGCGCGGCAGGCGGTCGTCGAGGAACCGGTCTGCCCGGTTTCGGAAACCCCGATTGCGGCGACGGGAACGGCCACCGGCGTGTTGGTCGGCAAGGAATTTGAATTCTACTGCGGTCCCCGCCACGCTCAGGGGTCGTTGCAGCAAAGAGCGGCCGGGGAAGCGATCCGTCCGCCCGGGCTTGGCGTCAGTGCCAGCGTGCAGGCGGCGTCCAGTGGCGAAGGGACGCCAGGTGCTCCCTTTGCTTCTCAGGGAGACAAGTCATGGACCACAGGCACCAAGCGCATCATGATGGCCCGGATCAAGTTCAGTGATGGGATGGACTATCAGAACTTGTCCGTTAGCGCTTGCGGCGCCATTGTCAGCGGCATCAGCGATGCTTTCTACGCGTGGTCTTTTGGGCGGCTCCTCGTGCGTGGTGTCGGCACAGACGGTTCCTCGATCAGCCCGGTGCTGACCATGAAGAAGACGGCCGATAAGTATACGAACATGGGAGACGTTTGGAGGGAAGTGGCAGAGGAACTCAAGCGCCGCGGCATCGGCTCCGGATTCGATTACCTCATGGTGATGGCCGGCAATGCGCCATTCCCGGATGCCGATGAAGATGACGGCGTCGTCACGTGGGGCGGGATGGCAGTCATCGGCTATGGTCAAGCCGTCATCCGCAACAATGGAACCGACTGGACCGACGAAGACCGCATCGCGAGCGGCATCGGCATCGGCCTTCACGAGCTCGGCCACAACCTCGGGCTCTATCATGCCTCCAATTTCGTCAGCGACTCACCCGAGGGGCTGTACACGCCCGGTGGCGGCCTTGAGTATGGAGACCGCTTCGATCGGATGGGGGGCGGCGGTCTGGATTTCAATGCCCGCTACAAGCAGTGGCTCGGATGGATGGACCTGGGAAGCATCCCTCTGGCGAACACCGAGGGCAGCTACACGATCAATGAATTCGACCAGGACCTGAACAGCGGCACCCGAGGGCTGCAAGTCATGGCCGGAAAGTACAGTCTGCTGAATACCTTTCACTTGTTCGCCGAATACCGTATCCGTGGGGTGGAACCGTCCACGGACGATCTGCCGTACGTCCCGTACAACGATACCCTGCGGGCATACGGCGCGCAGATCCGTCTGGGCAATCCATTCCAGGCGAAGACATGGCTGCTTGATGGCACGCCAGAGACGGCCAATGACGAGGCAATCGATCCAGTGACGGAGAAAGCCTACCGCGAAGGCAATATCGATAGTCCGCTGCTCCCCGGCAGAACGCTGTCATTCAAGCGCGATGGCATCACGACGTATGTCACCAACAGCGAGGCTGATCCGGTGACCGGTCAGCTTAAGCTCGAGGTGCAGTTCGGTCCGGTTCCTGGCAACAAGCCGCCGGTCGGCAGCATCAAGACGAACACGCCAGGCAGTCTGATTTCAGTCGACCAAACCGTGCTGTTCACGGCCGATGTCACTGACCCCGAAGATACTGAGTTTGCCTGCTACTGGAGGGTTCCCTCGTTCGATGCCGGCCCCTTGAGGCCAGCGATTTTCCCGAATGAGCGGACCATTGCGGTGAAGTTTCCAGAGATGGGTATCTGGCGGGTGCACTGCAAGGTTTCCGACATGCACGGGGGAACCACCGACATTTTCATCGAAGTGCTCGTTGGGGGCAATGAGGCCCCGTCGATCTCGGCCATCAGCGACCGCGTCCTCGATGAGGATACCAGTCACGCCGTGCACTTCACCGTGAATGATCCGATTGCCCCGCCGGAGTCTCTGACGGTGTCTGCGGAAAGCACGAATCCGGAGCTTTTCCCGGATGGATCGTTCGTTTTCAGCGGAACCGGAGCCAACCGCATGCTGGTCCTGACTCCGGCACCCAACCGTCATGGCAATGCCCGGATTACGGTTTCGGTGTCCGATGGCGGCCTGACGGAGGTGGAGAAGTTCGATGTCACGGTCCGTCCGGTCACGCCGGGAGTGATTCTCAGCGCCGCGGGCAGCGACGGCTGGCGTTACTGGGCAGCGACGGCGGCACCGCCCGCGGGCTGGTCCGCGTCAGGTTTCAGCGACGGGGCATGGGCAGTGGACCGGGCGCGTTTTGTGAATCCCGCGCCTTCGCCTAACTTCCTTGACTGGACCATCATCCCGGGAGCGCCCACGCGCTTTACGACTTACTACCGCCGCACCGTCAATGTGCCGGCCGTCCTCGATGGAGCGCCGATGATCCGCGTGCTGTGCGACGACGGTGCCGTCATTTACGTCAATGGCACGGAAGTCCACCGGCTTAACATGCCGGAAGGACCGATCGACCACGGCACTAAAGCGCTGACGGCGATCGAAGGTTCACTCGAAAACAAATGGTTCACGGTGCCGTTGAATGCGGCAAACCTCGTACTCGGTGGGGTAAACACGATCGCGGTGGAAGTCCACGATGCCGGAGCGCTCCGCGGGTCGGGCGATATCGATTTCGATCTTGAATTCAGCACTCGTCCTGCCCCGACCGTGAGCAGCCTGCCAAACCGGGTGAGTGTGGAGAACCAAGTCGCCGGGCCATACATCTTCGCCGCCACCGATGGGGAGTCACCCCCGGGGCCGCTGTCGGTGACGGGCTTTTCCTCGGATCAATCGATCGTGCAGAACAACAGGATCACCTTCACTTACAATTCGGTGACCGCGACGCGGACGGTGACCTGCGTGCCGCAGCCGGATGCCAACGGAGTCACGATCATCACGGTTCGGGTCAGTGACGGCGTGGCTGCGACATGGCGCAGTTTTTCGCTGACGATTTCGCCGGAGAACAGTGCGCCGGAAATGCTGCCGCTGGCCGACAAGACGACAACGGTCAATGAGGCGGTGTCCGACATGATCATCACGGTCGGTGACCGGGACTTCGATCCGGCGCTGCTCGAGGTGACGGCTTCCAGCCGGGGCCTGCTGTCGTTCCGGAGCATTCAGGTGCTGCCGGGGCCGACGCCCGACACGCGGCGTCTGCGGATTGTTCCAACACCGGGGATGGCGGCCACAAGCACTGTGAATGTCAGTGTCAGTGACGGTACCCATACGGTCTCGAGGTCGTTCAATCTCCGGGTGACGGCACCTATGGCGACGAACAGCGTGGATGTCGGGCTGATTCGGAGCCGGACGGATCCATGGCGCGTGCTGGAGCGCGATCTTCCGGAGAAGGATGGGTTGCCGCTGGATTTCACCGCGGTCGATTTCGACGACAGCGCATGGACTCTCCTGACAACTCCGTGCAGCTTCGGTGAACGGGACGCGGCGGCCAATCTCTCGCCGACTGCCTATCGCATGACGACGTATTTCCGGCGATCCTTCAATGTGCCGGATCCTGCGGTGGTGGGCGGATTGCAGATGCGCCTCCAGCGGGACGACGGTGCGGTGGTGTATTTGAACGGCCGGATGGTCTGGTCCAGCAACATGCCGGAGCGGTTCGATGCGCAGACTCCCGCGAGTGCTGCGATCGAAGGCAATGACGAAGCCGAGTGGCACTTCATGGAACTGCCATCGGGCCTGCTGTTGCCCGGCAAGAATGTGGTCGCCGTCGAACTCCACCAGAGCGACAAGCCGACGCCTGAGGAGCCGGGAGATCTGCGCTTTGATCTGGAATTGTCAGGCCTGCCCGCTCCGCCTCCGCCGCAGGATGTCCTCATCGCTGCCGGGGATTCGTGGGCTTACTGGGATGGCGACAGCAGCACGGATGTCAGGGAAGCTTGGACCAAGACCAACTTCGTCGATTCGCCATGGAAGCAGGGAGTGGCCCGACATGGGTACGGAATCGACCGGCCGGCGACAGGTCTCAATGCCGGGAGCAGCGGCGATCCGTCGGTGGCGAATCCATCGGTCGTGTTCCGCAAGTGGTTCGACATTGCCGATCCGGCAGCCTACGGCGTGCTGCATTGCTTCCTGCAGGTGGACGACGGGGCGGCGGTCTTCATCAACGGCAATCGCGTCTTTGAACACAACCTCGCGAAGGGTGCGCGCACCGACAGCCGCGCGCTCAGCGAGATTCCGGCGTCGGATCAAGACCAGTGGCGGCATTTCGTGATCGATTCCAACCGGCTGATCCCGGGAAGAAACCTCATCGCCGTCTCGGTGCATCAGTATTCGCCTTTTGTGGACCGCAGCGATCTGCAGTTCGACCTCCAGCTCACCGCCGATCTCAAGACTGAGCCCAATCTCTTCCTGCGCCCGGTCGGCGAGAACATGGAACTGAGCTGGTCCGGGGCCTTCAACGGCTGGAAACTGATGACCAGCACCGACCTTGAAAGGTGGACCCCGGCCGATGCCGATCCGGTGCTTCAGGACGGCTGGCTCTATGTGGTGCGGCCCAGTGTCACCCGCGAGTTTTTCAGACTGCAGCCGGCGGCAGACGATCGCGCTGGGCCATAACGCCGTCCCGGCGATGTCGCCGGTGACGACTTGCCACGGTGCGCAGTCTGAAATTGATGCCGCCCCGGTCAGCAATGGCCGGGGCGGTGCCGTTTTCTGGGGGGGGGCGTGAAAATTTCTGCGGAGAGAATGTCCAAAGTCAGGGTCCTGCGGCATAGAATCAGTTGATGGATCCGGCGAACGGCGAGCCAACTTCTCTGAGCGCGACCGACGAACAGTTCATGCGGCTGTTTCTTGAGTCGGAGCGCGAGCTGTTGCGTTATGTGATGGTGCTGATTCCGAATGTTCACGATGCCCGGGATGTGTTGCAGGAAGCGGCGGTGGCGTTGTGGCGGGCGGCGGAGAAGTACGATCCGGCGCGGCCGTTTGTCCCGTGGGCCTGCCGGTTTGTGCTCAATGAGGCGCGGATGTTTCTGCGCAGTGCGGCGCGGCGTCGGCGGTTCATAGAAGAGGATGTCGCCGTGCTGCTGGATTCCCAGCGGTTGGAGATGGCAGAGGGGCTCAAGGCGCGGCGCGAGCATCTCCGGGAATGCCTGAGGGAATTGCCGGAGCAGCATCGGGAGCTGGTTCGGGGATACTATTTTGACGATGAAACGATCGAGTCCCTCGCCCGACGTCAGGGTCGCGGAAGTGAGGCCGTCTACAAGGCCCTGCAGCGCATCCGGCAGACCCTGCACCACTGCATGCAGCGCAAACAACAAGCCGCTTCCTGACTGATGTCCCATTGTGATAATGAGCTGACTGCACTCATCCATGCCTTCCTGGACGGCGTGGCCAGCGATTCCGATGTCGCGCGTCTCAATGACCGGCTTCGTGCGGACCCGGAGGCACGGACCTTGTATCTGGAACTAGCGGATCTGCACGCCAGTCTGGCGGTGGACGAAGCTCACTGGATGGCCGCTGCTCCGGCAGTGAAATCACCCGCGGCATCTTTCGGGCGCATGCGGCAACAGTGGCGGCCGCTTGGAGCGGCGGCTGCCGGTTTAGTGATCGGCGTGGGCACGGCGACCCTGGTCTGGGGATTCGCTGCGGATCGACCGGTTTCCACAGCGTCCGCCGTGGTGGCGCTGGCCGACGGCGGATTCGAAATGAACGCCGGTCCGGTGGCCGCAGGGTTTCCGGCGCAGGCATCGGTTTGGAGCGGCGATGCGCTCGAAATCATCGGCACGGCCAAGAACGCACAAGGGGTGATCATCAAACCATCTGTGGGCCGTCACATGCTGCGATTCGTGAGAACGGCGAACGATGCCAGCGATCCCGGCGGGCGGGCGATTTCGTGCGATGTCTTTCAGATCGTTGATCTGCGGCCTCTGCGCGAATCGATTCCGTCCGGCAGCGATGCCGTGCTGGAGTTAGCCGTCGATGTACTGGACGCCCGCCTGTTCCCGAAAGTGACTGCGACATTTCTATGTAAAGTGTACACGTTTCAGGGTGACTCCGCATCGTTGCGGGACGTCTGGCCGGCCCCCGCGGACACGGCGCTGAGCCTAGGCACCACCCTGCGGAGCAGTGCGGGCGGACTCCCGGATGCGTGGAAGACGATGACGACCAGGTGCCTGTTGTCGGCCGAGGCTGATTTTGCGGTCATCCATCTCGGAGCCCGCCGCGATGGCCCGCTGGAATCGTTCGAGGCACTCTACGCCGACAATGTTCGTCTCACCCTGAAAACCCAGCCTCGCCTGCCGGTCCGCGGCCCGTCCCGCTGAGCCACTTTCGCGAATCCATTCATGAAGACACGACTCACCGTCACTCTCCTAGCCATCTGGCTGTCGCTTTCCGCGCAGGCCGTGGATTATCCCTACGAGCCCTACAACGAAGGGAAAATGGACCCTCAGAAGACGGGCTGGCCACTCACTGCTGAAGAACGCGCATGGGTTCTGAAAGCGGAGCATGATCGCCGCCCGGGCCGTGAATCGAGCAAGCATCTCCCGCCATTCTGGCCGGTGGTTCCGAGTGCCGGATTCTGGGGCGGGACGTCATGGCTCGATACACACGAGAAGCTCGTCGATTATGTGAGGGCGAATCCGGGTCCGTGCGATGTGCTGCTGGTGGGCGACAGCATCACCCAGCAATGGGGCAGCCCGCTCGACACGGGCGTGCTCAATGCCGCATGGCAGAAGCACTTCGCCAGCTACCGGACGATCAACCTCGGTATCGGGGGCGACAAGTCGCAGAATGTTCTGTGGCGTCTCGATCACGGCGGCGTGGAGGGATTGCAGCCGAAGGTGGTGGTCGTGATGATCGGCAATAACAACATGTTCTTTGTGCCGGAGACCGGCGTGGAGGCGGCTGCCAAGGGTGTGCAGATGTGCGTGACGAACCTCCGCGGAAGATTCCCCGACGCGGAAATCATCGCGGCGAAGATTCTTCCGTGCCATGCTCCGGGCGTCGATTTCTACGAGAACATCAGGAAGACCAATGCCGCGATCGAGACGCTCAAGCTCGGGAGCGACCCGAAGGTGCATGTGCTGGATTTGTGGGGTGATTTCACGAATGCCGATGGCAGCATCCGGAAGCCGCTCTTCGGATCGGACGGCATTCACCTCTCGCTTGATGGCTACTCCGTTTACGCCGCGCGATTGAAGCCGCTGCTCGATCAGTTTCTCGGCGGGAAAGGACTCGGGGGCAAAGTCAACCTTCCCGCGAAGTAGCCCAGCACCTGCATCTCGGACCGGAAGGCTACGCGGTGTACGCGTCGCGATTGCAGGAGGTGTTGCAGCCGCTGGTGGAGAAGGCAGGCCGGTGATGGCTGGGGTGCGGAAATTTCCGTGGAACCGGCGTCATATTCGGGCTGGTGCGGCTTAAACATGGGTGATGTCCGATGTTCCGAAGGTTCCGATCGAATTTGTGCAGCGGCTGACCGCGGCACAAAGCGCGCTGTATGCCTTCATCTGCGGCCTCATGGGTGGACTGGAACAGGCCGCGGACGTGCTTCAGGAAACCAACCTTGTGCTCTGGAATCGCGCGGGCGAGTACGACCCCGAGCGCCCGTTCATGCCGTGGGCCTATACGCTGGCCCGGTGGCAGGTGATGGCATGGCGCAAGACGCAGCAGCGTTC
>JAIXPK010000321.1 GCA_027486335.1 Verrucomicrobiaceae bacterium | reverse complement strand
GGGCTTCATGGTGAGGGTGACCTTGGCACCGGTGTGGAGGGAGGTGCCTGCGAGGGTGGCTGGTTTGGCCAGCGTTTGTTGGTGATCCATGATGGTGGTGCCGTGGCGGGAGGGGTGGATGGTAGGCACCGATGGGGCGAGGTCAAGCCGCGGGTGGGGAGGTCAGTCCCATGCGGGGATGCGAACGGTGAAGGTGGAGCCGAGGTCCGGGGAGGATTTGACGTGGATGCTGCCGCGGTGGAGGTCGATACAGCGTTTGGTGATGACGAGGCCGAGGCCTGTGCCTGGGAGGTCGCCGACATTGCTGCCGCGGTGGAAGGCTTCGAAGAGACTGGGGAGGTCGGCGTCGGGGATGCCGATGCCTTGGTCGGTGATGGTGAAGACGGCCATGGGGCCTTCGCGGTGAGCGGCGATGAGGACTGGTGAGCCGGTTGGGGAGTATTTGACGGCGTTGTGGAGGAGATTGGTGAAGATGTGGCGGAGGAGGGCTTCGTCGGCGGCTGCGCCTGAGAGGTCGCTTTCGGGGGCCCATTCGACTGGGCATTTGCGATTGGTGGCGGAGAGGGTTTCGTCGGTGACCTTGCGGACGAGGGCGTCGAGGTCGACGGGGGCTGGGCGGCAGGCGAGTTTACCGGCGTCGGCGCGGCCGAGGACGAGGACTTGTTCCATGAGGCCGGCCATGTTGCGGGTGGCGCTGTGGATGTCGTCGAAGAGGCGGGATTTTTCGGCCTGGGGGAGACGGTCCTCGTAGTGGCGGAGGAGTTCGACGGCGGACATGGTGATGCCGAGGGGCGTGCGGAACTCGTGGCTGACGGTGGAGACGAAGCGGCTCTTGAGTTCACTGATTTCGCGTTCTGCGGCGAGTTCCTGTTCGCGCTGGGCGGCGACTTCGGTGGCTTCGATGAATTCGGAGGTGAGGCGGCCCTGGCGGCGGAGGGCGAGGGCGCCGAGGATGGCGGCGAGGGCGACGGGGGCGAGACTGAGGAGGGCTGGGGACCACGAGGAGAGCGGTCGGGGCGTGGGGAGGGATTTGGCTGGGGGGAAAGGCCAGTCAAGGTGGAGGGCGGCGAGTTCCTTGCGGAGTTGGCCGACGTCGAGGGAGAGCATGCGGCCTTCCATGCCGCCGATGAAGAGACGGTCAGAGGATTGGGGTGCGCGGATGCTGGCGATGAAGCCGATGTCGGGGACCTGGAGGGTGGCGACGGGAGAGCCGTCGAGGGAGAGGAGATCGATGGAGGTGTTGTCGCGGTTCCATGCGAGGACCTTGTTATCGGGGAGGAAGGCACCGGCGGAACCGCCGCTGAGGAGGGGTTGGCGTTCCTTGCGCCAGAGACGTTTCCATGAGCCGGTTTCCCAGAGGGTGGCGTCGTTGAAGCCTGCGGCGAGGAGGTGGCGGCCGTCTCGGCTGAAGGTGACGTGGCAGTTAGGAGTGTCGAGTCTGGCGGCGCCTTTGCCGGTGGAGGCGTCCCAGATGGTGACGCGGGTGTCCATGGTGTAGCGGCCGGAGACGATCCAGCGGCCGTCGGGGCTGAGGATGATGGCGCCGGAGCCGCTGGAGGAGGCCGGGCCGGGCAGGGAGATGTGGGAGTTGCTGGCTTTTTCGATGACGAGGGGTTTGTCAGGGGAGGCGGTGTTGATGACGAGCATTCTCTTGTTGGTGCCGGGGATGACGGCGAGTTGGCCGTCGGCGTTCCAACTGATGGAGTGAGGGGAGAAGTTTTTGGGGAGAGGGATGGGGACGCCTGAGGCGAGGAAAGAGTCAGGGTCGGGGAGACCGGAGGCTGGGAGGTTGAAGAGGCGGAGGCCTGAGGGGCCGGCGAGCCACAGTTGCTGGGTGACTGGGTGGAAGCCTGCGGCGTGTTTGGCTGGGAGGATGAAGGGGAGGAGCTTGCCGGAGTCGAGGTCGATGAGTTCGAAGCTTTGGTTTCCGGAAGCGTTTCTGGGGCCGGCCCATTCCGGAGGGCTCCAGACGGCGAGGCGGCCGTTGGGAGAGATGTCGGATTGCCAGACGGTGGAGCGGTTTTTGTAGGTGCCGAGGATGTCGCGCTGGCCGGGGCTTCTGGCGATGCGCCAGACGCCGACTTTGCGGCCAGGGAGGCCCCATGCGATGCGGTCGCCGGAGCGGGAGATGACGAGGCCGCGGCCGGCGGTGGTGCGGCAGAGGACGCGGGCGGTGGCGACGTCCCAGAGTCTGGTGATGCCGTCGTTGCCTGAGGTGACGAGGAGGCGGCCGTCTGCGCTGAAGCTGTGGACCCATGTTTCGACGGCGATGTCGCCGAACTGGACGATGCGGCCGCTGGCGATTTCGAGCGAGTAGAGAGCGAAGTTGTCGCAGGCGAAGAGGAAGCGGTCGCCGCGGACGTCCCATGTGAGGGATTCGACGGGAGCGGCGGCTTTGTGTGATAGGAGGAGGTTGCCTGTTGCGGTGTGGTAGATGTTGATGCTGTCGCCGGAGTACCATGCGATGAGGTCACCGCGCGGGCTGAGTCGGGTGAAGTTGGTGAAGCCGCCGGTGTATTTGAAGCCGTCGGGGAGTTTGGGCATGGGGCGGACGTTGCCGGCCTCGATGTCGTAGAGGAGGTGGGTGCCTTCGGTGCCGTACATGGCGAGGCACATGATGCGGTCGTCTGCGGTGAAGGTGGGGGGCCACGAGTGCTGACGGGTGATGGGGTCGAGGCCGACGACGCGGACGAGTTTACCGGATTCGGTTTCGTAGAGGGCGACGGGGCCGCCGTTGTAGCGGATGGCGGTGTATTTGCCGGAGGCGGAGAAGGTGAAGTCGCCGACGGAGATGGGGGTGCCGAGGAGTTTGCGCTGGAGAATGAGGGAGGCTGGGAGGGGGAAGTCGCGGACGTGGGAGTTGTCGTCCATGCGGTAGAGGGAGACATCGGTTTCCGCGTATCGGACGAGGTAGTAGCGGAGGTCCGGGTCGAAGTTGAAGCCGTAGGAGCCGCGCTGGAGGTCCCATGAGCGGTCGGGTACGAGGTCCGGCCGCATGAGGGCGGCGAGGGCCTCGTTGCGGAGTTCGAGGGAGGGGCGGATGAGGGCGGCGGTGCGGACGGCCTGGAGGGCGGCGTCGCGGTGGCCCATTTTGGTGCTCAGGTTTTCGGCGCGGGCCTGGGCGAGAGAGGCTTTCCAGAGACGTTCGGTGTTTTCGGCTTCGGCCTGTTCGGCGCGGGCCTGGCTTTGGCGGGCTTTGGTGATGAAGAAGACGAGGACGGCACCGGTTAGGACGACCATGGCGAGGATGGCTCCGATGGTGCGGTTGGCGCGGAGGACGGAGCGCCGGACAAACTCGCGGCGTTCGGCGAGACTGCCGAGGTCAGGCCGCGGGTCGTTTTCGATCATCTGGCGACGGTGGCGAGGGTGGGGGTGGGTGCAAGATGAAGGGACGGTGGGAGTATCCGACTTTGGGCGGAGAGAGGGAGAGGGGAGAGGAGGGTTGGGGCGGGTATCCGGCGAAAGTCTGATGGCGGGAGGAGGAGGAGGTGCGAAGGTGAGGAGGTGAAGAAGATTCTAATCATTGAAGATCAGGCGCCGATGAGGCGGAACATAGCTTTGATGCTGGAGATGGAGGGGTATGAGACGGTGACGGCGGAGAATGGGAGGGTGGGGTTGGAGATGGCGAAGAGGGAGGAGCCGGATCTGGTGTTGTGTGATGTGATGATGCCTGAGCTGGACGGGTACGGGGTGGTGCAGGCGTTGCGGGAGGATGTGCGGTTTGCGGCGACGCCTTTTATTTTTCTGACGGCGAAGAGTGACCGAAGTGATGTCAGGGTGGGGATGAACTACGGGGCGGACGATTATCTGACGAAGCCGGTGGTGCGGGATGATCTGCTGGCGGCGGTGACGGCGCGGCTGCAGCGGGCGGGGGCGGTGCATGAGTGCATCGAGGCCGCGGGGAGCGGGTTCAGTCCGGACTATTCGAGTGCGGTGCCGCTGCAGACGGCGCTGGGGATTACGGCGCGGGAGGCGGAAGTGCTGTTATGGGTGGCGCAGGGGAAGAGCAATGCGGAGGTGGGGGTGATTCTGGGGATGGCGGAGAAGACGGTGAAGCAGCACCTCGGGAGTATTTTTGCGAAGCTGGGGTTGGAGAACCGGAATGCGGCGACCTTGCAGGCGGTTGAGGTGCTGAGCGGGGGGAGGCGGGGGAAGTGAGGAGGAGGGGGATGGTTAGTGATTGAGGCGCTGGAGGACCATGGTGCCGTGGTCCATGGAGGCGTGGTAGGTTGCTTTGAGGGAATTGTTATGGATGGTGGCGGAGTGTGAGAATGTGCCGCCGAAGAGTGGGCCGAGGTCTTTTGAGCCGGAGAGGGAGATGGAGCCGTCGGGTTGGGGTGAGGCGAGGCAATCGACGGAGAATCCGGCGCAGAGGATGTGTTTCCATGAGGCGCGGTAGCGGAAGCGGAGCATGCCGGGTTGGTTGGGGATGGTGGAGACGACGGCGCGGAGACCGCCGTGGTGGCCGTTGGTGGCGCTGAGCCATGTGCCGCGCCATGCGCCGGTGGCTGGGTCTGCGGGGTGGGCGGTGCGGGCGGCGTGCCAGCCGCGAGGGAAGCCGGTGCAGGCCGGGGCAGCGAGGGAGGCGGCGGCGGCGAGGGCGGCGAGGCGGCGGAGATTCATGAGGGAGCTGGAAAAAGGAAGCGGGCGGAACCGCCGGGGAAACCGGTGGTGCCGCCCGCAGTTGCGGAGAGGGTCCGCGGAAGGGTCAGGAGAGGGAAGCGAGGACGGCCTTGATGGCGGCGAAGTCTGGGAGGTCGCCTGGGTTTTCGAGGACCTCGGCGTATTGGATGACGCCGGATTTATCGACGACGAAGGCGGAACGCTTGGGGACACCTGCCTGACCGAGGTTTTTGTCAGGGAGGAAGCTGTCGTAGGCGATGCCGTAGGCCGTGGTGGTGGCGTGGTCGTAGTCGCTGAGGAGGGTGAGGGTGATGTGTTCTTTTTCGGCCCATGCCTTCTGAGCGAAGGGGTTGTCGCCGGAGATGGCGAGGACGCGAGCGTTGAGGGCGGTGAATTCGTTGAGGCCGCCGGAGATTTCGCAGAGTTCCTTGGTGCAGACGCCAGTGAAGGCCATGGGGACGAAGAGCAGGACGACGTTGGATTTGCCGGCGTTTTCGGAGAGCGTGACGTATTCGGGGCCGTTGGCTCCGAGGGTGGTGAGTTTGAAGTCTGGGGCTGGGGAACCGGTGGAGAGGGCCATGGGGATGGGGGAGTGGGTGGGGTTTTGGGTGAGTTGGTGGAAGCCTGAAAGAGGCGGAGGAGGGATAGAGTGGTGCGGAGGGGAGGTCAAAGGCAATACGGTGCGGAGGAGGGAGGTGGTGCGGTGATTCGGGGTTGCCCGGAAGTGAGGTGGGGCCATAGATGGGTCTCCTTACTGCCCGGCATGACCGACAAGCCTGACATTCCCCGCAAGACCGTTTACCGGCTCTCGATTTACCAGCGCTGTCTGAGGCGGCTGAAGGAGAATCGGGTGGAGACGGTGTCGTCGGAGGCGTTGGCGAAGGCGGCGGGGGTGACGCCGTCGCAGTTGCGGAAGGACCTGGCGAGTTTCGGGAATTTCGGGACGCGGGGGTTGGGGTATAATGTGGAGGCGTTGTCGGGAACGATCGGGGAGACGCTGGGGACGACGCGATTGCAGCCGGTGATTCTGGTGGGAGTGGGGAATCTGGGGTCGGCGCTGTTGAGGTACCACGGGTTCAATAAGGAAGGGTTTGAGATTGTGGGTGCGTTTGATGGGGAGGTTGGGAAGACGCATCCGACGGTGAAGGTGTATCCGATGGGCGAGCTGGAGGGGTTTGTGAGTGCGAACGGGGTGAAGCTGGCGATACTGGCGGTGCCGGCGTCGGTGGCGCAGCAAGTGTGCAACGAGCTGGTGGCGGCGGGGGTGCAGGCGGTGTTGAATTTTGCGCCTGTGGTCCTTGAGGTGCCGGAGCAGGTGGTGGTGAACAACGTCGACCTTGCGGTGGAGTTGGAGAACCTGAGTTATTTCATCCGCTGAGCGGCGTCAGGATTTGCCGGAGTCTGGAGGGGCGGGGGCGTCCGGGCTTTTTGTCTGGAGGGGAGCGGGACGGCCGGGGATGTTGAGAGCCGGCATGGGTTCGATGCGAGGTTTGACGAGTGTGCCTTCGACGGCGAACTGGAGGGAGACGGTGCAGAGGAGTTCGCCGGGTTCGAGGCCGCTGCGGACGATGACGTGGTCGCGTTCGCCCCATGCGATTTCGACTTGGCGGCTGCGGAGTTTGGAGTCTTTGCCGATGACGAGGACGGTATTGCCGTCGCGGATGGCGACGCGGGGGATGACGAAGACGTTTTTGAGGATTTTGCCGGTGATGTCTGCGCTGACCCACGTGCCGACTTTGAGAGGGGGGACTTCGCCGGAGCGGCGGGCGTAGGGGTCCTGGACCTGGGCGGTGACGTAGAGTTGGCGGGAGCGGGAGTCGACGCCGCCGGCGGCGCGGACGATGCGGCCTTGCCATGTGCCGGAGCGGCCGCCGAAGTCGGAGCGGAGGGTGACTTCCGGGCCTGAGTCGTCGAGGGAGATTTTTTCGCCGCGGTAGCGTTCGGGGAGGTCGATGAAGGCGAGTTGTTCGCTGCTGAGGGGGAGGTCGATTTCGGCGCTGTCGACGGCGTAGATTTTGGCGATTTCGCGGCCTGCGGAGACGAATTGGCCGACGTCTGCGGACTTGTCGAGGACGCGGCCGGCGTAGGGGGCGCGGATGGTGCAGCGTTCGAGGTCGCGGGCGGCGCGTTGTTCCGAGGCTTTGGCGGATTCGAGGCGAGCGGCGGCTTCGGCGAGTTGGGGTTTGCGGGAGACTAGTGGGCCTGGCTCTCCGGGGCGACCGAGGGCTTTCCAGTCGTCGAGGGCCTGGGCGGCGCGAGCGGATTCCTCGGTGACGGCGGTTTCGGCCTGGGCGACGGCGCTTTTGGCGATGGTGACGGCGGCTTTGAAGTCGCGGTCGTCGAGTTGGACGAGGATATCGCCTTGTTCGAAGAAGCCGCCTTCTCGGAAGGAAGGGGCGATGTCGATGATGACGCTGCCGACTTCTGCGACGAGGGAGCTTTCGGTGCGGGCTCTGACTTCGCCGCGGGTGGCGAGGGTGACGGTGTAGTCCTGGGGTTGGACGGTGGCCGCGGTGACTGGTACGGCGGGGGTGGGGCGACGAGATTCCTCGGGTGGGGTGGCCTGATGAGCGAGGCGCCAGCCGATGGCGGAGAGGCCGCCGAGCAGGAGGAGGGGGATGAAGATTTTGCGGAGGAGCGACACGGAGCCGGGGTGCGGGCGGGGTTTTTTTGAGAGATGGGCCGAGGGTAGGGCGCGGGCATGCGCAGATACGCCCGTGAAGCCGTAGGGGCAACTCTCACTTGTGGTGAGGCCGGGCAATGTCTAAAAGCGGCGTTGGCAGACCGACGCTGAGCGCGGTACACCGCCAGATATTTCAATGCCTAAGATCATCATTCATCATCCGGACGGCACGCAGGTCAAATACGGCCTGAACGGCAAGGCGTTCACGATCGGGCGTGCGGAGAACAACGACATTGTGCTGCGGGACGGTGCGAGTTCGAGTCATCACGCGGTGCTGAAGGTTGGGGAGAGCGGGGATTTTGCGGTGACGGATCTGGAGTCGACGAATCACACGCGGGTGAACGGGACGAAGGTGACGAGTCAGGTGCTGGTGAACGGGGATGTGATTCAGTTTGGGGACACGCAGGCGGTGTATGAGTCTGAGGTGGTGGTGGAGCGTGCGGGTGGGGAAGCGGTGACGCAGCCGTATGGGAATCCGCCGCCGCCGGTGGCTCCGCCTGCGGCGGTGGTGCGGCCGGCTGGGCCGGCGCAGCCGTATGTGATTCAGCGGCCGGTGTCGACGATGGGCGGGCGGCGGCGGCGAGCGAGCGGGCAGGGGGACGGGTGTTTTGCGTTGCTGCTGTTGTGTTTTCTGCTGCCGTTTCTGTTTGTGGTTGGGGTAGTGGCGCGGCATTACCAGGAGCCGAAGGGGGATTCGATTGTGGAAGTGGCGCGGCAGGCGCTGGTGGGGAAGTGATGGGGGGGGTAGCCTAAAGTGGAGAATGAAGCGCTGACCCACGAACTTCGCGAATGGGTGTCACGAATGGGTTTTCGAGTGTGAGAGTTCGAGGGTGCCCCGTTTTTTGCGGCTGGGCATGGATCGTTCCTCGAACGGGAGAGATCGCGGCCGTCTGGAACAAGAGGTCAGTTGAGGGAAGGCGAGCATTCGGGAGGTTTTGAGCGGACGCTAGTCTGAGGGCAGGCAGTCGGTCTCGATTCCGACGCTGGAATGTCCGGCGGCTTTTGGACGGGGGCGGGTCAGGGGATTGGGCTCTTGGAGAGGGAGCTTATTCGACAAGGATACAGGCCTCTACGGGGGTATGGATTGGCATGGAAATAAGATGCAAGGGAATGACGTGGTGGTAATTGGACAGACATCTTCTGGGGAATGAGTGCTGTGGCGGGGACGCCTGTTGGGCGGCGGGCGGAAATGTCCGCCCTCGTTTGAACGGGGGCGGGTCAGTGTTCGGCAATTAGACAGACCTCTACGGGCACGCTTTTGCGAATTGAGCAACGAATGGCTCACCGGAAAAATCTACCTCAACATGAACTCCATAGAGCCACCCTGCGCCTAGCCGAAACTTTTACGGAATAAAAATTGCGCGGCCCATCGACAAGCTGCATAAAGAGTTTGGAAGTCGGAGCTTAAGCTGATGCATTTGTGGGAAAACGATTCGATTTGCTCACCCTTTAAAAACTGCTCAATGACGTTGCGAAATCTTATTCATTCATCCGGCGAGTATTGGGTGCCGGTGTTTGCCATTCTCGTAGCGGTGCCGGTTATCTCGTTTTTGGTTGGTAGAAGCCATCGCGACGGTGACGGGCGGAATGCTCCGTGGAAATTCGCGTATGCCGGGTTGGTCTACCTCGCGTGTGTTCCGGGGATTTTCTCCGTCGTTATCACGGCTTACACGTTGTTTTTCAGCAAAGACAACCTCCTTGATGTGGATCCCGTCATTTATTTCCTGCCGATCGCAACGATGATAGGCACGCTGGTGCTTATCCGGAAGCGCGTCTCATTCGATGATGTGCCGGGATTTAATCGTATCTCCGGGCTGATGGTTCTGATAGGCTGCAGCTTTGCCATCGCGCTGGCAGTTCACAATACGCGCATTCTCATCGGTTTTTTCGGTTCCTTGGGAATGCTGTTTGTATTGGCTGTGGGCGTCTTCGCACTGCTGAAATGGGGGGGCTCCATGCTTTTCCGTAGTGGTAGTGAGCAGGCCCGGCCAATGCCGAAATTCCCGCCGACTGAGCCGCAGGACTGATCATCGGGTGGATCAGACCCCCTCTCTCCCCGTTCCCCGTCCCGCCGGCGACGCCACCGGCGAAAAGCAAATTCCTTTCAGAAGACAGATAGGTGAGGAGGAGGTCCTGTGCGTCGCGGGAGCACCGGTCCAGCTCGATGACCACCTTCACCTGCCAGCGTCCGAAGAGGGACGACTGACCGATGGAGCGCAGCCAGTCGCGAACGAGGTCCAGTCCCACCTCGCTTCCGTTGCAGTCGCTGATGGCCGTAGGATGAGCGGCGAGGGTGCGGGCGACCACGTTCACCATGGCCGTCTTTCCGATGCCGGGTGCGCTGAGGACGAGGAGCTTGCTGGAGGCAGTGCGGCAGACCTCTGTGCAGCGCGTAGAGCGGGACGCAATCCCGTTGTGGGATTGGGGAGATGGCCGGGGGTGGACACAAGGGCGGGACGGCGTCGCTACGGGGGGCGGCGAGGCGGCAATTGGACAGACCTCTTCGTGGGTGCACCAAGGCGGACGATGGGGGCGGATCAGGGGATGCGGCGCTAGGTGGGGGCCTGTTCGGCAATGGGACAGACCTGAATGCCGCTAAGTTAAGCGGGGTGATCGCTGGATTTGAACCGGGGCTGAACCGGGATTTTGCCCGAAGACCCGCCTTATCTTAGCGCCATTCGGGACAGACCTCTACGGGGCAGAGATTGGCAGGGGAATGGGAGGCAAGGGAATGACGGCGATGTCGGGGTGATAATTGGACAGACCTCTTCGTGGGAATGAGGGCTGTGGCGGGGACGACGACTGGAAAGCGCGGAAATGAGACAGACCTCTACGGGGCGGTGTTCAGCAATGAGACAGACCTCTACGGGGCGGGGATTGGGGCGGTGGTGCCCGGGTGGACACACAAGGGCGGGACGGCGTGGGGTACGGTGGGCGGTGAGGTGGCAATTGGACAGACCTCTTCGGGGGGGAGTGCGACGGGGCGCGGCAATGAGACAGACCTCTATGGGGCGCGGACACCGCTGGGGGCGCGGCAATGAGACAGACCTCTATGGGGCGGGAGGGTTGTTTTGGGGGAGGGGGGAAAAGGAAAGGCGATGGTCCTTTTGGGGACCATCGCCTGACCGGTGAAGGGGTGTGGGGCGGGGGGCGGTTATTTGGCCGCGGGTTCCGCTGGTTTGGGGGCGTCGGCTGGTTTGGTTTCGGTAGCGGGAGCTGGTGTCGGAGCTGGGTCTGCTGCTGGTTTGGTTTCGGCGGCAGGGGCAGGGGCTGGAGCGGCTGCTGGCTTGGCTTCGGCTGGCTTCGGTTCAGCGGGCTTCGCGTCAGCGCCGGGCTTTGTTTCTGCTGGCTTGGCGTCGGCGGCTGGTGTTGCTTCGGCTGGCTTGGCTTCCGCAGGGACTACAGCAGCTGCGGGTTTGGCATCCGCGGGGGCTGGGTCGGACAGGTTGATGTCGTCGGCTGGTTTGGGGTCGGCGGCGGGAGGGTCGCCGAGGAGGGAATCGACGTTGAAGCCTGCGGCGGTGGGGTCGGCGGCTGGGGTTGGGGGGGCTTCTGGGACGAAGTCGACGAGGACTGGGGGTTTTTGTTTGATCTTGGAGTCGACGCGGGTTTGGGCTTCGGCGCGGACTGGGGAGCCAGCGAAGGCTGGGGTGGTGAGGATTTTGTCGTAGAACTTTTTGGCGGCTTCGGTGTCACCGGCGGCCCATTTGAGATCGCCGAGGCGGAGGAGGGCGATGGGGGCGTAGATGGTGCCGGCGGCGGCGACGGCTTCGAGTTCTTTTTCAGCGCCGGCCTTGTCCGGGGATTGGAGGAGGTAGTCGCCGATGCGGAAGGCGGCTAGGTCGCGGAGCGGGTGGTTGGGGAATTTGGAGATGAATTCCTTGAGGGTGTCGACGGCTTCGCCTGGGCGGTCGGCGCTGAGGAGGCTGGCTGCGAGGACGAGGGCGCTGCCTGCGCCGGCTTCGGAGCCGTGGTCGGCGGCGGTTTTTTTGAGGTCGGCGACGGTTTCGGCGCGGACGAAGCTGAGGGCGGCTTCTTTTTGCTTATGTTCTGCCCAGAGCCGCTGGCCCCAGTAGGCGGTGGTGCCGAGGATGGCGAGGAGGCCGACGAGGATGATCTTAGGTTTGTGCTGGATGAGGAGGTTTTCGAAGGCGCTGTGTTCGTATTCGAGGACAGCGACTGGGGGTTTGGAAGGGGTGAGATGGTCGGCCATGGGATGAGGGCGGTGAGGGGTGTGTGAGAGTGTGTTGGATCAGGCTCCGACCTTGGCGCGGGCTTCGTCGGCGAGGGCAGTGGAGAGATAGCGTTCGCCGGTGGAGCAGGCGATGGTGACGATGAGTTTGCCGGCGTTTTCGGGTCGGGCGGCGACGAGGAGAGCGGCGTGGACGTTGGCGCCTGTGGAGATGCCGGCGAGGATGCCTTCTTCTTTGGCGAGACGGCGGGCCATGGCGAAGGCGTCGTCGTTGGAGACCTTGATGACTTCGGAGACGACGGAGAGGTCGAGGTTATTGGGGACGAAGCCTGCGCCGGTGCCCTGGATTTTATGAGGGGCAGGGACGACTGGGTCGCCGGCGAGGGTTTGGGAGATGACTGGGCTGGCTTCCGGTTCGACGGCGATGGCGGCGAGGGAAGGTTTGTGGTGGCGGAGGGCGCGGGTGACGCCGGTGATGGTGCCGCCGGTGCCGACGGCGGCGATGAAGATGTCGATGTTGCCGCTGGTGTCGTCCCAGATTTCCTGGGCGGTGGTTTTTTCGTGGATGGCGGGGTTGGCAGGGTTATTGAACTGCTGAGGCATCCATGCGCCCGGGGTGGAGGCGAGGATTTCCTCGGCTTTTTCGATAGCGCCCTTCATGCCTTTGGGGCCGGGGGTGAGGACGAGTTCTGCGCCGAGCATGGCGAGGAGCGTGCGGCGCTCGAGCGACATGGTTTCGGGCATGGTGAGGATGAGTTTGTAGCCTTTGGCAGCGGCGACGAAGGCGAGGGCGATGCCGGTGTTGCCGGAGGTGGGTTCGACGATGATGGTGTCTTTGGAGAGGAGGCCTTTTTGTTCGGCGTCTTCGATCATGGCCATGCCGATCCGGTCTTTGACGGAGCCGAGCGGGTTGAAGTACTCGCACTTGAGGGCGACGGTGGCGGCGAGGCCTTTGGAGACGTGGTTGAGGCGCACGAGGGGGGTGCGACCGACGGTTTCGACGATGTTGTTATAGAGACGGCCCATGGCAGGAAAGTGGATTGGGGGTAAGGGAGGCCGCGACGTAGGAAGGGCGAAGCGACCGGGGTCAGCAGTAGGGCGGCGGGGGATGAGCGCAAGAAAGTTTTCGGAGGCGGGCGGGGAGAGGATGGGGGTGAAGTGCGGGATTGCGTGGCGGGGCTGGATTTGCTTGAATGGTGCGGAAAAGAAATCCTGAGGACCAACACGATGACTGAGTGTGCAGCGTACAAGAGTGTGGCGGGGGCGAGTGCCCTTGTGTTGTGGGGGAGTGTGCTTGGGTGCGTGGCGCAGGGGCAGGGGGGTGAGCCGCCGCTGATGGTGGAGCGGGTGCTGGAGCTGAAGGTGCGGGGGAAGGAGGGGGCGGCTTATCGGGTGGAGCGTTCGGATGATCTGGTGGGATGGAGGCCTGTGGGTGGGCGGAATTTCGGAATTGGGGAGGAAATGGTGATGAGTGTGGTGGCGGGGAGCGTGGTGAGTGGGCGGGGGCCGTTTTTCCGGGTGCGGGAGGAAGTGCGGCCTGAGGGCGGGCTGGCACCGGGGAGTTTTGCGGGGAGGCGGGTGCGGTTGAATGCGGGGAATCTGTCCGGGTTGCTGGTGGGCGGGCCTGCGGCGTCGGTGCAGTTGATTGGGGCGGGCGGGGACGTGACTGGGTCGATGCGATGGGTGCGGACTGGGGAGTCGAGCGGGTGTGCGATGGTGGATTGGGAGGGCGGGGCGAAGGATGTGCTGGTGTTTGATTTTGCGTCGGAGGATTGCGGACGGGTGAAGGTGGAGCGGTATCGTGGAGACGGGGCGTATGCGGGCGGGGGATCCGGGACGTTTATGGAGGTGCCGGTAGCGGCGGTGCCTTTGGTGCCGCCGGTGCTGAGTGCCGGGGAGGTGGTGCTGGCGGGGGCTGGGAGGGCGCGACTGGTGGAGCTGGTGGCGGGTGGCCGGGCGTTGGAGGCTGGCAAGCCGGTGGCGTTGTGGAGCTGGGCGGTGACTGGGGCGGGGGCGGCGAAGCTGGAGCTGCGTCAGAGTGGCGGGGCGACGGAGCACGTGGTGCTGACGTTTACTGCGCCGCGGTGCGGGAAGTGCGTGAGCACGGTGGTAAAGGACGGCGTGAAGACGGAGGAAGTACAGACGCGATTCAGCGTGGTGCCGGTGCCGTGAGGGCGGGCGGTGGGGGGTTAGGCTGTGTTTGAAGAAGCAGGCTGTCCCGGTCTTGTAAGGCCCTGCGGAGGCACGGTGGATCCTGCTTCGCTGCGGCAGCGACAAGGCCGAGACGGCCTTGCTACGGCGGTTTGTGCCAATTGCACGGATTTCTCAAATGCTGGCTAGCCTGAGCAGCGTGGGCAGGCTTCGAGCCAGTGGTCTGGGGAGATTTCGAGGTAGTCGGGGCGGGTGGATGTTAGGGGATCGCCGGGAGCGGAGGTATTGCGGATGCAGAAGCGGCAGCCGGCGGGCATGTCGCGGAGGGAGGGGACGGCGCCTTCGATGACGGGGAGGCGGGAGCCGGGGATGGAGTCGAGTCGCGGGATGCTGGCGAGGAGGCCTTTGGTGTAGGCGTGACGAGGGGAGGCGAAGAGAGGGATGGCTGGGGCGCGTTCGACGATGCGGCCGGCGTACATGACGACGACTTCGCGGCACATTTCTGCGATGACGCCGAGGTCGTGGGTGATGAGGAGGACGGCCATGCCGGATTCTTCCTGGATGTCGCGGATGAGGTCGAGGATCTGGGCCTGGACGGTGACATCGAGGGCGGTGGTGGGTTCGTCGGCGATGAGGAGGGCTGGTTTGAGGGCGAGGGCCATGGCGATGACGACGCGCTGGCGCATGCCGCCGCTGAGTTGGTGAGGGTATTCGTTGAAGCGGATTTCGGGGGAGGGGATGCGGACGCGGCGGAGGACCTCGATGGAGCGGTTACGGGCTTCGGCCGGGGAGCATTTTTCGTGGAGGAGGAAGACCTCGGAGAGCTGGCGGCCGATGGAATGGACCGGGTTGAGGGCGGTCATGGGTTCCTGGAAGATCATGCCCATGCGGCGTGCGCGGAGCGAGCAGAGACGAGCTTCCGAGGCTTTGGCGAGGTCTTCGTCTTCGAGGAGGATGGAGCCGGTGGTGATGACGCCGGAGGGTTGGGGGAGGAGCCGCATGATGGACATGGCGGTGACGCTTTTGCCGCATCCGGATTCGCCGACGAGGCCGGTGATGGAGCCGCGGGGGACGTCGAAGGAGATGTGGTCGACGGCGGTGACGAAGCCCTCGTCCGTGTGGAATCCTGCGGAGAAGTCGCGGATGCTGAGGATGGGGCTCATGAGGAGGGAGTCGGCTTGAGGCGGAATTGTTCGAAGGAGCGGACGGATGGGGGGAAGGCTGCGGAGCCTGCGTCGAGGGCGCGGCGGGTTTCGTCTTTGATGGCGGGGTCGACCCAGTAGACGTGGAATTCTTCCCAATCGCGGCTGGATCTGACGTTGAAGCCTGCGGGCCAGCGGAGCCAGCGCCAGTGGGCGACGCGGTAGTAGGGCTGGACGAAGGCGGGGATGAAGGCGGCGTCGTCGTGGAGGATGGCGACGATTTCGCGGGCGAGCCGGACGATTTCGTCCATGGTTTCGGCCTTATCGTAAGCGGAGATGAGGGCGTCGAGGGCCGGGATGGCGGTCTGGGTTTCGTTATTGGTGTCTGTTTTGATAGAGCCGTCTTCCTTGTAGGCATTAGCGCTGTGGAAGTTCTCCCAGAAGCGCGGGTACATTTCGACGGAGACGTTTTTGGCACCGAAGCCGAGGTCGTGTTTTTTCTCGTCCATTTTTTTCCATGCGGCGGTCATCTCGATGATTTCGAGGTTGAGGCCGAGGCCGGCTTTGAGGGCTTCGTTTTTGAGGATGACGAAGAGATCGGTGTAGGGTTTGTAGCCGGTGGTGAGGGTGAAGGAGAGACGCTG
>JAIXPK010000150.1 GCA_027486335.1 Verrucomicrobiaceae bacterium | reverse complement strand
GGTGGAGGGAGCCGCCGGTGAGGCTAGGGTTGACGAGTTCGCAGTGGAAGTGGAGCCGTTTGACGAGCCATGGGAGACCTCGGAGGGTGACGCGTTCCCCTTCTCTGACGGGGCCGAGGTTGAGCATGAGACGGGCCTGGGAGTAGAAGTGTGGGAGGGTGCGGCGGCTGAGGAGGACGAGGCCGGCGACCATGAGCATGCCGAGGGTGAGGAGGAGCCAGTCGCCGGAGGCCCAGAGGACGAGGAAGCCGGCGGCGAGAGCGGCGAGGGCGGCGAGGGTGTAATAGCAGACATCGCCGACGCGAGCGAGGAGGGCGGAGATGCCGAAGCGGCGGCGGAAGCCGCGGCGGCCGAGCCAGCGGTGGAGCCACATGAGGGAGCCGAGGACACCGCCGAAGGCGAGGACGGCGAGGAGGAGATTGAGGAGACGTTCGAGGACGTAGCGGCTCCAGAGGCTAGCGGCGTAGTGGCCGAAGCCCTTACGCTGGCTCATGACGTCGTCGAGGCGGCGCTGGAGGGAGGTGCGTTCGGCTTTGCGGGAATCGAGTTCGCGGCGGTATTCGGCGGCGAGTTCGTCGAGCTTGCGATGGAGTTCGGAGTTGGCGGAGGAGTCGGGGTCCTGAGCGACTTCGGCCATGGTGGTGTCGAGGCCGGAGAGGGCGCGTTCGATCTGGGGGATTTCGCGATCGCGGCGGGTGATGGAGCGGCGGAGTTCGTCGAGTTCCCGCGGTTGTTTCATGATATCGTCGAGGAAGTCGAGGGCTGGCCTGACGACCTGACGGAGTTGTTTTTCGAGATCGACCTCTTTGTCGGTGGAGGTTTCGGAGTCCTGGACGCCTGTGATTTCGAGGCGGAGGGAGGACTCGAGGGATTCGAGGGATTCGAGGATGGCGGCGGCCTCGCGTTCGAGGCGGGCTTTTTCTTCGGGGATGGGTTCCGGGGAGGCGGCGAGGCCCTTCTGGAGGACGGAGAGCTGGGCCTGGAGTTCGGCGCGGCGTTTGAGGCTATCGCGGAGGAGGACGACGCGGGGAGCGGGGAGGGAGGCCGCGGGGGTGTCAGGGGGGGCGGGTGCCTGAGCGGGTGCGAGAGAGAGCGTGCCGACGAGAGCGACGGCGGAGACGATGAGAGCGGAGAGGGCCCTGAGCATGGGGTGGGCGGCGCGGGGAGGGTTGAACCGGCGCGGCCGGAGCGGGTCAGGTGAGGGCGTCCTGACGTTTGAGGAGACGCTGGAGATCGGTGTCGGGGAACTCGATGTCGGCGAGGGCGATGGGTTCGTCCTTGCGGTAGGCTTTTGTGAGGATGGCGGCTTTGGCGTGATCGCCGTGGCCTTCGCCTTCGAGAGCGCAGACGGGGACACCGCCGCCTCGGGCGTCGGCTGCGGCGCAGGTTTCGACGAGCCCGTAGACTTCATCGCCGCCGATGCCGTGGTAAATGCGGGTGCCGACGGGGAGGTCGGTTTTGGCGTAGGCGTAGACGTCGCTGAGTTTGGAGGCGGCTGGGGCGAGGACGGGTTTCTTGAGGAAGAAAGCCTGGGCGATGGCGCGCGGCGTTTCGAGCGTGCAGAGGTGATAGGGACGGTAGAAAAGGTAGTACCAGCCGCCGTTGGCCTGTTTGGAGGCGACGGCGTTGACCTTGTAGTAATTCATGAGGAAGTGGCGGTCGGCGTCGTCCTGCCATGCGACGACATAGACACCGCCGCCGGGTTCTGCGTTGACGACGTAGTCGATGTGGCCGGTGGGGCTGGAGGCGTCGAAGTCGAAGAGGTCGAGGACCTCTTTGACGTCCTTTTTGGCGCTGCCGAATTCATGACCGCGCATGCCGGGCTGGAGCGGGACGAGGCCGGCGCCGTTGCCGATGAGGGCCATTTCGATATTGAGCTTAGTGCCATCGGTGTAGGCGATGCACTGGATGACGGAGAGCTTGAGTTTGGCGGCGATTTCGCGTTTGGACTCTGCGACGGCGTGGCGTTCGAGGTAGCCTTTGATGTTGCCTGCCTGGACGATGCGGAAGCCCCAGAGTTCGATTTCCTCGATCATGGTGCTGAGGACACCGTGCTGGTCACCGGCGTCGCTGGTGACGACGACGCCCTGTTTATCGGCCTCGTGTTTGAGGAGTTGGCCGAGGGCGAGATCGACCTCGGCGTTCATGAGGACGACGTGGGCTTTTTTGGCGATGGCGGCGAGGCAGAAGTGGGTGGCCGGTGCGATGGTGTTGGTGCATTCGACGAGGACGTCGAATTCGAGGTCCGGGAGGGCGAGGAGAGCGGCGGTGTCGAGGGAAGTCCAGACTTCGGATTTGGGGGTCCGAGGGGGTAGCGGGCCGGAGGTTGGGACGGGGATGCCTGTGAGGTTGGTGGAGGCGAGGCCTTTGGCGATCGCGTCTGTGGCAATATCGGTGATGAAGACAAGATCCATGCCCGGGGTGCGGGCGACCTGCCATGCGACGCCGAGCCCCATGGCACCGCATCCGACAACACCGACCCGGATATTCTTACCGGATTTTTCGAAGGCCCTGAGCTGATTGATCAAGCGAGTGGAAAGCTGGAGGTTTGAGGGTGCTGAGCAGCCGGGAGCGGCGGGCCAGCGAGGGAAGCGGGGCGGCTACACTGAATCCGGGGCGCGTGCAAGTGCGAGCCTCCCGGGGAGGAGATTCGGCGCCGGGAGGATGAAAGGAGTGCTAAGCTGGGAGAGGGGTGCCGGGATTACTTTTTCTCGACGAGCCAGATGTTGCGGTAACGGATGGGGTTGCCGTGGTTCTGGAGGTGGAGCGGGCCGGGGTCTTTGCCGTCGCCGAGCGGGGCGGCGGTGGTGGCGTGGGGGAGTTCGACGTTGTCGTGGATGACGGTGCCGTTGTGTTTGACGGTGGTGCGGGCGTTGGCAGTTTTTTTACCGGCGGAGTCGAAGGTGGCGGCGGTGAAGTCGATGTCGTAGGCCTGCCAGACGAGGGGAGGGAGGCACATGTTGAGGTCCGGGGCTTTGATGCTGTAGATGCCGCCGCATTCGTTGTTTTCGCCTTCGAGGCCGAAGGAATCGAGGACCTGGACTTCGAAGCGGCTCTGGTTGTAGAAGCCGGAGTTGCCGCGGTCCTGGCCGCGGGCTTTGGGTTTGTAGGGCAGCATGAATTCGAGGTGGATGTGGTAGCTGCCGAATTTCTGTTTGGAGTCCTGGCCTTCTTTGAGGAGTTTTTCGTCGGTCATGCCGCTGCCGTTCCATGCGTCGGTGTTGGAGCCGTCGAAGAGGATGACGGCGTCGGCGGGTGGTTTGGCACCCATGGTGGGGCTGGAGCGGGTGACTTTTTCGAGGGAATCGCTGCCGAAGGTGACCTTGCCGTCTTTGGCGGTGCCTTCGAGGGAACCGAGGACGACTCTGATAGCGCTTTTGCCGTTACCGGCGGTGCCTTTGACGCGGGAGGCTTTGTTGCCGTCCCAGCCAGCGCCGGGGAGACCGCCTGGGTAGAGGATGGCGAGGAATTTGCCATCGCCTTCGGCGACGAGCTGGAGCCCGTGTTTTTTGCCGGCGATGGAGCCAGCGTACTCGCCCTGAATGGCGAAGTCGGCGTCGGCTTTAGCGGCTTCGGCTGGGTCGATGAAGAGCCCCTTGGGCTCCTCGGCGTGGATGGGGAGGAGGGAGAGGAGGAGGGAGGAGAAGAGCAGGGATTTTTTCATGGGAGGATGAGGTGGAGGTGGTCGAGGCAGATCTGGCTCCATGATTCGAGCTGGTCGCGGCGAGCGGCCAGGGAATCGAGGGAGAGGAAAGAGAGGTCGGTGATGGGGGCTTCGTTGGCGGCGACGTCTGGGGAGGCTAGGTTGAAGAGGTGGACGATGCCGATATGGACCTTGCCGACGTCATTGGAGTCGTCGTTGATGAGGGCGACGATGTTCTGGGAGAAGGGCGAGGAGATGACGAGTTCCTCGTTCATTTCGCGTTCGACGCCTGTCATGTAGGTATCTTTTTCGAGGGAGGCCTGAGCGGCGTCTTCGGCGTTGATGTGGCCGCCGATGCCGAGGGAGCCTTTGGCGGCGAGGCGTTTTTCGCCGCCTTTGGAGCCCCTGACGTAGTGGAGGAGGTGGCCGTTGTGGTGGAAGAGGGCGTAGGGGATGATCTGCTTGTGGGAGGGATCGTCTTCTGCGGAGTCTCTGGCGAGGAAGTGGTTATTGGCCGGGTCGAGGAAGGCTGGGAGGTAGCGGTCGACGTCGGTGGAGAGACCGTTGAAGGCACCGAGATCGTCGAAGAGACGGCGGGGGATTACGAGGACGCGTTCGTCAGGCCAGCGCATGGGAGAGGGATGGGGGAAGCGGGAGGGGTTTGGGAGAGATCGGCAGGAGTGGACCGATGGAGCGAGTCGAGGGGACCGCAAGAGACAGCGGGGGCCGCGGGCGCGGGGCGTGCGGGGTGTGGAGTGGCCCAGTTGGAACTGGGCGGAGGGGGATCAGTCGCGTTTGATGCGACCGCCGAGGGAGAGGATGCGGGCGTTGCCTTTGGCGGCTTCAGCTTCGGCGATGTTGCCCATCTTGACGTGAACCTGGGAGAGGGCGGTCCATGCGAGAAGGTCGTTGGGGCGGAGGTCGGTGGCCATCATGGCGGCACCGAGGGCGCCTTTGAGGTCGCTGGAGCGCATGAGGACCATGCCGAGGCCGTGCCATGCGTCGAAGCAGGATGGGTCGAGGGCGGTGGCGTCGCGGAAGAGGGCGGCGGCACCGTCGAGGTCGCCGGTGGCGACGCAGCCGCTGGCGTCGTCGAGGAGGTCGGCGAGAGGTGAGGGGTCGTCCGTGGGAGGAGTGGACACGATGGGGTTCAGCGGACTTCGACGGCGGCGTCGCGTCGGGAGGAGAACCATGCCTGGAAGACCGGGCTAGGCGGGGAGAAGGGGGAACCGTTGTCGCCGGAGGTTAGGTTTTTGGCGAGGTTCTTTTTGTCCTCTTCCATTTTGGGGTCTTTGGGGAGTTCCTTTTTAGCGACGTGGATGAGGAGGAGGCCTTCGGGGACTTCCTGAGGCTCGGAGGTTTCGCCGGCGTTGAGTTCGTTGCACTTGGCGAGGACGACCTTCTGGTTGGCTAGGCCGGTGGGTGGCTTGGTGCCGGAGAAGACGGGGATTTCACCGGCGGTGAGGCCAGCGGCGGTGGTGGCTTCGGCGAAGGATTTGCCGGCTTTGACGGCTTCGTCGATGGCGGTGCGGGCCTTGGTGGCGGCGTCTTTGAGGGCGGCGGCGACCTTGGTTTCCTTGAGTTTGGCGGTGATTTTTTCCTTTACCTGGTCGAGCGGGAGGATGCCGGCCTTGGTGATGGAAGCGATTTCGAAGAGGCACCAGCCGTCGGCGGTCTGGACAGGGTCAGCGGGGCCGGGTTCTGCGGTGAACATGGCTTCGAGAGCGGCGGCCTGAGCTTTGAGGGCTTCCGGTGGAGCGGCCTTGGTGAAATCGGCTTGAGTGGCTTCGAAGCCAGCGCCTTTGGCGGCCTCCTCGAAGGGTTTGGGGCCGCGGTCGTCGGCGAAGAGAGCGGTGGCGAGGGCGTCGACCTTGGAGACCCATGATTTCTCGGCGGCGAGATGGGTTTCCATGGCTTTGGTGTGATCGTCGAGGGCCTTGGTGTAGGTTTCCTGGAGCTTTTTGAATTCCTCTTCCTTGGCCTTTTTCTGGGCTTCGTCGGTGATTTTGGTGAGGTCCTCCTGGACGGGGGCGACGGGAGCGGTGGGTGGTTTTGGCTTGGCGCTGAAGACGAATTTCACCGAGCGTTTTTCGTCGGAGAGGACGACTGGGTCCGGGGTGGGGGCGGGTTCGCCTTCTTTCGGGGTGGCTTCGGACTTGGCTTTCTCGGCGTCGTAGAACGTCTTGATTTCCTCGTCGGTGACGGCTTGCTCGGCGAACTTGGTTTTTTCGGCGAGGGCGGTGAAGGCGGTGGTTTTGACGTGCTGACTGGCGTAATAGTCGTCGACTTCGGCGGGGGAGGGAGCGAAGGAGCCGCCGACGAGTTTGCTGAGTTTCTGGAAGATGATGATGTCGTGGGCGAGCGTGAAGAGCTTCTGTTCGGTGGTGGTTTTGTCACCGAGGTTGCCGTTGGAGAGGAAGGCGTCGTATTTGGTGCTGTCGAAGCGGCCGTTGGATTTGAATGCTCCGAGTTCCTGGACCATGCGGGAGACGTCTTCGCGGTCTGCGGCGATGCCGAGGCGTTTGGCCTCTTCGCGCATCACCATGACGTTGTAGGAGAAGTCGAGGTCGTCGCCGGAGTTCCGGTTGGTGCTGGTGTAGCGGTTGGAGATGGAGCTGAGGGTATTGATGAATTTCTGGGATGGGTCGGAGAAGCGAGCCATGTAGTCGTTGCCCTCGATCATGCCCCCGAGGCGGCCGGCGACGGCACCCATTTCGTCGATGGCCTTTTTCTCGCCTGCGGTGAAGTCCCGGCCGTAAATGTTGCCGATGCGGGTGCCTGATCCCATCCTCTGATTGGGGTTATAGAGGAATGTGAAGGAAACGATGACCACGGCTGCGATGACGGACATCAGGACGTAGTGGTGCTTGCGGAGGGTCTCGAGCATGGCTGTGCGGGTCGGGAAAGCGGTTGGAGGGAGTGGGGGCGCGGAGGCCTTGAAAGGGAGGCGAACGTATGGGGGCGGGGTGAGCCGGGCAACTGGATTTTGGGAGCCGGTTGAAAACCCGGATCCGCTGCCAATCGGGGTATTTCAACAGGCTCCTGGGAGGTCGGGTCAGTGGACTTCCTCGGCGGAGGTCTTGAATTCGTCGAGTGAGATGATGCGGCTGAGGATGGTGTGGAAGACGATGGCCGGGTGCTGGGTGGCGTCGATGTCTGTGATGCGTTCGCGCGGGTAGAAGTCGAGCATGGGTTTGGACTCGGCTTCGTAGGTGCGGATGCGGCGTTCGATGGTTTCGTCGCGGGCGTCGTCGAAGCGGTTTTCCTTGAGGGCGCGTTTGCGGATCCGGCGGTGGAGTTCCTGGCGGTCGGGGCAGGAGAGGTGGAAGACGTGAAGGACGTCGATGAAGGGGGCCATGAGGCGGGCCTGTTCGACGTTTCTGGGGATGCCGTCGAGGACGAGGAAGTCGATGTCTGGTTTGAAGAGGTGGCTTTCGGCGCGGGAGTCGATGTTGGCTTTCCAGAGTTGGACGGTGAGTTCGTCTGGGACGAGTTCGCCGCGCATGGAGTATTCGACGAATTTCTGGCCGAGGGGGGTACGGGTGTCGAGGGCGCGGAAGACTTCGCCGCAGACGAAGTGGATGAAGCGTGGGATGCGGCCGAGGATGGCACCCTGGGTGCCTTTGCCGCTGCCGGGGGCACCGAACATGAGGATGGTTTTGAAGCGCGCGTCTTTGTTGTTGCTCATGGGGTGACGGGAGGCAGAGGAATGGGTGCCGCGGAGGCGGGGCGACTGTCCTAAAGCCTCCGGGGCGGAAGGAAACCACAAATTTAGCCATGCCGGAACAACCTCGACGCATCGTCATTGCCACGCATAACCGACATAAGACCGGGGAGTTCCGGGAGCTTTTGGGGAGCGGGTGGGAGGTGGAGGATCTGAAGGATCATCCTGGGTTGGGGTCGCCTGAGGAGACCGGGGAGACGTTTGCGGAGAATGCGGCGATCAAGGCGCTGGCGGCGGCGACGGAGCTGGGGCCGGAGGTGCTGGTGGTGGCGGATGATTCTGGGTTGGAGGTGGATGCGCTGGGCGGGCGGCCGGGGGTGTATTCGGCGCGGTATGCGGGAGAGGGGGCAGGGGATGGGGAGAATCTGGCGAAGGTGCTAGGGGAGCTGGCGGCGGCTGGGGTGAGCGGGGAGGCACGGCGGGCGAGGTTCCGGTGTGTGCTGGTGGTGGCGCGTGGGCGGGAGGTGCTGGGGGTTTTTGATGGGGCGGTGGAGGGGACGATGGCTGAGGAGGCGCGTGGGACTGGGGGATTTGGTTATGATCCGGCGTTTGTGCCGGAGGGTGAGACGGGGACGTTCGGGGAGCTGCCGGCTGCGGTGAAGCATGGGATGAGTCACCGGTCGCGGGCGGTGGGGAAGCTGGTGGCGTGGCTGGGGAGTTGAGGGGGAGATGAGGGGTTTGATTTGTGAGGCGGACTTTGGTTTCTGCCATCAGGGGGCTTGGAATGATGAGGCGGCACGACTTCCGTGGTCGCCAAGCCGCTGACCGCCCCGCAAGCCGTCGCCGTCATGCAAAGCTACCCGCCGGCGTCCCTACTGGAAGACTCTGGGCCCCCCGCCCGCCCGCCGCGCCGTCCACGCCCGTCTATGGGGGATGGCCGCCAAACCCGGCATCGCCCGCCGCCGCATCTACGATACCCGCACCGCCCACGCTCTCCGCGCCTTCGGAGTTGCCGGGTTCGCCACCGTCAATGGGAAGGACTTCGAGGGGTTTGGCTTTGCGAAGGGTTGGAATCTGGTGGCCTGCTAGCAGCGGCCAGGGCGACTCGACCTGGCCCGCCGCCTTCCGGCCCGTCTGTCAGGGCGATTTCTTCGCACGCCTCGCAGGCTTTGCGTCCTGATCTCCCGCCAGCCGCGCACGCGCCAGTGCCACCGCCTCACGCAGCTTTCTTTGGAGCTGCTCCCTCGGCAGCACGTCCGTCCAGTAGGCCGCACGCGGATGCCCGCCTTTTCCAAGTCGAGCAGTTCCACCGTCTCGCGCCGCTGGCCCGCGCAGAGAATCAGCCCGATGGGTGCTTCCTCGCCCGGCTTGCGTTCGTGGCGGTCGAGCCAGCGCAGGTAGAGTTCCATCTGCCCCTTGTCGGCGGGCTTGAACGCCTCCAGCTTAAGTTCAATCGCCACCAAGCGCCGCAGGTGCCGGTGATAGAACAGCAGGTCGAGATAATGGTCTTCGCTGTCCACCATGATCCGCTTCTGCCGTTCGAGAAACGCGAAGCCGACGCCGAGTTCCAGGATGAACGACTCGACTTCTCGCAGGATGGCCGCCTCCAGATCCTTCTCCGTGTAAGTGTCCTTCAGGCGCAGGAAATCCAGCACATACGGGTCGCGAAATACGAGGTCGGGCGTGAGCTTGTCCTCGTCGCGCAACGCCGCCAGTTCCGCGCGGATGAGCTTGTCCGGCTTCTTCGACAGCGCCGTGCGCTCGTAGAGCATCCCGCCGATTTTCTTCTCCAGTGTCCGCACACTCCAATTCTCGATGCGGCACATCTCGGCGTAGAAGTCGCGCTTCAGTTCATCACCCGCATAGATGATGGAACGGAAGTGGCTCCATCCCAATTTTGCACACAGCGTGTGCAAAATGTCACGGTCCGGGAACGCCTCGGCAAACTTCACCATGTGAGCCAGATTTCGCTCACTGAATCCCCGGCCAAACTCGACCACTAATTTTGCACTCAGTGTGTGCAAAATCTCCTGTCCGTAGTCGGCACGTTTCTCCTTCAGGATGTCCCGCCGGATCCGAGTGCCAACTTCCCAATACAGCAACGTCAGTCCTGCGTTGACGGTGCGCGCCACCTGCTCACGCGCCGCCACGATCAGCCCGCGCAAGTCGCGCAACAGACCCGATGGACTGGGCTTCGCGGGCTGGATGCCTTTGGGTCTGGCGGTGCGTTTGGACTTCATGCGGTTGTGGCTCATCCGGCTGCTGGACACGGCTGAGTCTCGTTGAAATCAATGCAACGGCAAGGCATCAACTCCTGCACGAACAAGACACAGATTCAAGTCACCGAAGAACTCTTTTGCGAGGCACGCGCCGTCGCTAGGGAGCGCGAGTGGTCCCTCGCAGAAGGCCGCGCAATTTTTATTCTGTAAAAGTTTCGGCTAGGCGCAGGGTGGCTCTATGGAGTTCATGTTGAGGTAGATTTTTCCGGTGAGCCATTCGTTGCTCAATTCGCAAAGGAGTGCGG
>JAIXPK010000255.1 GCA_027486335.1 Verrucomicrobiaceae bacterium | reverse complement strand
TAGACCGCTTCGATATTGATGGCGGCGATGTAGTAGGCGAGGAGGACGATTTCGTTGGCGTGGATTTCGTGTTTGTATTTGTGGGGGAGTTCGTCGGGTTTGATGAGACCGCTTTGGAGGAGACGGGTGACGAAGGTGCCGGTGCCAGTGAAGGGGTCGATGATGTGGACCCCTTTGCTGCCGAGGGTCTGGCCGAATTCGGATTGGAGGAGATCGTTGATGCTGTGGATGATGAAGTCGACGATTTCGACTGGGGTGTAGACGATGCCGAGGCGTTCGGTCATTTTGGGGAACGCGTTGCGGAAGAATTTGTCGTAGAGTTCGACGACGATTTTCTGTTTGCCTTCGGCGTTGTCGATGCCCTCGGCGCGACGGGCGACACTGGCGTAGAATTTTTCGAGCGTGTCGGCTTCTTTTTCGAGGCGGTGCTGCTGGAGGACATCGAGGACTCCCTGCATGGCGAGGGAGACAGGGTTCTGACTTGCGAAGGAGTAGTCTTTGAAGAGCGCGTCGAAGACAGGTTTGGTGATGAGGTGCTGGGCGAGCATCTCGATGACTTCGGGGTCGGAGATGGAGTCGTTGAGGTCGTCGCGGAGTTCGCGAGCGAAGGCGTTGAAGGCGGCGACTTCGGAGGTGTTGGTGGGATCGCTGACGATGGCGGTGATGCGGGAGATGTGGGTGGTGGCGATTTTGGCGATGTCGTTGGCCCAGTCTTCCCAGTGGTTGCGGTTGCCGCATTTTTTGACGAGCTTGGCGTTGAGGGCGCGTTCGAGTTCGCCGACTTCGAATTTCAGCTCGGGTTGAACTGGGACCTTGTAAGGTGTGGGGGTGAATTCGCTGATGGAGCTGGTGTCTTTGGCGACCTTGGCAGGCGAGGGCGTTGAGGTTCGGGATTTTTTGGCGACCTTATCGGTGATGGCGATGACCTCCATTTTGCGGGGGTCTTTGCCGATGAGGTCGAGTTTGTTGATGAAGGCGTCGAAGCGGTCGTCGTGGGAGCGGAGGGCCTGGAGGACATCCCAGACGACCTTGTAGACCTTGTTGTCGTTGAGGGCTTCGTGGGGTTCGATGCCTGAGGGGATGACGACTGGGAGGATGACGTAGCCGAGTTGTTTGCCTGGGGCGGTGCGCATGACGCGGCCGACGGACTGGACGACATCGACCTGGGAATTGCGTGGGGTGAGGAAGAGGACGGCGTCGAGAGCGGGGACGTCGACGCCTTCGCTGAGGCAGCGGACGTTGCTGAGGATGCGGCAGGTGTTGGCGGGGGGCTCGGCTTTGAGCCATGAGAGTTTTTCTTCCTTCTGGGCGGCGTTCATGGCGCCGTCGACGTGGGCGGCTTCGCAGAGGAGGTCGTTGTCGGAGTCTTCGGCCTGCTGATAGGCGTCGACGACGGCTTTGAACATGCTGGCGATTTGTTTGGAGGAGACCTTGTGGGTGCGGGAGCCCTGCTGGCGTTCGATGACCTGGCAGAAGGCGACGGCGCGCTTCATGGGGAGCGGGTCGAGGGCGAGGTCGCTGGTGAGGCCTTGTTTGCTGAGGGCTTTCCAGCAGCCGATGATGCGGGCGGCGTCGTCGACTTTGAGCTGATTGTTTTCGTCTTTGAGGAGGGACTGGATGCGCTGGCTGACGTGGTCTTCGCTGATGGTGAGGACGAGGACCTTGTAGTCGGTGAGGAGTTTGAGTTCGACGGCTTCGGAGAAGGTGATGAGGTGGAATTGTTTTCCGTACAGGGCTTCGTCATCCATGGAGCAGATGGCGATGTTGTCTTTTTCGGCCTGGGCTTTGGCGGAATCCGCGTAGATGCGCGGGGTGGCGGTCATGTAGAGCCGTTTGGTGGCGCGGAGGAAGTCGTTGTCGTGGACGCGGACGAAGTTGCTTTCCTTGTCGTCGTTTTCGAAGGTGGCACCGGTGGTGCGGTGGGCTTCGTCGCAGATGACGAGGTCGAAGTCGGGGAGGCCGAATTTCTGCTGGGCTCTGGTGAGGACGTCGAGGCTGTGGTAGGTGGAGAAGATGACGCTCATGTGGTGGGCGTCGTGTCGTTTGGCGACTTCGGAGGCGAGGCGGCGGGGGTCGGTGGTGGCTGGGTAGCGGAGTTCGTGGGCGAAGGTTTCGACGATGTCTTCGTCGTTTTTCTCGCGTTTCTTGCCGATTTCGGCATCGGAGCAGACGGCGAAGCTGTGGAGGGGGATGGCGCTTTCCTGGGTCCACTCGGTGAGTGACTGGGAGAGGAGGTTGAGTGAGGGGACGAGGAAGAGGACGAGCTTGTTCTGGCCGGCGATTTCTTCGGCGATTTTGAGGGAGGTGAAGGTTTTGCCGGTGCCGCAGGCCATGATGAGCTTGCCGCGGTCGGCGGATGCGAAGCCGAGGGCGACCTTGGTTCTGGCGGTGGACTGGTGGGGTCGGAGTTGTTTTTTGGGTTTGAGGGCGGGGGGCTTGGCGGGTTGGTACTTGGCCCAATCAATCTGGGAGTTTTCGAGGTCCTGGAGGTCGATTTTGCAGACGGGCGGGTGCTGGCCGCTGAGGGCGCTGGCGGCGTTGTCGCTCCAGTCGTTGGTGGTGGCGACGATGAGTCGCTGGGAGAAGCAGGTTTTGCCGGAGGCGGTGAAGAAGCTGTCGATGTCCGCCTTCATGACCCGGTGGGTAGGGGCGTAGCATTTGCACTGGATGGCGTGGTATTCGTCGGTGCCGCGGGTTTTGGCGACGAGGTCGATGCCGGTGTCTTTGGCGCTGATGCCGAATTGTGGTGTGCCGATGGCGTTGGCCCAGTCCGGGAAGAGCCAGACGTCGGAGTAGAGGTCGGCGTAGGTGGCTTCGAAGCGGAGGTAGGTGCGGATGAGTTCTTCGAAGTAGTTGCCCTTTTCGCGCTCGGACTGCGAGGCGGCGCGGAAGTTGTGGAGGATGGATTCGAGGGCGGTCATTCGGGGCATAGTGCGCGCGCGGGGGGATGGGGGAAATTGAAAATTGGGAATAGTGAAAGGGGGCGTGGGGGGAGAGGGGGAGGGGAAGTGAGGGGGGGGGAGGACCACGAATTTCACGAATGGGCACGAATGGGCCGGGCGGGGATTTGTTGTGGGTTGGGGGCGGCAATCCGGTGGTGTCGCGTTGCTCAACCACCGGTTACAGGCCGGCACGCCTTCGGGGTGCGATTTTTTTGGTGTGGTTACCGGCGGTGTCGCTCGTGGCCTCGCTCAACCGTCGGCTACAGGCCGTCATCCCTGCGGGATGAGGAGGCGGTATGGGGAAATTGGAAATTGTGAATTGGGAATAGCAAAAGGGGGCGTGTTGGGAGGGGGGGAAGTGAGAAGTGAGAAACGTGAAGGTGGGTGCGTTTGGAGAGTGATCTCACGTGAAGGCGCGAGTGGGGGAGGGCGTGTGGGCCGCGGATTTTGCGGATGGGCACGGATGGACCGGGCGGGGGTGCTCGTTGGGAGGGGCGAGTTGTGAGGGCTGGCAGGCGCACTCCGTGCGCAGAAAGGGTGGCCGCCCCTGCCGGGGCGGTGGGTGTTTATAATGTTAGACCGGTGGCTGACGCCACCGGCTACTTCCGTCAAACCTTCGGCTTGGCGTGTTGCGAGGATGGCTGGTACGGAGACAAGGCCGGGACGGCCTTGCTACAGTGGCTGCCGCTGGGGAGGTTTTGAATGGCTGGTACGGAGGCAAGGCCGGGGAGGCCTTGATAGGGTGCTGCCCGAGTCAGTCGAGGGTGTCGGGGCCGGAGAATTCTTTGGTGTCCGGCGTGGTGGGGGTGGAGCCTTCGATGGTGGGGAGGGATTCGTCCGGGAGGAGTTGGGGGATGATTTCTTCCCACCATGCGGATTTGTCCATTTCGTCGGCGAGGAGGGCTTCCTGTTGTTCCGGGGTGAGGAAGGGGAGGATGGAGGAGAGGGCGTC
>JAIXPK010000308.1 GCA_027486335.1 Verrucomicrobiaceae bacterium | reverse complement strand
CCCGCTTCATCAGCCCCCTCATGGATCCTCTCTTCGCGGGCATCGACCTCGGCGGCACCGCCATCAAAGCCGCCGTCTTCTCCCCAGACGGCACCCGCATCGCCGACGCCACCGCCCCCACCAGCGACGGCGAATCCCTCAACGGCCGCCCACTCTGGCAACTCCGCGTCCGCGATCTCCTCGCCCACCTCGAATCCCAAACCGGCCCTCTCTCCGCCGTCGGCATCAGCGCCCCAGGCCTCGCCGCCCACGACGAACGCTCCATCCACTCCATGCCCGGCCGCATGTCCGGCCTCGAAGGCTTCGACTGGACCTCATGGCTCCTCCGCCCTTCCCTCGTCCCCGTCCTCAACGACGCCCACGCCGCCCTCCTCGGCGAAATCTGGTGCGGAGCCGCCAAAGGTGCCCGCGACGCCGTCATGTTCACGCTCGGCACTGGCGTCGGCGGAGCCATCTGGTCAAACGGTCGTCTCCTCCGCGGCCACCTCGGCCGCGCCGGCCACTTCGGCCACCTCTGCCTCGATCTCGACGGCCCTCCCACCATCGCTAACATGCCCGGCGGCCTCGAACTCTTCGCCGGCAATCACAACATCAGCTCCCGCTCCTCAGGCCGCTGGCAATCCACCCGCGATCTCGTCGCCGCCGTCTCCGCCGGAAACCCGGACGCCATCGCCGTCTGGGAACGCTCCCTCCACGCCCTCGCCTGCGGCATCGCCTCTGTCATCAATGTCGTTGACCCGGAACGCGTCGTAATCGGCGGCGGCATCGCCGTCGCCGGCCCAGTCCTCTTCGACCCTCTCGCCAAAGCCATCGCCCAAGTCGAATGGCGTCCCACCGGCCGCGCCGTCCCCCTCGTCCCCGCAACCCTCGGCGAATGGGCCGGCACCGCCGGAGCCGCATGGCACGCCAGCCAATTCTCCGCTCAAGCCTTTCCCTGACACCATTCACCCGCCACTCTCCCTCCCATGCTCGCAGGCAAAGTCATCACCATCATCGGCGGCACCACCGGCCTCGGCCTCTCCGCCGCTCGCGCCATCGTCGCCGCAGGCGCAAGGGTCGTCATCGCCGGCCGTAACCCCGACAGCGCCGCCGCCGCCCTCGCCGAACTCGGCCCTAACGCACGCTCCGTCATCGGCGACGCCGCCCTCAGCGACACCGCCGAACGCGCCGTCTCCCTAGCCATCGATTCCTTCGGCAAACTCGACGGTCTCTACCACGTCGCCGGCGGCTCCGGCAGAAAATTCGGCGACGGCCCGCTCCACGAGGTCACCGACGAAGGGGTCCGCACCACGCTCGCCCTCAACCTCGACAGCGTCATCTTCTCCAACCGCGCCGCCGTCCGCGCCTTCCTCCGCCAGAACTCCGGCGGCGTCATCCTCAACATGGCCTCCGTCCTCGGCTGGTCACCCTCCCCTCGATTCTTCTCCACCCACGTCTACGCCGCAGCCAAAGCCGCCATCATCGGCTTCAGCAAATCCACCGCCGCCTGCTACGCCCCTCACAATATCCGCATCAACGTCGTCGCCCCTGCCCTCGTCGATACACCCATGGCCTCCCGCGCCGCCTCCAATAACGATATCCTCTCCTTCATCCGCCACAAACAACCCCTCGACGGCGGCCGCATCGGTCTCCCCGAGGACCTCGACGCCGCCGTCGTCTGGCTCCTCAGCGACGCCGCCCGCTTCTGCACAGGCCAGACGCTCGCCATCGACGGCGGCTGGTCCGTCAGCGAAGGCATCTGAACCCCCATTTCACTATCACCTCCTCACAATAACCCTCTCAAATCCCCCGCCCCCATGACCCCGCACGCCAGCTCCTACCTCGACCACTGCCGCCGCATCATCGACGCCGTCGATTCCCAATCCGCCGCCATCTCCACCGCCGCCGACTGGTTCGCCCAATCCATCCTCGCCGGCCGCATGGTCCACCTCTTCGGCAGCGGCCACAGCAGAATCATGGTCGAGGAAATGTGGCCACGCTACGGCTCCTTCCCAGGCTTCAACCCCATCGTCGAACTCTCCCTCTCCTTCCATAACCTCGTCGTCGGTGCCAACGGCCAGCGCCAGGCCATGTTCCTCGAAAATGTCTCCGGCCTAGCCGCTCGCATCCTCCGCAACTTCGTCCTCTCCCCACTCGATACCGCCCTCATCATCTCCTCCAGCGGCTGCAATGTCGTCCCAGTCGAAATGGCCGAACACTTCCGCGCCAACCGCGTCAAGGTCGTCGCCATCGTCAGCAAAGCCCACGCCGACGCCAGTACCAGCCGCCACCCCCATGGCGTCAAACTCACCGACGCCGCCGACCTCATCCTCGATACGGGCGCACCCATCGGCGACGCCATGGTCTCCATCCCCGGCCTCGATACCCCCGTCGCCCCAGGCTCCACCGTCGGCGGCTGTCTCCTCGTCAACGCCATCAAAGCAGAAACCGCCGCTCGCCTCACCGCCGCAGGCCAACCCCCACTCGTCCTCACCGCCTCCGCCCTCACCGGCCCCGAACGCGCCACCTCCCTCTTCGAAGCCGCCTACGACGAACACTCACGCCGCCTCGCCGCCCTCTACGCCCCAGCAGGCCTCCCACGCTAGGCAGTGATTGAAAATTCCCTGCAATCAGCGCATGCCACCGTAGCAAGGCCGTCCCGGCCTTGTCCCTGTACCAGCATCCCCCTAATCCCGACGGCCCAACGGGCCCAAAGACCCAAGCCCAGGGACGCAGCAACGCGAAGGCCCTGGGAAGCGAAGGCCCTGGGATGCCCAGGTTTTATGTCCCCGCGCCCTAACGGGGCGCAAGAACACAACCCGGAAACCAGACCTTCCAGAGGTCTGATCACTTTCGACTTCGGTCCCACACGTCCTCTGCCCCCACCGTAGCAAGCGTCCCGCCCTTGTCTCCGCGCTAGCCAATGGGTCACAGGCATCCTGCCTGTGACCTCGATGCCAACGCCCCCTCCCCACCAGCAGCCACCGCAGCAAGGCCTGCCCCGGGTCTCCCCCAACCACACCCGCCAACCCCAACGGGATCGCGCCCCTCGCCACATCCGCCCAGCCCCCTGCTCCTTCTTCACCCCCCTAACTCCCTCCCGCCGCACGAATCAGGGGCACCAGCTCCCCGGGACGCGCATGCCGATCCGTCGCGTACTTCGAATACACCAGCACGCCGTCCACCTTCACATCGAAGATGCCCTTTCCACCTGCAATCAGCTCGGGCTCAACCCCAAGCGCTTCCCTGATTTCAGCCACCGCACGGGTCGCCATCGGGAGGTAGTTTCACATCGTACAGTACTCGATCGTAATCTTCATAACAAATTCTCGTTGATCCTTACTCTTCACAATCCCGCCAGCCCCCGCGCCGCCAGCGCCGCACACACCGCCGCATACGTCTCCTCCGCACTCAGCTCCGAATTGTCAATCACCACCGCCCCCTCAGGCACCTGCAATGGCGCACTCTCTCGCGAACTGTCGGCCTTGTCCCGCTGCCGCACACTGTCCGCTTCCCCCTGCGCCGCTCGCCGCGCCATCCGCACTTCCTCCTGCGCATCAATATAAAGCTTATACGGGGTCTCCGGAAACACCACACTCCCAATATCCCGTCCCTCCATCACCAGATCCCCACCCTCACCCAGCCCCCTCAGAATCGCCGTCAGAAGCACCCTCACCTCCGGATACGACGACACCGTCGATACATGCGCATTCACCTGCTGATCCCTCAGATACGGCTCCGGATCATGCCCGTCCACCCGGATCCACGCCCCGCCACCAGCCGCCGTCATCGTCACCGGCAACCGATGCACAAACCCAGCCACCGCCGTCTCATCCCCCGGATTGATCCCCGCGTTCAGCACCGCCCACGTCACCGCCCGATACAGCGCCCCGCTGTTCACATGCACACACCCCAGCCGCTCCGCCAGTTTGCGGGCCACACTGCTCTTCCCGGATGCCGCCGGGCCATCAATCGCAATCACTGTCATCTCGCCCCCACGATGGCTCCTCTCTCCCCAGGACGCAAGGACGGCACCGACGAAATCACCGGAATCTCAATCCCCCTCGAAATCTCCTTCATCTGAAACCGCGCCAGCATCGCCCCAAACCCGGGATACACGTCCTCCACACTCTCCGCATGCTCAATCTCCGTCTCCCCATCCCCGAATAATCCCGTCACCGCCGCCGCCATCGCCAGCCGCGGATCCCCCCCCGCACTGATCACCCCGCTCTGCAACGGAGCCCGAAACCCGTTCCCAGTAATCCGGCAAATCGCCGGACCAGTCTCCACCACCACCCCAATCCGATTCAAATTCGCCGCAATCGCCGGCAGCAGCGCCGCCGCAGGCGACCCCGGAAACGCCCGGATCACCGTCTGCCCCTCCGCCACCGCCGCCGCCGCCGCCAGCAACGGCAACTCATCCAGCATCACCGTCGACTCATCCGGCATGATCTCCGTCGCCTTCAGCGGCATCCCCCGCACCGTCACATGCCCCCACGGCTCCCCGAAACGCCACTCCTGCACCGATTCCCCGATCTGCGCCTCCATCCGCACCAGCACCCGCAGAAACGCCGTCCTCGACTCGTTCAACCCCACATCCCTAACCACAAGATCCGCCCCCGGCTGCATCGCCGCCGTCGTGATCCACACCGCCGCACTGCTGATATCCCCGGGAATGTGAAAATCCCGGCTCTCCGGCACCTGCCCGCCATGAATCGACACCGTCCCCCGGCTCTGCAGGGTCTTCACCATGAAATACTGCATCATCCGCTCCGTGTGATCCCTCGTGCTCACCGGCTCGCTCAACTGCGTCCGCCCACTAGCAAACATCCCCGCAAACAACCCCGCCCCCTTGATCCGCGCACTCGGCGCAGGAATCCGCCCGCTCACCGCATGCAGCGCCCGCGTCCCATGCACCGTGTACGTCCGCTCATTCACCGGACCAGACGCCGATACCCTCACCCCCATCGCCTGCAGCAGATCAATAATCGGCTGCGCCGCCTCCGCACCCTTGCTGTCCGCAATCAATTGCGTCCGGAACGGCTGCCCCGCAAAAACACCCATCAGCAACGCCAGCGGCGTCGCATGACTCCCGCAATCCACCGGCCCAGGCGGCTCGCTCAACCGCATCCTCACCCCGTTCACTAGCAACCGCGTCAGCCCCGCAGGCTCGTTCTCCTCCACCACATCCCCCTCACCACGCTCCACCGGACATTCCGTAATCTCCGCCCCGAACGCCCGGCACGCCTCCAGCGTCGTCAGGCACTCCGCCGACGGCAGAAACCCGCTCAACCGACACGGCCCATTCGACAACGCCGCCAGCAGCAGCGCCCGGTGCGCAATGCTCCGATCGCCCGGAACACTCAGTTCCGTCGCTATCGGTCGGGCCATCTGCACTCGTAGCGAAGCCATGTCAGTCAGTCAGGATATCTCGTCCGTCTCAGCGCCTTCGCCTCTCTCAGCATGGATTCAAGCCCGGAACCGTCCCCCGCCTCCACCATCTCCATCAATCGCGTCGTCTCCGCCACCAGATCCCTCAACGCCGGCACCACCGCACCCGCATTCCCCAGCAGAATCCCCCGCCACATCGCCGGATCACCGCCCGCCACCCGCGTCGTGTCCCGCAACCCTCCCGCCGCATACCGACCCGCCCCCGGCTCCCCACGCAACGCCGCCAGCGTCGCCACCACCGCCGCCACATGCGGCAAATGCGAAATCCGCGCCACCGTCCTATCATGCTCCCCCGCCCCCATCTCCGTCACCTCACACCCCATCAATTCCCAGAATCCCCGCACCAAAGCCACCGATTCCTCACTAGCCCCACCCGGCGTCACAATGCACGCCGCCCCGCCATACAACCCTAACCGCGCCGCTCCCAACCCGCCCTTCTCCGACCCAGCCATCGGATGACTCCCCACAAACGGCACCCCGCCCGCACCCAGCACCGGCCCCACTTCCTCCATCACCTTCCCCTTCACACTCCCCACATCCGTCACCACCACCCGACTCCCCGACAGCACTCCCACCATCTCTCCCGCCAACCCAGCCATCGCCTCCACCGGCGTGCACAACACCACCAGATCCGCTCCCCTCGCCACCTCCGCCACCGAAACCGACGCCTCGTCCGCATACCCGCCACTCAGCAACTCCCTCACACTTTCCTCCCGGCGCGCCCACGCCCTCAACCGCCCGAACCCCAATCGCCGCGCCTCCAGCAGCAGCGATCCCCCCAGCAGCCCGGGACCAAACACCGCAAGGGTCATCTCTTCAGGTCTCAGCACCTCCATCGGGAAAAAAAGCGGCGCAGGCCATCTCCGGCCCGCGCCGCCCATAGTCAGGGTCTCCGTTCCGTCTCAGCAGCCATCCACCTCACCTCAGGGAACCCGGAAATGCTTGCCGGTGTACGGACACTTCACCTTCGTCCCCCGAGCCAACCCAGCCACCTCCACCAGCTGCGTCGTCATGTACGGGCTGTACACACACCCAGGTTTCGTCACCGCAGGAATCCCATACGGCAAATCCTCCCGCACCACCGGCTTCGGCGCAGGCGTCGGCGCAGGCGTCGGTGCCGGTGCTGGCTCCACCGCCTCAGGCTTCGGCTCAACCGACGGCGTCGGCGTCGGCTCCACCGCCGGTTCCGTCACCGCAGGCCTCTCCACACTCGACCCCGCAGGTGCCGGCGGCGGCGTCAGATCAATGTCCGTATTGTTCGGATCCCGCTTGATCACCTTCACTGGCTTCGGCTTCGCCTGCCCACCAGACGTCCCACTCGGCCGCACCTCACCACTCCGCACCGGAGCCGGTGCCACATTCCGCGGGGGCGGCGGCTGATAATTCGGACTCTGCACCCCACCATACCCATACCGAGGCGGCGGCGGCGGCGTAAACGCATTCCCCCCACCTCCCTGATTCCACCCACACGCACTCAGGCCAAACACGGCAAGGCCGCTGACCACAATCATGGCAACAATAGGACGGGGTGAATCCAGCGACGGGTCAAGTTTCATGGTCAGAAGGGCTCGCAAATATCCCCCACCATCACATACCCCCAGCCGCTTGCAAGCCACTCATGCATCCGCATTCCCCCCTCCCCAAGAGGCCTGTCCAATTAATCGCATCGTCCACCCATCCCCGAAGAGGTCTGTCTCATTATTCGCCCTCCCCTCCAACCCGTCGCCCATTCCCTTGCCACCCATTCCCTTGCCACATCCCCCTCCACCCGCGCCACCCCTCCCGAAGAGGTCTGTCTCATT